>JBOGJI010000256.1:0-9482 GCA_050747865.1 Thermoanaerobaculia bacterium
AGCATGACCCCGACGAGGGGGGCCGGCAACACCTTGACGATCTGCATGGAAGCCACCTGCCGCGACCGCGACTCAGGACGCGGCTGCCCTATGATGTCTTGCATACGACCGAGAAGCCCCTGGCGCGCGACCCATGGGAGATTCATTCACAGGCTCTTAGCCCGCGCCGTCCGTAGAATGGCGGGGTGGAGGCGCCGCGGGAGCTGATTGTCACGCATCTTGGGGCGGATTTCGACGCCGTCGGCTCGATGCTGGCGGCGCGCCGGATGCACCCCGGAGCTCGGCTCTTCTTTCCCGGGTCGAAGGAGGAGTCGGTGCGGCGGCTGCTGGAGGAGGAGGGGATCGAGCTGCCCGAGGTGCGGCGGCGGGACGTCGTGCCGGAAGCGCTCGAGCGGATCATCCTGTGCGACATCCGGCAGTGCGGCCGCATCGGCGTGGTGGCCGAGTGGCTGGCGGAGCGGCAGGGTCTGCCGGTTGTCGTCTACGACCATCACACCGAGGGCGACGACGATGTGGCCGCCGGGGAAGGAGTCGTCGACCCGTCGGTCGGCGCCACCTCGACGCTGATGGTCGAGGAGCTCAAGCGTCGCGGGATCGCCCCCGAGGCGCTGGAACGCGACCTGCTCCTCGCCGGCATCTACGAAGACACCGGTTCGTTGGCCTACGACACCACGACGCCGCGCGACATGGCGGCGGCCGCACATCTGCTCGGGCTCGGCGCCGACCTGGCTCTGGTGCGCCGGCACGCGGTGCGCAGCCTCGACCGGGAGCATCTCGAGATCCTGCACGCCATGGTCCGCGACCTCGAGGTGCAGCGGCTGCGCGGCCACCGCATCGGGATCGTCGACCTGGAGCTGGGCCGCTACGTCGAGGAGCTGGCGCCGCTGGTCAGCCGTTGCCAGGAGATCCTCGACCTCGACGCCGTCTTCGCCCTGTTCGGCGAGGGCGAGCGGGTCAGCCTCATCGCCCGCGGCAGGGTACAGGGATGTGACCTCGGGGACATCCTCGCCGCTGTCTCGGACGGCGGCGGGCACGCCACGGCAGCGGCCGGCAGTCTCCGCGGGGTAGCCGTCCTGGAGGCACGCGAGCGCCTGCTGAGCCACCTGGAGGCGGTGCTGCCGGCGCGCGGCACGGCGCGCGAGCTGATGGTCAAGCCCGTGGCCACGGTTGCCTCCGGGCTCGACGTCGCGGCGGCCAAGACGGAGCTCAACCGACTGCGCATCAACGCCGCGCCGGTCGTCGGCGAGGGAGGCCGGGTCGTCGGGGTGACCACGCGCCAGCAACTGGACGCGGCGCTGGCCCACGAGATGGGTCACCGGCCGGTCACCGACGTCATGGAGGCGGAGCTCGCCTGGGAAGTGCCCGACGCGCCAGCCGAGCGGGTGGCGCGGCGGATGCTTGAAGAGCGCCAGCGGTTGATCCTCGTGGGCGACGTCGCGGCGGGACAGGCGGAGGGTGTGGTCAGCCGCATGTCCGTGTTGCGCTACCTGGCTGCCGAGCCCGCTCCGGGACCGGAGGTCTCGGCGCACCGGCAGACCGAGATCAAGCGCCGGCGCGCGGGCATCGTGGAGCTCCTCGACGGCCTCGTCGAGCCGCTGCGGCGATCGATCCGCATCGTTCGCGAGGTGGCGCAGCAGACCAGGACGCCGGTCTACCTCGTCGGCGGGCTGGTGCGCGACCTCCACCTGGGACGCGACAACCGCGACCTGGACATCGTCGTCGAGGGGGACGGCCCGGCCTTCGCCCGCCGGCTGGCCGAGAGGATCGGTGGCAGGGTGCGCGTGCACGAGCCGTTCATGACCGCGGTGGTGATCGACGCCGAGGGCCGGCACATCGACGTGGCGACCGCCCGCAGTGAGTTCTACCGGGCGCCAGCGGCGCTGCCCGAGGTGCAGACCAGCGCCCTGCGCCAGGACCTCTACCGGCGCGACTTCACCATCAACACGCTCGCCATCCGCCTCGGTCCCGAGCCGCGCCCCGAGCTGATCGACTACTTCGGCGGGTTGCGCGACATCGAGCGCCGCACCCTGCGCGTGCTGCACAGCCTGTCGTTCATCGACGACCCGACCCGCGCCCTGCGCGCCGTGCGGCTGGAAGCCCGCCTCGGCTTCACCCTGGCGGACGAGACCGAGCGCTTGCTGCTCGTCGCCCTCGAAGAGGGCGTGTTCGGCCGCCTCTCCGGCTCTCGCCTGCGCGACGAGGTCCGCCGCCTGCTCGCCAATGCGAGCACCGCGCTGCGGGCGCTCGACCGGCTGCACGAGCTGGGCGTGCTCGGCGTCCTCCACCCCGACCTGGCGCGGAACGAGGAGTGGAGGGAGCGCCTGCGAGCCGCAAGAGCGGCTCTCGAATGGGCCGAGCTCGAAGGCCTGGAGCTGAAATCGCTCGCCGAGTGGCGCCTGCTCCTCCTCGCGCTGACCTGGGACCTGGGGCCGGCCGAGATGCAGGAGCTGACCCGTCGCTGGGCGCTGGGACGCGACGACGCGCAAGCCCTGACCTCCCAGCGCCGGCGGCTCCGCGAGGCGCTACGCAGACTCCAGGACGACACGCCGCCAAGCCAGGTGGCGGCGCTGCTCGGCGAGCTGGCCGACGACCTGCTGCTCCTGGCGATGGCGCTCACCGGCGGCGCCGCGCGCGAGCGCGTCCGGCGCTTTCTCGAACAGGACCGCTTCCTCGAGCTCACCATCACGGGAGAAGATCTCCTGCAACGAGGTGTGCGCGAAGGGCCGGCCGTCGGGACGGCCCTGGAGGCCACCCGGGCCGCCCGGCTGGACGGCCGGATCACCCCAGACGAGGAGCTCGAGTTCGCCCTCCATGAGGCACGAGAATGGCTAGCCAGGCACGCCGAGGCCGCAGCGGGCTCCGCATCGCCGGCGGCGCCTGGCGCGGTCGAGCGCTGACCTCGGCGCCCGGCGCGCGGCCGACCGAGCAGCGCGTGCGCGAGGCCCTGTACTCGATCTGGGCCGACGCCGTGCCCGGAGCGCGCGTCCTGGATCTCTACTGCGGCGCGGCCGCCGTCGCCCTCGAAGCCCTGTCCCGCGGCGCCCACGAGGCCGTCGCCGTCGACACCGACCCCAGGGCCCTGCGCGCCGTCGCCGCGAACCGAGACGCCCTCGGAGCCGACACCCTGATTGCCCTCCGGCTGTCCCTACCGGACCAGCTTCAGCAACTCGCGGGAGCACACGAGCCCTTCGACCTCGTATTCGCCGACCCCCCCTACGAGCTCCGTGACTACGAAGCCCTCCTGATCGCGGCCGCCCCGCTCGTCCGACCCGACGGCGAGCTGACACTGGAGCACGCGGCCGCTACTCCGACCCCCGAGGCCGCCGGACCCCTGATCCGCATCGATCGCCGCACCTACGGCGGCAGCTCCATCAGCCGCTACCGCCATCCCTCTCAGACGCCCGCGGGTGGGGGGCGCAGGCCACAGGGGCGCGCCAACGCGAGCTGGTAATACTCACGGCACGTATAATCGAGGGCAACGATGCGGGAACCGTCTCGTCTCGATCCGCTGACCTTAGAGGAAGGCGACCTCGCCTTCGCCACCGACCTCTACCAGCTCACCATGGCCGCGGTATACCACCGCCGCGCCCCTGAACGCCGCGGCAGCTTCGAGCTCTTCGTCCGCAGCCTGCCGCGCGACCGGAACTTCCTGGTCTTCGCCGGCCTCGAGCAGGCGCTGGCCGCGCTCAGGCAGCTCGCGTTCGGCGACGAGCAGATCGCCTACCTGCGCTCGCTGCAGCCGTTCCAGGGCGTAACAGACAGCTTCTTCGACGCGCTCTGCGCCTTCCGCTTCCGCGGCAACGTGACCGCCATGCCAGAGGGGACCATCTTCTTCCCCGAGGAGCCCGTCCTGCGCGTCACCGGCTCCCTGCTCGAAGCCCAGATAGTCGAGACCCTCCTGCTGTCGACCGTCAACTTCCAGACCATGGTTGCCAGCAAGGCGGCGCGCGTGCGCCTGGCGGCGGAGGGGATCGGCCTGGCGGAGTTCGGCGGCCGCCGTGCTCACGGCCCCCAGGCGGCCACCTGGGTGGCCCGCGCGGCCTACCTGGCCGGCTTCGATTCGACCTCGAACGTCCTCGCCGGGCAGCGCCTGGGGATCCCGGTCACCGGCACCATGGCGCACAGCTTCATCCTCGCCTTCGAGTCGGAGAGCGAGGCGTTCCGCAACTACGTGGAGACCTTCCCGCAGCACACCACCTTCCTCGTCGACACCTACGATTCCCTCGACGGCGTACGCCATGCCCTCGAGCTGGGAGTGCCGTTCGCCGCCGTGCGCCTCGACAGCGGCGACCTGGCGGCTCTCTCGCGGGCCGTCCGCGAGCTGCTCGACGAGGCAGGCCGCCGGGACGTGAAGGTGTTCGCCTCCGGCGACCTCAACGAGCGAAAGATCGCCCGTCTGCGCGCCGAGCGGGTGCCGATCGACGCCTTCGGCGTCGGCACCCAGCTCGCCACCTCGGCCGACGCGCCCTACGTCGGCGGCATCTACAAGCTGGTCGACGTTGAGGTGAACGGCGAAGTCGTGCCGCGCCAGAAGCTCTCCGCCGGCAAGCGCACCTGGCCGGGCAAGAAACAGGTCTACCGCCTGACGGTCGACGGCCGCATGGCCGGCGACCGCATCACGCTCGCCGACGACGAGCCGGCGGGCGGCGAGGAGCCGCTGCTCGAGCCGGTCATGGTGGAGGGCCGCCTGCTCGTCCACCCGACGCTCGAGACCGCCCGCGAACGCTGCCGCACCCAGCTCGACGCCCTTCCCGAGCCCCTGCGACGATTGGAGTCGGCCATCCATCCCTACCCCGTGGAGCGCGACCCCGGCCTCGAGCGAGCCGCTGCCGAGATCGGCACCGTCGTGCCGACTCGCGTCGGTTAGCGTCACCCTAGTGTTGTGTCTCCAACACTAGCGGGTCGAGCGCCGTGAGCCGCGCTCCGTGTGGAGCAGGAAGTAGCCGAGCTCTTCGAGGCTGATGCGCAGGTCGACGTGGAGGGTGCGGACTCCGGGGCGTTCGGGAAGGCGCGCGGGCGCGAAGTTGAGGATGGAGCGGATGCCGGCCGCCACCAGCGCCGCGGCGTTCGCCGCCGCCGCGTCGGCCGGGACGGCGAGGATCCCGATCTCGGCTGTCGAGCGCTCGACCAGACGCGGCAGCGCCTCGGGGGGCTCGACGACGAGGTCGCCGACACGGCGTCCGATCTTCTTGGGGTCGGAATCGACGGCGCCGACGAAGCGGAAGCTCGACGAGTTGAAGCCGGGGTGGTGGAGCAGCGCCCGGCCCAGGTTGCCGACGCCGACGAGCACCATGTGGCGGCAGCTGTCGAGGCCGAGGAGCGAACGCAGGCGCTCTTCCAGGTGGTCGACGCGATACCCGACCCCGCGGATGCCGAACTCGCCGAACTGCGCGAGATCCTTGCGGATCTGGGTGGGGGAGAGGTGGAAGCGGCGGGCCAGCTCGTGCGAGGAGATCTCCGTCACGCCCTTTTCCTGCAGGCGCTGGAGCGAGCGCAGATAGACCGACAGGCGATGGAGCGTCAACGAGGAGACGTCGCTGGGCCGGCTCACTGTGCGGGGCCCTCTAGCCGGGGACGGCGGCGAGCAGCCAGGCGAGCAGCCGGGTCGGCCAGAGGCCGAGCAAGAGGGTGGCGAGCGCGGCCACGACTGCTGCAACGCGGCCGGCGACGTCGAGCCGCAGGCCCTCGGGGGCGCGCTCCTCGGCCTTCATGTAGAGGGTGTAGACGACGCGCAGGTAGTAGTAGACGCCGAGCAGGCTGGTCACGACGCCGACGAGGACCAGCCCCAGGTGCCCGGTCTCCACCGCCTGCAGGAAGACCAGGTATTTGCCGATGAAGCCGAAGGTCGGCGGGATGCCGCCGAGCGAGACCATGCAGACGGTGAGGCAGGCGCCGAGCAGGGGGAAGCGGTACCCCCAGCCGGACAGCTCGGAGATCAGATGCTGCTCGCCCGGCCGCCGGTAGAGCACGGCGACGATGGCGAAGGCGCCGGCGTTCATCAGCGCGTAGGCCAGCAGGTAGACGAGAACGGCCCGCCACGAGGCGTCGTTCAGCGTCACCAGCGGGATGAGCAGGTAGCCCATGTGGGCGATCCCCGAGTAGGCCAGCATGCGCTTGAT
Source organism: Thermoanaerobaculia bacterium (assembly GCA_050747865.1). Classification (GTDB taxonomy): domain Bacteria; phylum Acidobacteriota; class Thermoanaerobaculia; order Multivoradales; family JAHEKO01; genus JBOGJI01. The sequence continues at coordinate 6,120 of JBOGJI010000256.1, forward strand.
GTCGCGCTGCACCAGGGCGAGCAGATTGCCGACCAGCATCGAGGCGACGGCGAGGGCGGCGATCAGGCTGCTCCAGTCCGGCCCTCCCGCGGTCACCGTCGTGACCTCGACGACCCGCAGGAGCACGATCGCGCTAGCAGCCTTGGGGGCGACGGAGAGGAAGGCGACGAACGGGGTCGGCGCCCCCTGGTAGGCGTCCGGCGCCCAGGCGTGGAACGGCACCAGGCTCATCTTGAAGCCGAAGCCGGCAACCAGCAGGGCGAGGCCCAGCCAGACGGGCCAGGCGAGGCCGCTGGCCGCCATGCCGCCGGCGATGCCGGCCAGCTCGGTGGTGCCAGTGGCGCCGTAGACCAGGGCGACGCCGTAGAGGATGAAAGCGCTGGCGAACGCCCCCATGAGGAAATACTTGAGCGCCGCCTCGGTGGCAATGGCGAGTCGCCGGTGGAAGCCGGCGAGGCTGTAGAGGCAGATCGACAGCAGCTCCAGGGCGAGGAAGATGGTGAGCAGCTCGCGCGCCCGCGCCATCAAGGTGAGGCCGACGACGCACCAGAGGAACAGGGCGTGGTACTCGCCGGTGAGAATGCCCTCGTGCTTCAGGTAACCGTGGGCGGCCAGCAACGAGATGACCGCGGTCAACAGGACGATCTGGGTCGCCGCCCAGGTCACCGGGGTCGCCTCGATGAGACCGTGGAAGCTGGCGCTGGCGCCGCCGAAGCCGGGCGCGGTCCACGCCGCGCCGGCCAGCGCCAGCAGCGTCAGCGGCGTCGCCAGGGCCTTCCAGCGCGGCAGGAAGGCGTCGAGGAGCAGCACCAGGATCCCGAAGCCGGTGAGCACCAGCTCCGGAGCGAGCGAAGCCAGGTCGGCACGGCTGATCGCCATCGGGAGATTCATCGCGTCTCGTCTCCCGTTCCCGGGTCGGTCGCAGCCAGCCCGACCGCGTCACGCAGGCGAGGGACCTCCGGGGGAGCCGCCGCGGCCGCCGCCCTGTAGCGTTCGAGAGTCGCCTCGAGATCCGGGCGGCTGGGGGCGAGGAAGCGCTCCGGTGCTATGCCGATGAGGAGCATAAGCAGGGCCAAGGGCGCCAGGATGCCGATCTCGCGCGGCGTCAGGTCGTGCACGCCGTGATCGGCCTTGGCCGTCAGCGGTCCCCAGAGGATCCGGTAGAGGAGCTTCAAGATGTAGACGGCGGCGAGGACGACGCCGAAGGTCGCCAGCACGGTGGGCCAGACGAGGCCGGCGCGCCAGGAGCCGACGAGGATCAGGAACTCGCCGACGAAGCCGTTCAGCAGTGGCAGGCCCACCGAGGCGAGCGCCGAGAAGACGAGGAAGAAGGCGAACCAGGGCATCGCCCGAGCCAGCCCGCCCAGGTCATCGAACCGCTTGGTGTGCAGCCGCTCGTAGAGCATGCCGACGAGCAGGAAGAGGGCGCCGGTGGACAGTCCGTGGTTGACCATCTGGATCAGCGCGCCCTCCCAGGCCATGAGGCTGGCGGCGGCGATGCCCAGCATGACGAAGCCCAAGTGGGCGACCGAGGAGTAGGCGACCAGTTTTTTGGCGTCTTCCTGCACCCAGGAGACCAGGGCTCCGTAGAGAATCCCGACGACCGCCAGCGTGATGATCCAGGGGGCGAGCTCCCGGCTTGCCTGGGGAAACAGCGGCAGGGCGAAGCGCAGGAAGCCGTAGGTGCCGAGCTTCAGCAGGATCCCGGCCAGGATCACCGAGCCGCCAGTGGGCGCCTCGACGTGGGCGTCGGGCAGCCAGGTGTGCAGCGGGAAGACCGGCACCTTGATGGCGAAGGCGAGGGCGAAGGCGGCGAACAGCCAGAGCTGCTCGGTCAAGGGCAGGTCGAGGGCGAGGAAGGCGTCGTAACCGAACGCCCACTCGCCGGTGAGCTGCTGCACCCGCCAGGCCATCCACAGGATGCCCACCAGCATCAACAGGCTCCCGGCCATGGTGAAGAGGAAGAACTTCACCGCCGCGTAGATGCGGTTGTCGCTCCCCCAGACGCCGATGATCAGGTACATCGGCACCAGCATGACCTCCCAGAAGACGTAGAAGAGGAAGAGGTCGAGGGCGAGCAGAGTGCCGAGCACGCCGGTGATCAGGAGCAGCAGCGAGATCGCGTACTCCTTCCAGTGGCGCTCGATGCCGCGCCAGGAGGCGAGCACCACCACCGGCAGCAGCAAGGCGGTGAGCAGCACCAGGGGCATCGAGATGCCGTCCATCCGCAGGTCGAAGTGGATGCCGAAGCGGGGGATCCAGCTCAGGGGCTGGCCGTCGGAGCCGAGGTCGCGCAGGCCGGCCAGCCCGGTGCCCGGCTGGAAGCGGGTCGCCACCAGCCCGATCGTCAGCAGCAGCTCGATCAGGCCGACGGCCAGCGCGTAGACCTTGATCGGGCGCTGGGCCTGCCGCCGGAAGAACAGCAGCGGCAGGCAGGCGACGGCGGGGAAGAGCACCAGTCGCGTCAGGGTGTTGCCGGCGAGGAGCTGCAGGAGCTCGTTCATCGCAGGACCCACCAGGCGAGCGCCGCCACCCCGAGCAGGAAGTAGAGCGCGTAGTTGCGCAGGTTGCCGGTGGTCGTGAAGCGACCGACGTCGCCGGTCAGGCGGGCGAGGAACGGGCCGCTATGGACCGCCAGCCGGTCGATGACGATGGTGTCGACGACCTTCCAGAGCATCCGGGAGAGCCAGGCCAGCGGCCGCACGACGATGCCGTCGTAGAGCTCGTCGACCCAGTACTTGTTCTCCAGGGTACGGCGCAGGCCGGGCAGGCGGCGGGCAAAGGAGGCGTCGCCGTCGAGCTCCCGCCCCGGTCCCCAGAGCTTCCATGCCAGCCACAGGCCGGTTCCCGCCACCGCCACCGACAGGCCCATGAGCAGCAGCTCCGTGCCCAGAGCCGGGTGGTGATGCTCGCCGTGCACTGCCGTCAGGGCCGGCTCCAGGAAGTGCCCGAACCAGTCGAGATCCAGATGGCCGAGCTTGGGAATCCCCACCCAGCCGGCCACCACCGAGCCCGCCGCCAGCACCACCAGCGGCACCGCCATCACCGGCGGCGACTCGTGCACGTGGTCCCACGAGGTGCCGGCGGCGTGGCCGCGGAACCCGTGGCCATGTTGAGCTGCTGTGGCCCCCTCGGCCGCACTCTCGTCGCCGCGGAAGCGACCGTGGAAGGTCAACAGGACAGCTCGCAGCATGTAGCAGGCGGTCAAGCCCGCGGTCAGCAGTCCTACGATCCAGAGCACCTTCCCTCCGCCCCCGGCCCCCCAGGCCGAGGCCAGGATCCGGTCCTTGGACATGAACCCCGCGAGCGGCGGCATCCCCGCCAAGGCGAAGGTCCCGATCAGGAACGTCCAGTAGGTGATCG
>JBOGJI010000257.1:0-1451 GCA_050747865.1 Thermoanaerobaculia bacterium
CGGGCGCGAAGCAGAGCTGGCGTTGTCCTTTGCCCAACAGCGGCTGTGGTTTCTGGCCCAGATGGAGGGAGTAAGTCGAGCGTATCACATCCCGATAGGGCTGCGGTTGAGCGGCCGGCTGGACCGAGAGGCGTTGCGCCGCGCGCTGGATCGCATCGTGGCCCGTCATGAAGCCTTGCGCACGAGCTTCACGCTTGTGGACGGCGCGCCAGTGCAGTGCATTGCTGCTGCGGACAGTGGATTTGTGCTCGAGGAGCACGATCTGTGTGGGCATGCCGAGGCGGCCGCGGAGCTGGAGCGGCTGGCGGCCGAGGAAGCGGCGGCTGACTTCGATCTTGAATCCGGTCCGTTGGTTCGTGGACGGCTCATCGCACTGGGCGAGAGCGAGCATGTGCTGCTGATGACCCTGCACCACATCGTCGCAGACGGCTGGTCGACGGGTGTGCTGATGCGGGAGCTAAGCATTCTGTACAGGGCGTTCAGTCAGGGCCAGGCCGATCCGTTACCGCCGCTGGCCATCCAGTACGCCGACTACGCCGCGTGGCAGCGTCGCTGGCTGGACGGAGAGGTGCTGCAGGCCCAGAGTGCGTATTGGCAGGGGGCTCTGTCGGGAGCCCCGGCCTTGCTCGAGCTGCCGACGGATTTTCCGCGGCCGGCGGAGCAGGATCACGCCGGGGGGGTGGTGGGCTTGGAGATAGACGAAGAGCTGACGGCCGAGCTGAAGGCCTTCAGTCAGCGTCATGGCACGACCCTGTTCATGACGCTGTTGAGCGCCTGGGCAGCACTCTTGGCTCGGCTGTCGGGCCAGGAGGATGTGGTCATCGGCATTCCGGTGGCAAACCGCAACCGGGCCGAGATCGAGCCACTGATCGGCTTTTTCGTCAACACGCTGGCGCTGCGGCTGGATCTCTCGTGCAGTCCGACGGTTGCCGAGCTCCTGCAGCAGGTCAGGGCCCGGGCTCTGGAGGCGCAGCAGCACCAGGATCTCCCGTTCGAGCAGGTGGTGGAGATTGTGAGGCCGTTGCGCAGCTTGGCCCACAGCCCGGTGTTTCAGGTGATGTTTGCCTGGCAGAACATCGAGGCGAGAGAGCTCGACCTGCCAGGGCTGACCGTGGAGCCGGTGACGACGGCCTACGACACTGCGAAGTTCGATCTGACGCTGAATCTCACCGAGGCAGAAGGTCGGATTGTTGGTGGTCTGCAGTATGCGAAGGCGCTGTTTGAGCCGAGCACGGTGAGCCGCTATTGCGGCTATCTGCGCAATGTGCTGTCTGCGATGGTGGTCGACGAGGGTCAGGCCGTTGACCGGCTGCCGATCCTGGAGGAGTCCGAGCGTCGTCGGCTGTTGGTGGAGTGGAATGCGACGGCGGCGGAGTATCCGCGCGAGGCGTGTGTGCACGAGCTGTTTGAGGCGCAGGCGGCGCAGCGGCCGGACGCGATAGCGGTGGTGT
>JBOGJI010000258.1:0-28666 GCA_050747865.1 Thermoanaerobaculia bacterium
GGCTACTCCCTGCCGCGCGCGCGTGAGGAGCTGGAGCGCGATGGATGAACGACGGACAGCCCCGGCCGGTCGATCCGGGGCTGCTCGTCACGGCGTTTTCGCGGCTCGTGGGGGCGCGAAATATCGCGCGACGTTGGCGTCTGAGCCCTTCGGGTGACCTGGCCTAGGTCCCTTGTACCCCCACATATCGCGGGGCGCTCCTGGGGCCAGCGGTGGCCCATCGCCGCCACTTGAGAGCCGGTCAGCGGGAGCTGGCTGGTGGCGGTGGCGCACCGCGCTGGCGTGCGAGGTGACGCCGGAAACCTGGGGACAGCGCCGACCCTAGGTCTGGTCGCACCGTCCCTGCCACTTTCCCTATTCTTTCCCTGTCACGGCGGAAACGTCGGAATTCTCGGAATCTACGGGCGGGTTCTAAGCTCTTCGCCGGCACCGACTTACGCGAAAAGGCCCGTCCCGCTTGAAGTTGCGAAACGGGCCTAGATGCGATCCAAAGTCCGGTGCCTTACCGCTTGGCTACGCCCCATCCCGCCCACCCTGCCTCCCCGGGGGGTCAGGGGTCAGAGGTCAGACTCGTCCTGGCCCCTGACCTCTGACCCCTGGGCGGACGGGGGCTCAGGCGGTCCAGAAGGACTCGCTCGAGAACTTCTCCGTCACCTCGTCGAGCGTCTTCTCCTCGTTCGTGTCGATCTCGAGGCCGTCTCCCGCCGCGGGCGACGCCTCGGCGACCGGCATCGCCTCCTCCTCCACCTCCGGCGTCGCCGCCGCCGCCGCGGGAGCGGCCACATTCTCGATCGCCGGCTCGGCGTCGCCGGACGGCCCGGCGCCGGCCGCCGCTACCGCATCTCCTCCGCGCTCCGGCTGCGCCGCGTCCTCCTCGCCCACGACCTGCCGGTACTCGACCAGGATGCGCTCCTGGATGCGGCCCCGGGTCTCGTTGTTGAGCGGGTGGGCGACGTCCTTGTAGTCGCCGTTCTTCTTCTTGCGGCTGGGCATGCTGATGAACAGGCCGTCGCGCCCGTTGATGATCTTGATGTCGTTGACCATGAAGCACCGATCGAAGACGATCGACACGAACGCTTTGAGCTTCTCCTCCTGGACCGGGAATACCTTGACCTCGGTGATCTCCATGGCATGGCCCCTCTAGGTTGCGCCGGCAGGGTCCCGCCGTACCATGTGCGGGAGTCCCTCCAACGGGTCGATGATCCTGCTCGCAAGATACGACTGCCGCGACAGCGTACGACTACACACGATCCGGCTGCCGGCCGGCAGCCGCCGACGCAACGCCCCGATGTCCACCGGGGCGCGAAAGAACGCGTACAGAGTAGCTCCGCTGCCCGAGAGGCGCACCGGCGCCCCGCCCGCTTCGATCAGCACAGCCCGCGCCTCCCGGATCTCCGGGTAGTGGCTGAGCACCCCCTCCTCGAGATCGTTGTGCGCCTCCAGACGGTCGGCGCTGGCCCTCGTACCGGCCTCCACGAGCCGCATAATGCTAGAGGGCGTCTCACGCGGTGTCAAATGGTTGCCATATGGGGCGTCCAGACGCGCGAAGACATCGGCCGTCGACACCGCGACCGGCGGCGTCACCAGCCACACCTCCTGCTCCGCGAGATCTGACAGCGGCTGGATGTGATCTCCCCGGCCGGTGCCCCACGCCGTCCCTCCATGGAGGAAATACGGGACGTCGGCGCCCAGCTCGGCGGCGATGCCCAAAAGCTCGGCCGCGGACGCCGGGCCGCCGAGCAGCCGGTCGAGGGCCCACAGCGTGGTCGCTGCGTTGCTGCTGCCGCCGCCGAGCCCGGAGCCCAGCGGAATGCCCTTCCACAGCCGGATCCGCGCTCCGCGGTCGGGGGCGAAGCGTGCCTGCAGCGCGCTCGCGGCGCGGACGGCGAGATTGGTCCTGTCCTCCGGCGCCTCACCCTCGACGACCTCCACGGCGTACCCCTGGGTCGTCAGCTCCACCTCGAGAACATCGTGCAGCTCCACCGACTGGAACAGCGTGCTGAGCTCGTGGTAGCCGTCGGCCCGGCGGCCCAGGACCTCCAGGTGCAGGTTGATCTTGGCGAAGCTACGACACCGCAAGCTGCTCACAGCTGGTCTCCCGGGCGCTCGGCGGCGGAGCGGCGGACGGCGGTGGAGCCTCCATCGCCTCGCGCACCCGCTCGCGCCAGCGCAGTTGCTCGCCGCGCGCGCTCGACAGCACCCCCCCGCCCTCCTCGCGCCGCCACCAGACCCCGGGGCGCGCCTGCCGCCAGAAGCCCCACTGCTCCAACCTCCCCTCCCGCCACTCGAAGCGCCAGCGCCCCTCGGGCGTAACGGTCTCGACGGTGCCGGCGCGCAATCCCGCGATCGGCGGCTCCCCGAGCAACACGCGCGGCAGGCGGCGCAGGGTGAGGTCGCCCCAGCCGGTGACCGCGAGCACGGCTCCCGGCGTCAGCCGGCAATAGCGGTCGGCATCCGACTCCGCCAGCCAGGCGCCGTCCGCCGTCGACCTCACGGACCAGCGCACCCGGCCCAGCGGATCGCGCAGCTCGAGCAGAAAGTCCTCCTCCGCCCACAGCCGCAGGGTCAATCTGCCGGATCCTCCCCTGCGCGGCCCGGCGTACTCGATGCGGAAGAGCGCCTGCAGCGGCGCCTCCAGGTCCGGCGCCGGTGCCGCCGGGCGCATCGTGCGACACCCCGCCACCGGGACGAGCGCGGCGAGCATCCCCACAGCGAGGATCACCTGGCGAGCAAAAAAGAGGCCGGGCGTCGACCTCCGCCGGAAGCGGCAGCTCACAGCCCCTGGGGCAGCGCCGCCAGCTTGCGCTCCAGGGCCGCGACGTTCTCTGCCTCGCCCTCGCCTTCCACCTCGAGAGCCCTCTGGTAAGCGCGGCGGGCGGCCGGATGGTCACCGCGCTGGCGGTACAGATCTCCGAGGTGCTCGAGGATCGTCGCGTCGCCGGGAAGCAGGCGCGCCGCTCTCTCGAGATACTTCTGGGCCTCGTCCAGGAGCCCGAGCTGGAAGCACGCCCACCCGAGCGAGTCGACATACGCGCCATTGTCCGGCTCTTGGCGGACCGCCTTGGCGGTCATCCGTCGCGCCTCCTCGAGGTCGCGCCGTTCCTCCGCCAGCATGTAGCCGAGGAAGTTGAGGGCATCCGCGTGGTCGGCTTCCACGCCAAGGAGCTGGCGGAGAGTCCGCTCGGCGTCGGCCTTGCGGTCCGCCTCTTGGTAGGCGACGGCCAGCAGATAGAGCTCCTCCACGCCCAAAGGGCGAGCGCTCGCGGCGCGCTCGAGCGGCGGGATGGCGCGGGACGCCTCCTCCCACCGGAGATAGAGGCGGCCGACCTGCAGCTGGCGCTCGGGATCCGCCGCCCGCTCGAGTCCGGCGAGTAGCTCCCTCGCCTCCTCCACACGCCCGGCGCTCTCGAGGGTCTCCACCTCCGCCACCTCGCGGATCGAGCTCGGCAACGGCAAGTCGCCGGTGCGCAGGAGCTGCAGGGCTTGCTCGTTGCGCTGCGACTCCCGCAGCCCGACCAGGAGAAACAGCGCAGCCTGCTGCCGGTAGTCCTCCGGCACCTCGTTCAGGCGCCCGTGGAGCGCGCGCACGACCTCCTCCCAGGCTTCAATGCGCGCGAGCAACTCCAAGCGCACCATCTCCAGGGTGGCCGCTGTTTCCGTCTCCCCGTCGCGACGCAGTGCCGCCGTCGTCTCGGCAAGGATTTGCGCGCCCTCGTCGCCGCGTTCCAGCCGTTCCAAGACCCGCGACAGCTCCACCGCCGGTCCCGGTCGCAGTGACTCGTCGCTGAGGAGCGAGCGCAGCAACCGCTCGGCTTCCGCGTTTTCGCCGAGCGCGGAAATCACCTCGGCATAGAGGAACTCCTCGTTGCGGCTCGCCGCGCCCTCGTCCACCAGCTTGCGCAGGGAATCTCGCGCCGCCTCGACGTCGCCGCTGGCGACCAGGGCGTAGGCCAGCCGGCGTTGCACCTCCTCCACCTCGCGTTGCCCCGCCGGCGCCCCCGCAAGGGTCGCCGCCGCCGCCGCCATGTTTCCGGCTTCCTGCTGGAGCTGCGCCAGCGTCAAGCGGCTCTGCAGGTCGGCCGGATCCCGCTCCAGCGCGCCGCGCAGGCGGTCCGTGGCCTCCGCCGTCTTGCCGCCGCGGATCAGCGCCTCGGCCAGCATCGCGGTCACGAACCGGTTCCCCGGCAGGCGCTCGTCCAGATCGCGCAGGATCTCCGCCGCCCGTCCGGGTTCCGGTTGCTGCAGGTAGAGCTGGGCGAGCGAGATCATCGCCCGTGGATCGGGGTCGGGCATGCGGCTCAGAGCCTCCAGCGCCGACTGGGCGGCCGCCATCGAACGGAAGGACCCGGCGCTCTCGGCGAGATGGACCTCCGCCACCGCGGCGAGCACGTCGCGATCGCCCGGCGCCAGCTCGCGGGCGCGATCGACCTCCTCGATGGCGCGCGCCGGCTGTCCGACCCGCAGGAGCAGGCGCGCGTATTCGACCCGCAGCACCGGCTCGTCGGGCAGCCGCCGCAGCGCCACCGCCATGCGCTCGAGCGCCTGGCGGGGCCGCCCCTCTTCCGCCAGCACCTTGGCAAGGGCGAACTCGTACGCCGCGTCGACGTCTTGCGGTCGATTTCGCTGTGCCCCGGCGTCGGTCCCCCAAGCGCAGACGGCCACCGCGAGAACCGACGCGAAGATTCCGGCTCTGCTCATCACGGAATCAGGATATCAGCGGAACGGCGGCGCCGTGAGGGTGAACGCGGAGTTTTGTCGCTATACCGACCAAGAGAAGCGGCGCAGCGCACGTCCAACGCGCTCTGCGCCTCGCCGGTTGGATGTCGAGGCGGCCGGGGCCAGCACGCCCGCCCATGTTCCGGTCCCGGCCGCCTCGACCGTCTCATGCGAGGGGACACACAAATTTTGGGTGTCCGCTCGTTCGTTGACACTCCCCTACCCCGTTGCTAGACTCCGCGCCGTTTCGAGATCCCCGATGATCAAAGCGGACATCGTCGACCACGTGGCGGACGCCGCGGACGTCCCCCGCAACGTCGCGGCGGAGGCGGTGGAGACGGTGATCGGGTCGCTGAAGCAGGCCTTGCTCGACGGACGGCGCATCGAGCTGCGCGGCTTCGGCGTCTTCGAGGTGCGCAATCGCAAGCGGGGCATCGGCCGCAATCCCAAGACCGGCGTGGAGGTGGAGATCTCCCCCGGCAAGACCGTCCGCTTCAAACCCGGCAAGCAGCTCCGCGAGCTGTAGTAGCGGCCGAGCTTGTCTCGGCCGACACGACGTCGGCCGCTTCGATGGCGCCGAATCTGCCTCAACATTCACGGAACCTCTGGTGACGCGAGCGAACAGGTGGCGCTGGCCGCTCGCGGCGGTGCTCTTCCTCGCCACCTTCTTCACCACCACCACGTTGGGTGCCGGCTGGTACCTGTTCACCCGCGTCGAGGTGGTCACCGATCTGCTGCCCTGGCTCGGCCCCGAGACCGTGCGCCGCGTCTGGGGAGACCCGGCGCTACTGCGCCTCGGCCTCGCCTTCTCGCTGCCGACGCTCTGCATCCTGCTCTGTCACGAGATGGGGCACTGGCTGGCATGCCGGCGATACGGGCTGCCCGCGACGCCGCCGTTTTTCCTCCCCGCCCCGATCGGTCTCGGAACCCTCGGCGCCTTCATCCGCATCCGGGCGCCCCTGCGCATCCGTCGGGAGCTGTTCGACATCGGCGTCGCCGGCCCCCTGGCGGGCTTCGCCGCCCTTCTCCCTTTCCTCCTCTACGGCGTGGCGCGATCTACACCGATGGCAGTCGCGCCGGTGCCACCGAACGAAGCGATCTTCAAGCTCCTTCTGCCCGGAGGCTGTCTCGCGATCGAGCTGCTGACTCGCGCCTTCCACGGGCCGTTGCCCAGCGGCGTGATTCTCGAGCTACACCCGGCGGCCCTGGCCGCCTGGGTGGGGCTGCTCGTCACCGCGCTCAATCTGCTGCCCTTGGGCCAGCTCGACGGCGGCCACATCCTGTACGCCGCCACTGGTCGGCTGCAGCGCTGGCTGGCACCGCCGCTGTGGGTCGCGCTCGCTATCGCCGGTTGGTTCTGGAAGGGCTGGTGGATCTGGTGTGTCGTCGTGCTGGTGATGGGGTTGGCGCACCCACCAGTGCGGGACGAACTGCCGCCGCTGGGACTCGGTCGCGTGACGCTGGCGTTGCTCGCAGCCGCCATCTTCGCGCTCTCGTTCATGCCCCTGCCGTTGACTGAGGTGCTGATCCGGTAGGGACAATCTCGAGCACGAAGGTCACCGGGCCGGCGTTGATCAGCTCGACCTCCATGCGGGCGCCGAAGCGGCCGGTGGCCACCCCCACCCCCCGCGCGCGCAGGTCTTCGACCAGCCGCGCCACCAGCGGCTCGGCGAGCTCCGGAGGCGCCGCGGCGCCGAACGAGGGCCGCCGGCCGCGCGACAGGTCGGCGGCGAGGGTGAACTGGGAAACGACCAGGACCGCGCCCCCGGCGCCGGTCACATCGTGGTTCATCCGGCCGGCGTCATCCTCGAAGATGCGCAGCTCGACCAGGCGCTGCGCCGCGCGCGCCACCTCGTCCGCCCCGTCTCCGCGCTCGACGCCGACCAGCGCCAGCAACCCCTTGCCGATGTCCCCGACGACCTCGCCGTCGACGCGCACGGCCGCGCGGTTGACCCGTTGCAAGACGATGCGCACAAAATCCGTCCTGTCTACACGAATGATAGCGTCGCGACCCGCGACAGAGGAGACCTCAGCCCATGCTCAACAAAGTCTTGCTGATCGGCAATCTCGGACGCGACCCCGAAGTGCGGACGACGCCTTCCGGACAGCCCGTGGCCAACTTCACCCTGGCGACCAACCGCAAATGGCGTGATCGCGACGGGAACCTCCAGGAGCAGACCGAATGGCACACCATCGTGTGCTGGGGGCGCCAGGCGGAGATCGCCGGCCAATACCTCACGAGGGGCAAACAGATCTATGTCGAGGGACGGCTTCAGACCCGCTCCTGGGACGACAAGAACTCGGGCGAGAAGCGGTACCGGACCGAGATCGTGTGCGACAACTTCCAGATGCTGGGCCGCAAGGGCGAGGAGCGCGAGACATCCCGTGAGGCGGCCGAGCCGCCGGACGACTACGGGATGGGTCCGGAAGACGACGACATCCCGTTCTGACGCCCCCTCGCCCCTGACCCCTGACCCCTGGACGGGTGGCGGCTATCCGCCCAGGCGGTGTTTCAACGACGCCAGGAGATTGAGCGCGGCGAGCGGCGTCAGCTCCTCCAGGTCGACCTCGCGGACGACCCGGGCCACCAGCTCCTCGGGTGGGGTGAAAAGGGTCATCTGCTCCTGGCCGGCGCCCGCGGGCAGATGACCCTTGGCCAGGCGCGGGCGGCCCGTGGCGTCGAACTCCGCCGCCTCCAGGTTGGCCAGCACTTCCCCGGCGCGCTCGATCACGGTCTCGGGCAGCCCCGCCAGGCGCGCCACGTGCAGGCCGTACGACTTGTCGGCGCTTCCCGGCACCACCTGGCGCAGGAAGACGATGCGGTCCTGCCACTCCTTGACCGCCATCGTCCGGTTGACCACTCGCGGCAGCAGCCCGGCCAGCTCGGTCAGCTCGTGATAGTGGGTGGCGAACAGGGTCTTGGGCCTCCCGTGCTCGTGCAGGTGCTCGACGATGGCCCAGGCCAGGGACAGGCCGTCGAAGGTGGCGGTGCCCCGGCCGACCTCGTCGAGGATCACCAGGCTGTTCGCCGTCGCCGCGTGCAGGATGTGCGCGGTCTCGACCATCTCCACCATGAACGTCGACTCGCCGCGGGCCAGATCGTCACTGGCGCCGACGCGGGTGAAGAGGCGATCCACGACGCCCAGCTCGGCGGACTCGGCGGGCACGAAGCAACCCATCTGCGCCAGGATCACGATCAGGGCGACTTGGCGCAGATAGGTCGACTTGCCGCCCATGTTGGGACCGGTGAGCACCACGATCTGCGCCGTCTCGCCGTCGAGCTCGCAGTCGTTGGGCACGAAGCCGTCGGCGACACTGCGCTCGACCACCGGGTGCCGGCCGCGGCGGATAGCCAGCGGCGCGCCGGCCTCGCGCACGCGCGGGCGGACGTAGCCGCGCTCGGCCGCCACCTCGGCAAACGTCGTCAACACGTCGAGGGTCGCCAGCGCCCGGCCTAGGCGGCCCAGGGCCACGGCGTCGGCCGCGACGCGCTCCTCGAGCGCCTCGAAATGCCTCTCCTCGAGCGCCAGCTGGCGCTCCTCGGCGGTCAGGATCCGCTCCTCCAGCTCCTTGAGCTCCGGCGTGATGAAGCGCTCGGCGTTGGCCAGCGTCTGCTTGCGGCGGAAGCGCTCCGGCACCAGATGCAGGTTGGCGCGGCTCACCTCGATGTAGTAGTTGAAGACCTTGTTGAAGCGGATCTTGAGCGAGCCGATGCCGGTCTCCCGCCGCTCCCTGGCCTGCAGATTCAGGATGTGCTGCTTGCTGTCGCGGGCCAGCGAGCGCGCCTGATCCAGCTCCGCGTCGACCCCTTCGGCGATGACGCCTCCGCTGCCCAGCCGCAGCGGCGGATCTTCCGCCAGCACCCGGTGCAGCTCCCGCGACAGGCCCTCCAGGGGATCCGTCGCGGCGAGGGCCCGCAGCTCGGCCGCAGGCATCTCGCGCAGCCGCGCGAACAGCTCCGGCGCCCGATCCAGCCCCTGCCGCAGGGCCACCGCCTCGCGCGGCGTCAGGGTCCCGAGCACCGCGCGCGCGGCCAGGCGCTCCGGATCTCCGCTGCCGGCCAGCAGCCGCCGCAGCTCGGCGCGCAGGCCGGCGTCCTGGTGCAGCGCGGCGACCGAATCCAGCCGCGCATCGATCGCCTGCCCATCGGTCAGCGGCGCCCGCAGCCACTCGCGCAGGAGCCGGCCGCCCTGCGCCATGACCGTGCGATCAAGCGTCGACAGCAGTGTCGGGCCGGCGCCGTCCCCCTGTGCCGGCCGGAAGATCTCCAGGTTGCGCAGGGTGGCGGCGTCGAGGATCAGGGAATCGGATCGCCGGCGCAGCGCCAGGCCTTTGACGTGGGCCAGCTCGCTGCGCTGGGTGTGGCGGCCATAGGCCAGCACCGCGGCCGCAGCCACGACGGCGGGCTCCCCGGCCTCGAGCCCGAAGCCCCGCAGGGTGGCCACGTCGAGCTGGCGCTGCAGCAGCTCGGTGGCGCGGCCCCGGTCGAACCAGCTGTCGTCGTCCACGCGCGTCACGCTCGGCAGCTCCGCCGCCGCCCAACGCGCGACCTCCGGCGGCGTGTCGCCGTCCAGCAGCAGCTCACGCAGGTCCGGACGCGCCAGGCCGTCCAGCGCCGGGCCGACGGCGTCGAAGCGCTCGACGGTCAGCTCCCCCGTCGACACGTCCAGCCAGGCCGCCGCCCCGGAGCCTCCAGCCCACGACAGGGCCGCCAGCAGATTCGCCCGCTTGCCGTCGAGCAGCGCCGGCTCGCTCACCGTCCCCGGCGTCATCACGCGGGTGACCTCGCGGCGCACCAGGCCCTTGGCCTGCGCCGGGTCCTCCATCTGGTCGCAGATCGCCACCTTGAGGCCCGCCTTGAGGAGCTTGCCGACGTAGCTGTCGAGCGCGTGATGCGGGATGCCGCACATCGGCGCCTCGCTCTCGCTCCCCTTCTGCCGCGCCGTGAGCGCGATCGCCAGGATCGGCGCCGCCCGCTCGGCGTCCTCGAAGAACAGCTCGTAGAAGTCGCCCATGCGGTAGAGCAGCAGGGCGTCGGGGTGCTCCGCCTTGACCTGCAGGTAGTGGCGGAGCATGGGCGTCAGCCTGGCGAGCTTCTCCATCGCCGCCCATTATGGATAATGGCAGGCCGTGACGCACGCCGCCCTGGACACGGGGTCCCCGGTCACCAGCGTCGCCCTGGCGCGGGGCGAGGAGATCCTGGCCGCGCGCGACGAGTGGGGTCGCCTCGCCTCCGAGCGGGTCCTGGCGCTGCTCGATGACGCCTGCCGCGAGGCCGGCGTCACCGCCCGCGATCTCGAAGGCCTGGTCGCGCTGCGCGGCCCGGGCAGCTTCACGGGCCTGCGGATAGGCCTGGCCACGGCGCTCGGCGTATTTCAGGCCGTCGGCGTGCCGGTGACCGCGCTGTCCACCCTGGAGGTCCTGGCGGCGTCCGTGGGACCGAACGAGGGCCCCGTTCTCGCAGTCGTCGACGCCCTGCGGGGCGAATGGAGCCTGCAGACCTTCACCTGCCACGCCGGGCTGCCCGAGCCGGTCGACGAGCCGCGCCTCGTCCGGCCCGACGACCTGCCGCGCTCCGGCCGCGGCGTGCTCGTCGGCTTCGGCGTCGAATCGCTGGCCGAGGCCCTGGCCGGCAGCGGCATCGAGGTCCGTGAGGCGCCTCCCCTGGCGCCGGTCGCGGCGCGGCTGGCGGCGCGGCTGGCGCCCAGATGGGACCCGGCGCTGCTGACGCGACCCCTCTACGCTCGGCCTCCCGCGGTCGAGCGCCCGGGCTCGGCGCCGTGACCGACACGATGCCGCGACGGGATGCGGACCCGCCGGTCTCCAGGGCTGAGAGTCTGTGATCCGGCCCGCCATGTTGGCCGACCTGAGGAAGCTGGTGGCGCTCGAGCGCACCGTGTTCCCCGACCCCTGGTCCGAGACCCAGTGGCGGCTCGAGCTGCGCGCGGCCCGGGGATTCGTGCTGGTGGTCGAGGAGGCCGGCGAGATCGCCGGGGCCATCGCCGTACGCCGGCTCCCCAACCGCGGCGAGGTGCTGAATCTGGCCGTGCACCCGTGGGCCCGCCGCCGCGGCCGGGGCAGGCGGCTGCTGCTCGAAGCGTGCAAGCGACTGGAACGCGAAGGCGAGACCCGCGTGGGGCTCGAGGTCAGGCCGGACAACTCCGCCGCCCTGGCGCTCTACGAGCGGTCCGGCTTTCGCGCCATCGGGCGCCGCCCCCGCTACTATCAAGACGGCAGCGACGCCCTGGTCCTGGAGGCCCCTCTGCCCCTTCCGTCGACCTGAGAGGCTGTGTTATCCTCGCAACGGTTCCAGACGGACCATGAAGGGATTCGGGACAGTCTTCGCACCAACCCCTCGCCGGCAGCGGCCGGTGCGGGTCGGATCACAAGGGCGTGCGCGTGGCTGACGGCATGCCCGTCAACGCGCCGCCGCGCGCACTCTGTCATCTACCCGCCGACCGGCGGGCCATCACAAAGGAGGACCCGGATATGCCGCAGGGCGACGACCGCCTCAAAGAGGAGCTGCTGGAGACGGATGACGAGTTCCGCCACCTCGTCGAGGAGCACAAGCGCTCCGAGCAACGGCTGGACGAGCTGCAGAACCGCTCGATGCTGTCGCCGGAGAACGAGGTGGAGGAGAAACAGATCAAGCTCCACAAGCTCTATCTGAAGGACCAGATGGAGCAAATCCTGAGACGGCGCCGCGAGACGCACGTCTCCGCCTGAGCCCGAGGCTCAGCGCTCCCCGGCCTCCGCTCCGCCGGCGGCCGCAATGTCGGTTCGCCAGGAGGCACTCCAGACAGCGATGAGCTTCGCCCGTGAGGCCTGGGTACACGCTCTGCCGCCCGCCCTGCTCGCCGTCGCGGCCGTCGCCTTCGGCTGGTGGCTCGCCGGCGCCCTGCTCGCCCTGTTGGCCTTCGCCCTCCTCCTCTTCTTCCGCATTCCGGGAGTCCGCTCCGACGCCGATGAGAGCGTCGTGCTCTCCGCCGCCGACGGCCGCGTCATGCGTGTCGAGCCGGCGCAGGACCCGGAAATCGACGCCGACGAGCTGACCCGCGTCGTCACCTTCCTCTCCGTCTTCGACGTGCACGTCCAGCGCGCCCCGATCACCGGCCGGACAGTCTCCAGCCGCTACACCCGGGGCCGCAAGGTAGCAGCGTTTCGCCCCGACGCCGGCGACGTCAACGAGCAGCGCCTCACCGTGCTCGAGAGCCCTTCCGGCGTCCGTGTCGGCGTCCGCCAGATCGCCGGCCTGGTGGCGCGCCGCGTGGTCTGCTACCTCGCGCCGGGCCGGCCCGCCCGGCGCGGCGAGCTCATGGGCCTCATCCGGTTCGGCTCCCGCGTCGACGTCCTGGTCCCCGCCGGTTACACGGTCCTGGTCTCCCCGGGCAATCGCGTCCGCGGCGGCGTGACGCCGCTCGCCCGACCCGCTACGCTATCCAGCCGGGAGGGAGAAACCACATGACGAGGATCGCCATCCTGGACCCGCTGGACCTCCTCGGCAAGGAAGTGTGCGCCGGCCTCGAGCGCCGCACCTCCTGGGTCTCCGAGGTCCGCCTGTTCACCACCACCCACGAAGAGGAGATCCCGCTGACCGAATACGAGGGCCAGCCGGTCATGGTCCGGGAGCTGGCCGAAGGAGCCCTCGACGACATCGACCTCATCCTCGCCTGCGGCCCGGCGGCGCGCCAGCGCGCCGCCCTCGAGCGCCGCGCCCCCGCCAGCACCCTCGTGACGCTCTCCCCCGACGCCGAGCTCGCCGACGGTCTACCCGTCGTCTCCGGCGTCAACGACGACGCGGCGCAACGCGGCGGCCAGATTTTGAGCCCCGCTCCCGGAGTCGTCGCCCTCGCCCACCTGCTGGCCCCCCTCCGCGACCTGGCACCGACCCGGGCCGTGGCGACCCTCATCCAACCCGCGTCCACCGAAGGCAACGCGGGCCTCGAAACCCTCATGGCCCAGACCCGCTCCCTGCTCAGCTTCACCGACCAACCCGAAGCCAACCCCTTCGGCGGCCAGCTCGCCTTCAACCTGCTGCCGATCGCCACCGCCTCCCACGCCGCCGACCAGCTCGCCGCCATCCTCGGCCCGACCCCCCCGGTCGCCGTCACCACGCTACGCGGCGGCATCTTCCACGGCGTCGCCATCAGCCTCTGGACGCACTACGCGACCGATCCCGGCGCCGCCCGCATCCGCGACGCCCTCGCCTCCTCCGTCTACGTCGACCTCTTCGAGTCCCCGGCCCAGCTCGGCCCCATCGTCGCCGCCGGCCGCGAAGAAGTCCTCTGCGGCGGCATCGACCCCGACCCCCGCACCCCCGGCGCCTACTGGCTCTGGGCCGCCGTCGACAACCTCACCCGCGGCGGCTCCCTCAACGCCCTGGAGATCGCCGAATCCCTCTTCGGCGCCGACCTGTAGGTCCCCCACCCACCCGCCCAGGGATCAGGGAACAGGGGTCAGGCGTCAGGAGCGGGAGCGCCGCCGACGTTGCCGTGCTCGCGGGCCAGGTGCTCTTCGACGAGCAGGAGCTGTTCCCCGGCGCGCTCGACGACCTGCAGCAGGGCGCTCATGGTCGAGACCTCCTCGAACTGCTCGTGGACGAACCAGTCGAGGAAGCGCTCCGCGATGTGGTTGCGGTCCTCCTTGGCGATCTCGACCAGCTCGTAGACCTGCTCCGTCACCTGCTGCTCCCAATCGAGCGCGGCGCGCACCGCGTCCGCCGCCGACCCGAAGTCGGCCCGCGGCGCCGGCACATCCGGGATGGCGACGGTGCCGTCCGCGTTGGTGACGAAGTGGACGATCTTCATGGCGTGCTCCCGCTCCTCCTCGCTCTGGCGGTAGAAGAAGCGCGCCAGCTCCACCAGCGCCTGGCGATCGAAATACGTGGCGATCTGGATGTATTGCATCGAAGCGCCTATCTCGTGCCCGATCTGGCGGTTCAGGGCCTCGTGCAAGCGGTCACTCAATATCATCTGGTTCTCCTCGTGTGGAATCTCGGCGCCGGCTCCGTCGTTGACGTAGCCGGCGGTCATTCGATCGGCGACTAGTGTAGCCTTCCCGCGCGATAGAGGAGCGAAACGATTCCATGGCAGACGAGATCCCAGCCAACGACCACCACCGCCGGGTGATCATCCTCGGCTCGGGGCCGGCCGGCCTGACCGCGGCGCTCTACGCCGCGCGCGCCGACCTGAAGCCCCTGGTGCTCGAAGGCAATCAGCCCGGCGGCCAGCTCACCATCACCACCGACGTCGAGAACTACCCCGGCTTCCCGGACGGCATCCTGGGGCCCGAGCTGATAGAGCTGATGCGCAAGCAGGCGCAGCGCTTCGGCGCCGATGTCAAGTTCGAGCCGGCGACCCGGGTCGATCTCGGCGTGCGCCCCTTCCGGGTGTGGACAGGCGACGAGGAGCTCCGGGCCGATTCGCTGATCATCGCCAGCGGCGCCAGCGCCAAGCAGCTCGGGCTGGCCTCCGAGACCGAGCTCATGGGCTATGGCGTGTCCGCCTGCGCCACTTGTGACGGGTTCTTCTTCCGCGACAAGGAGGTCATCGTCGTCGGCGGCGGCGACACCGCCATGGAGGAGGCGCTGTACCTGACCAAGTTCGCCACCAAGGTCACCGTGGTGCACCGCCGCGACGAGCTGCGGGCCTCGAAGATCATGCGGGATCGCGCCCTCGCCCACCCCAAGATCGAGTGGAAGTGGAACAGCGAGGTGCAGGAGATCCTGGGCACCCGCGAGGACGGCGTGTACGGCGTGATCCTCAAGAGCACCAAGACGGGCGAAAGCGAGGAGCTCGCCTGCCAGGGGGTATTCGTCGCCATCGGCCACCAGCCCAACACCCAGCTCTTCCGCGACTGGCTGGAGATGGACCAGCGGGGCTACCTGAAGGTTCAGGAGCCCACCAGCCGCACGAATATCGAAGGCGTCTTCGCCTCCGGCGACGCCATGGACCCCAGCTACCGCCAGGCGGTCACCGCCGCCGGCACCGGCTGCAAGGCGGCGATCGACGCCGAGCGCTGGCTGGAGCTGCAGGACTGACGGACGAGAAGGCATGAGCGAACGACCGACGACCCTGGGAGCGCTGCGCGACAGCGGCTACCGTCCGCACACCGTGCGCGAGGAGCTGCGGGCGAACCTGCGGGCCAGGCTGGATGCCGACGAGGCGATCTTCCCCGGCATCCACGGCTACGAGCGCACGGTGATCCCGGGGGTGATCAACGCCCTGCTCGCCGGCCACGACTTCATCCTCCTCGGCCTGCGCGGCCAGGCCAAGACCCGCATCCTGCGGGGGCTGACCGGCCTGCTCGACGAGTGGATCCCGGCCCTGGACGGCAGCGACCTGAACGAAGATCCGCTGCGGCCGGTGACCCCGCGCGGCCGGCAAACGGTCGCCGAGATGGGCGACGCGGCGCCGGTGCGGTGGATCCATCGCGAGGAGCGCTACAACGAGAAGCTGGCCACCCCCGACGTCACCATCGCCGACCTGCTCGGCGACATCGACCCGATCAAGGCGGCGACCCGCAGACTCACCTGGGACGACCCGGAGGTGATCCACTTCGGCATCGTGCCGCGCACCAACCGCGGCATCTTCGCCATCAACGAGCTGCCCGACCTGGCGCCGCGCATCCAGGTGGGCCTGTTCAATATCCTCGAGGAGCGCGACCTGCAGATCCGCGGCTTCCCGCTGCGCCTGCCGCTCGACATCCTGCTCGTCTTCTCCGCCAACCCGGAGGACTACACCAACCGCGGCACCATCATCACGCCGTTGAAGGACCGCATCTCCTCGCAGGTCCTCACCCACTATCCGCAGGACCTGGCGACGGCGGCCCGCATCACGCGCCAGGAGGCCGACCTGGCGGCGGTCGACGAGTCGGTGGTGATCCCCGACTGGGCGGTGGAGCTGGTCGAGCGCATCGCCGTGCAGGCGCGCGAGAGCGACCTGGTCGACCAGTCCTCGGGCGTCTCCGCCCGGGTCTCGATCTCCGCCCTGGAGCTGCTCGCCGCCAATCTCGAGCGCCGCGCCCGCGCCACTCGCGAATCCCCGGTCCATCCGCGCCTGGTCGACTTCCAGATGCTGCTGCCGGCGCTGACCGGCAAGCTGGAGATGGTCTACGAGGGCGAGCAGCAGGGGGTCGAGGTGGTCACCCGCCAGCTCATCGGCAGGGCGGCGGCCGAGCTGTTCGGCGAGCACTTCCCGGAGATCGGCCGCGAGGTCGGCTCAGGAGGCGAAGACGACACCGGACCCTACTCCCGGATCGTCGCCTGGTTCGCCGACGGCGGCACGGTCCTGCTCGCCGACGACCAGCCGAACGCCGAATACAGGGAGCAGCTGGCCCAGGTGCCGGGCCTCTTGGAGCTGGCGGCGGCGTTCGGCGAGGGCGACGAGGAGCAGGGCTTCGGCGCCGAGCTCGTGCTCGAGGGCCTGCACCAGCACACCCGCCTGGCCCGCGAGGACCTGGACAGCCAGATCACTTACAAGGAGATGGTCCGCTTCCAGCTCCTCACCGCCCGCCGCCGCGCCCAGCAGGGCGACGACGGCCAGACCAACTAAGAGAACTTGTCCTCCAACCGGTCGAGTACCGACGGGGTCTCGGGGGGAAAGCCAGCAGTGACCACCAACGATGGGCACCGAGGTCTGCCGGGGCCGTTCCCCCCGGGAGTCGATCTGGACGAGGCGGCAGAGTTTTTCCGCATGTACGCGGCAGAGAATCCGTCGGCTCCCGACCCGAACGATCGACTGTCCGCGGCTACGCTCGAATATGAGCAGCGTGGCATCTATACGCACACTCGAGATGAGCTGGTCTTCGGCGCGCGTGTGGCCTGGCGCAATGCCAACCGTTGCATCGGCCGTCTCTATTGGCGAAACCTCATTGTACGGGATAGAAGGGAAGTCCGTACTGCAAATGACGTCGCTGCTGAATGCGCGGCGCACCTACGCATCGCCGCGAACGGAGGCCGCATCCGCTCCGTCGTCACCGTCTTCGGTGCCGACGAGCCCGACCTGATCGCGCCTCGCATCCGCAACGAGCAGCTGATTCGATACGCCGGTCATCGCGCAGACGACGGGAGCATTACCGGGGATCCGCGCCTGGCCGACTTCACCGACTGGGTCAAGAGCCTGGGCTGGCACGGCAAAGGCACCGCGTTCGACGTCCTTCCTCTCGCCATCGAGACGTCGGAAGAGGCGGTCACGCTGCACGAGCTGCCCGAGGACGCCGTCCTCGAGGTCGAGCTCGGTCATCCCGATCTGCCGCGGTTCGCAGATCTCGGGCTGCGCTGGTACGCGGTCCCCGCGATCTCGAACATGCCGCTGCGCATCGGAGGCATCACCTACCCCGCTGCGCCCTTCAGCGGCTGGTACATGGGCACCGAGATCGGCTCGCGCAACCTGGCCGACGTCGATCGATACGATATGCTTCCGAAAATCGGTCGGCAACTGGGCCTCCCCGTCGAGGACGACCGGTCTCTTTGGAAGGATCGGGCTCTCGTGGAGCTCAACCGTGCGGTTCTCTGGTCGTTCGACGCCGCAGGCGTAAAGATCGCCGACCATCACGGAGAATCGCGCCGGTTCATCGCTTTCTTGGAGTCCGAAGAGCGAGCCGGCAGGGTGCCGCGGGCAGAATGGTCGTGGGTCGTACCGCCGATGTCGTCGGCGACGAGCCCGGTCTTCCATCGCAACTACGTCGAGACGGTCGAGGTGCCGGGCTTCCTTCCGCCCGCGCGGGATTGTGTAGGAGCCCGATCTACGGGCGGTAGGCCTTGAGGCCGAAGGTGTTGACGAGGAAGGCGGCCATCTGCGCCCGGGTGACCGGCTGCCCCGGGCAATATCGGAGCGGGCTCGTGGCGCAGCCGGCCGCGACGCCGCGGTCGTACAGCTCCTCGATCCAGTCGGCGGACGCCGACGGGCACGGCACGTCGGCGAACAGCCCCTTGCACGACGGCGGCACGTAGCCAATGCCTTCCCTCGTCTTCAGCAGGAGGGCCGCCATGGAAGCGCGGGTGACCGCGTCGGACGGGCAGTAGTTGCCGCCGCCGCAGCCGGCAGTGACGCCGCGGCCCACCAGCTCCTCGATCCACTGGCAGAAGGGGCTCGAAACCGGCACGTCGCCGAAAAGCGGCGCGCCCGGCGTACAGGGAGGAGGCGTATAGCCCGCGCCCTCCGCCGCCTTGAGCAGGAAAACCGCGATCTGCGCGCGGTCGTTGACCGCGTTCGGGCAGAACTGGGAGGACCCGCAGCCGGCGGTGACACCGTTGTGGAGCACGCCCTCGACGTGCGTGTAGAAGGGATTCGTTCGTGGCACGTCGAGAAAGCTGTCGCCGATGTGCAGCGACCACGTCTTGGCCTCGCCGCCGGACAAGGTCTCCTGGAAGCTGGCGTCCCAGTGCAACGCCGGGCGGCTCGCCGGATCGCTGACCGCCATCCCATAGCAGTTCCCCGTCGCCTGGCAGGTCCGGATCTGTCCCGGCCCGATGTCGCCGTAGCTCGCGTCGTCCGACACCAGGGTGTAGGTCGCGCCGGCCGGTCCGCCGTAGCCGGAGGCGGTTCCCTGCAGGCTCTGCGCCGTCGGCTCGTCGTTGCGCCAGCCCGGCGCCACGGAGACGTTTTCTCCCGGCTCGAAGACGCCGTTGCCGGCCGGCTGCACCAGGAGGCTTACCGGCTTCAGGCCCGCCCCCTCGGCGACGCCGCGGCCGGCGAGGTCGAGCTCGGCTCTGACCGCGTGGCTGCCGGTCACCACCAGCCGGGCGGCGGCCGGTCCCGCTCCCGCCGGCGCGAAGGTCGCGCTCACGGAGCAGCTCGCGCCCGCATTCAAGGTGCCCGGGCAGCCGCCGGTCGAGGCCGAGAAGCCGCCGCCCGACAGGCCGAAGCCGATGCCCGTGACCTGCAGCTCCCCGGTGTTGACCAGCGTCGCGCTCAGCGGCCCGCCGCTGGAGCCGACCTCGACGACGCCGAAGTCCCGGGATCCCGGCTGGAACGTCAGCTCGATTCCCGGCAGTGAGGTGACCAGGCTGAAGCTGCGCGTCGCCGACCAGGCGCCGCGGCCGCGCGGATTGCGGGCGCGAACGCGCCAGGTGTGGCTCTCGCCCGTCGCCAGGTTGGGAATCGTCCAGCTGCAGGTCGTGGCGTTGCACACCGCCCGGCCGTCCAGCCACCGGTCGCCGGCGCCGCCGTCCCACTGCACCTGGTACCAGGTGGCCTGGTTGGCGGGCGCCCAGGAGACTTCCGAGGACGTCGTGATGGTGCCGCCGGCGGGGGCCTGGAGGCTCGGCGCCGCGGGGACCGGCGCCTGCTGGATCGACGTCTGGAAGGCGTTGGCCAGGATGTTGTAGCCGCTCGCGTCGGGGTGCAGACCCGTGGTCTCCACTCCCCCGAGGGCGTAGTGCTGGTTGAAGCAGGTCGACCCCGGGCAGAGCACGCCCCAGGGATTGGCGAACCAGCGGCCGCGATTGGCGGCGATGACGGACAGGTCGTTCTTGAGGCTCTCGACCTGGGCGTCCTTGCTGTGGCCTTTCGGGCCGTTGGGGTGGTAGTGGATGATGGAGGCGAACACCGTATCCACTCCCCTGGCCCTGGCCTTGTCCTCCATCGCCTGGAGATTGGCCTTGATGGTGTTGTTGGAGATGTTGTTCCAGACGTCGTTGGTGCCGTGCATCAGCAGCAGCACGTCGAAGTTCTGCTGGGGCAGGACGTTGTCCAGCCGCGTCAGCCCGGCGCCCGTCTTCTCCCCCGGCTTGCCGTAGTTGTAGACCATGCAGCCGCCGCTGCCGTCGACCGGGCAGTTCAGCCGGGCCGGCTGGCGCAGGCGCGCCGCGTAGCCGGCGCTCCCATGCAGCGGGGACACGCTCCCGTCCGCGCAGGGGCCGATCTGGCTCTTGTTCTCGGTGTCGTATTTGCCGCAAGTGATGCTGTCGCCGAAGGCGCAATAGCCGAAGGTCTGCGCCCCCGCGGGGGCGGCGACGGCGAGGGCCGCCGCCAGGACCATCGAGCCGTGACGGATCATTCTTCGGGCTCCCGCGCCGGGGCCATCCGGACCTCCGCCCCGGCTTCCTCGCCCGCCGCCGTCGGCCAGCGCAGCAGCAGGTCGCTCCCCCGCTCGACCACCATCGGCTCCTCGCTGCGCGCCGGCGTGGCGGCGTGGCGCCCCAACACGCGGCCCGCGGCGTCGAGCCGCACCACGCTCCACACCTCCGGCTCGACGCTGCCGTGGAGCAGGGCCAGGCCGTCCGACAGGGCCAGCCAGCGCACCGGCTCGGCGCCGCGGCCGCCGGCGAGAGGACGCTCGACCCAGGAGTCGCCGTCGAGGACCGCCAGACGCAGGCGGTAGTCGTTGCCGTCATAGGCGGTCCAGGCGAGCAGTGCCCCGTCGCGCGTCGGCGCCAGCCGCGGCAGGATGTCGGGAACCTGGTTGTCGGCAAACACGCGCCGCGGCTCGCTCCAGGTATCGCCGCGGCGGCGGCTCCACCACAGGTCGTCCTCGTCGTCCACCGCCGCCCACACCGCCAGCCACGAGCCGTCGGCGAGGACGGTGGCGGTGAGCCCGGTCTGCTCGCTGCCGCGCGCCGGCGACACCGTCTCCACCGGACCCCAGGCCTCCCCCAGCCAGGCCGCGGCCCGGATGCTGTTGTCCTCCTGGCGATCGCCTTCCTGCCAAACCATGCCGCCGACCCGCCCGCCGTCGGCGAGCAGGGTGGGGAACGTGCGCATGTGCTCACGGTCCGCGGGCACCGGAAGCGGGCTCAGACTGCCGTCGGGCTTCACCTCGGCGATGAACACGCTCCTGACCTCGGCGAAGTCGACCCGCCCGGCGACCCACACAGCGTCGTCATGGCGGGCGGCGGTGACCACGTCCATCGCGCCCGGCAGGTCGATCTCGACGGGCTCGGCGCCCTGTACCTGCAGGAGCAGGTGCGTGCCTGCCTGCGTGAAGAAGGGACGGCCGTCGGCGCTCTCGACGACGCGAATCGTGGGCGCCGCGGGAGGCCCGACCGCGGCACCGGTCGCGACAGAGCCAAAAGCCCCGGCGGAACCGAGCAGGCTCAGGCAGACCGCGAGAGTGTCGGATGTGCGCTTCGGGCTGGTCATGAGATCGTGCGGCAGCCCTGCAACCGACGTGCCTACTCGGCCGAGTCCGCCGAAGACGCTTCGCTCGCCGCCGGCCGCAGACGCGTCGGAATCGGGACGTTGCACACGTCGATGTGGCCCAGCGGCTCGTGGAACCACTCCTCGCGCCGGTTGCGCCGCGCCTCCACCAGCCGCTCGAAGGCCGGGGTGCCGGTGCGGAAGAGCTCCAGGAGCACGCGCTCGGCCTCTGGGACGTCGGCGGCGAGGCGCACCGAGCGGATCGGCACCCGCTGCTCGTCGCTCTCGTAGAAGCCCAGGTCCCCGGTGCCCCGCGGCAACACCGACAGCCTCTCCATGCCGTCGACGACCCGCCCGACCAGGGTGATGTTGCGATCGAGATGGCGCGGGGCGTGGCCGATCACCGCGTACAGCTCGGCGCCGGTGCTGCTGTCGGGCGCCACGTCGCGGCCGGCCCCCACCATGCCGTAGCAGTGCGCCAGCCAGGCCTCGTCCGACCGCGGGTCGCGGGCGGCCGGGAAGCCGCCGGACCATCCCGCCTCCGGCGCGTACCCGTCGCGGTCCGCCAGCGGAGTGAACGGGAGGCCCTCGGCGGCACGCGTGAGCTCGGCGGGCAACCTGGGCTCGGCGTCGCCCAGGGACTTCCGCTGTCCCTCCTCCTCGCCGTGGGGATCGCCCCACTGCACCACGTAGTTGTCCTGCGACCGCAGGATCGCCAGGCCGTGCCAGTAACCGGCACGCGCCAGGGTGCGGATGTTGGCCACGTGGCGGGGCGCGAAATCCGGAGCCAGCTCGATCACCACCCGTCCCGCTTCGATCTCCATGTACAGCGTGTTCTCCGGATCGAGCGCCCGCCAATCCCCTGGGCCGGATCCCCCGATCACCTCGGCCGCGATCGGCGCGGCACCTTGCGTCGCCGGCGCCTGCTCGGGCACCGCGCTGCCAGGCGCGACGGCCGCCTGTTGCTCGGATCTCTCGCAGCCGGCCGCCATCAACGCGGCGGTGAGAGCGAACGGCAAGACGGCGATGCGATGCGACATGGAGAACCTCCCTCCGAGTCAGTCCGGGACACCGGCAATTCTAGCCTCGGAAGCCGGCCGCGACCGCGCCACCCGGACAGCCGATTCGATATCCTCCGCGCTCCACGCCTCGACGACAGCGACTCCCGAACAGCATGCCGTGACCCGAGCGCAGCGCACCCTCCTCGGAGCCTTCCTGGCGGTCGCCGCGGCCGTGGCCCTGTGGCAGCTCCGGCCGGCCGCGGATCCCCGGGGAGAGGCCCCTCAAGGCCCCTCCGACGACGCCACCATCGCGCGTCTCTTCGCCGAGCGTCGCTCCGACGAGATGGTCGAGGTCGAAGGCGTGGTCGAGCGCACGCTGTCCGACGACCGCCGGGGCAGCCCCCACCAGCGCTTCATCCTCCGCCTGGCGAACGGCATGACCCTGCTGGTGGCGCACAACATCGCGCTCGCGCCGCGGGTCGACCTGGCTCCGGGCGACCGCGTGCGGGTGCGCGGCGAATACGCCTGGAACCCCGAAGGCGGCGTGGTCCACTGGACTCACGCCGACCCCGACGGCGACCACCCACCCGGCTGGGTCCGCGTCCTCCCCTGATCCCCCCGGCTTCCCGGCGGCCTGACGGAAACTGACAGTCCGACAGCCTGCGCTCGCCTCCGACATCGCGAAACCGCCGCCTCGTCGTTCCCGGCAGCGGCCAACGACGATCGGCAAGAGAGATCTCGACCATCGAGGAGAGAGAACATGAGGCAAGTGTCCTATCTGTTGCTCGTCGACTTCTGGCCACCCGCCTGGCCTCTCAATACAGCCGTGGTCGCGCCCCGCGCGGGACGCGCGGATTGGAACTCAGAGCCTGTGAAGATATCTCCCGCGGGTCGGCCATGCTGTCGCAGCTCAACGCCTACTTAGCTGGCTGCCAGCGCTTCAGAGGGAGGATCAATTCGTCGCCGGTGTCGAACCTGGCGGTCAGCTCGAGGCTGGTAGCTCCGAGGCCCTCGAGGTAGTCGAGCACCGTGGACATCTTTGCGTCGCTTCTGTGCTCGAGGCGCGAGATCGCCGCTTGGTCGACGCCGACGCGATTGGCGAGCTCCGCCTGGGTCACCTCCAGTGCCTCTCGCACCGCTCCGAGTCGAAGTGTCACGGGCCGTCGGCGGGCAAGCTTACGCTTCGGGTCGCCCTTTGCCTGGCGCAGACCGGGAATCGGCGCCTTGCCCGGTGCGCGCACCAGGATGAAATCGCCGTCTTTCGACACGAAGCGCCCGGCGCGGCGGGGATCTAGTTGCAGCTTGTCGCTCATAGGGTTACCTCCAGGTCGAGAGTCTTGAAGCGGCGCGTGGTGGTCGCTCGGTGAACCGCGCGGACCAGGAATCGAGAGCCGCGCGGCAACACGATCTCGGCCTCCGCGCGCTCCCAAACGGGATCGAGCGGGAAGTCCTCTCTCAAAGCCGTATTCAGCTCCTCGTGTCCGCTCCCCTTGTAGCTGGCGATCGCGAGGCGCTCCTGCTTGGTGAGGGCTGCTGCCCAGTCCGCGAACGTTTCAGCAAGCCAGGCATTGGCCGAGTTCAGAGTCCTGAACGCCCGTGGGCGACCACCCTTCACGTGAGAATCATGACATAGACAACATATGCTGTCAAGGTCATCCAGCGCTCGAGAGTAAGCCGTGCGGACGAAAGCGCATCTCGGACTGCCAGTTCTAGATCGTGCGGGCGACGACGACGGTGACGTTGTCGGTGCCCCCGCGGTCGAGCGCCAGGTCGAGCAGCTGGCGGCAGGCGGTCCGGCAATCGGGCGTCGAGGCGAGCGCGGCCGCCATCTCCTCGTCCTCCACGTGTTTGCTCAGACCGTCGGTGCACAGCAGCAAGGTGTCGCCCGGCTCGAGGTCGATGAGCCCGATGGCCGGGTCGAACTGTCCTCCGAGCGCGCTCGCCAGGACGTTGTGGGCTCCCGATCGGCGGGCCTGCTCGGCGCTGATGACGCCGCGATCGAGCAGGACGTTCGGCATCGTCTGATCGCGAGTGAGCTGGCGGTAGCGGGACCCTCGCATGTGGTACGCGCGGCTGTCGCCCAGGTGGATGACATAGGCCCGCGGCCAGAGAATGACGACCAGGGTCAGTGTGGTGGCGCTCTTGCCGGCGCGGATGCGATGGTGCGCCCGCCGCACGGCGCCCTCGAGCTCTTCGAGGAAGTCGTGCTCGGCGTCGACCTCGAACTGGGTGAAGCAGCTCTCGAGCGCCGCCAGGTGCGCGGCGACCGCCTCGATCGCGGCCTGGCTGGCACGCTCGCCCGCCCGCGAGCTGGCCACGCCGTCGGCCACCGCGAGCAGGTGCATGCGCGCGTGCCGCCGGCGCTCGAACAGCTCGGAGCTCGGGAGGTTCGAATGCTCGACCTCCAGCCGGCGCTCCAGCGCGGCGACCAGGAAGTGGTCCTCGTTCGACTCCCGGATCTTGCCGACATGGCTGTCGCCGGCGGTCTCGACGTCGACGTACGCGGCCACGGGGTCGAGCGGTGTCGGGCTGTTCTCGCTCACGGTCCGTCCTCACGGCGAATCGGCGACTCCGCGGTGCGCGCCGCCAGCCAGCGAAACGCCTCCTCGACGCCGTCTCCGCTTCTGGCGCTGGTTTGGAAGACGTGCCAGCCGCGGGCGTGCAGCGCTTCGTTGTCGGACGCGCCGAGTCGCCAGTCCTGTGCCAGGTCCGACTTGTTCAGGGCGACGATCGACGGCACCTCGCCGATCGACCCCGTCACCTGCCTCTCAAGCTCGAAGAGCTGGTCGTAGGTCTCGCGGCGCGTGCCGTCGACGACGTAGAAGATGCCGGAGGCGCCGCGCAGGTAGGACGTGGTGATGCCGCCGGGACCGTCACGCCCCTCGAGGTCCCAGAGCAGGAGCGTAAACGGCCGCCCGCCGACGTCCACCATCTTGCGGTCGACCTTCACCCCCACCGTCGCCAGGTAGTTCTCGGAGAAGAGCGAATGGACGAAGCGCCGCACCAGGCTGGTCTTGCCGGTGGCGAATACGCCGACCATGCAGATCTTCTTGAGGATCATGACGCGTCTCCGGCGCCGTCTGCCGCAGCCAGCTCGACGATGAAGGAGACGCTGCGCTCGCCGCTCTCGACCAGTGCCTCGGTCCCGAGCCCGCGCGTGTTGAGGACCTCACGGGCCGCGCCGCGACCCGCGAGCTCCCCCGCAACCGCCTCTGCCCGCGCCAGGCTCAGTCGCCGGTTTACCTCCGCGGTCCCCGATTCGTCGGTGCGGCCCTCCACCCGGATGCGCAGGTCGTAGTCGAGGCGCCGCGCCGCGCCGTGGAGCCGGGCGACCAGCCCCTCCACCTCGTCCAGCGTGCCGCGCGCCGCGGCGTCGAGCTCGGCGGAGCCGGTGGTGAACCGGATCCGCAGGCTCTCCAAGCGCGTCTTCGGCTCCGCCAGCTCCGGGGGCAGAACCCGGACGAGCGCCGAGCGATCCAGGCCGATGATCCCGGGCACCGACGCGGCGTCCCGCTCCAGTCGCCGGATCCAATGCGGCGGCGCCTCCCCCCGCACCACCAGCGTCTCGCCCCGCAGCGCGAGGTCGACGGCGGCCGGCGGCTCGAGACGCCTGCGCGCCCGCGCCAGCACCAGCTCCGGATGCGAGGACAGATACGGCTCCCAGCGCGTCTCGAGGTCCGCCGCGTCCACCCCGAGCTCGCGCTCCAGGAGCGCGGCGGGATCGACGGCGTGGCGGTCGCGAAGCCCGGCGAGACGCCACCTCCTCCAGGAACGATCCGCGTCGGTGACCACGATGCCCGGCTCCCGTCCCAGCCGCTCCAGCGCGTTGGTCCAGCGATGTCGGGACCAGACCCACCAGCCGGCCAGCAGGGCGAGGAGGAGGACGGTGGCTCCCGCGACCACCCACGGCGCGGCGCTCCGGCGCTCGGCCTGTCCGGTGCGGAGCACCGTCTCCAGACAGTCCGCGAGCAAGGGCCGGGTGTCGGCGAAGGGGGCGGTGTCGCCGTCGAAGCGGGCCAGGGGATCGGCGAAGCGCAGGTGGATGGTCTCCAGCGTGTCGCGGAGTCGCTCGTCGACGCTCGGCGGGGCGTGCCCGCGAATCGCCGCCGCCAGCGTGGCGCCGGGCCCGCCCTCGACGTGCACGGTCACGTCGCCCACCACCACGTTGCGCAGCTCCGCCGGGCCGCCGGGATGGAAGGAGTCGCGCACGAAGTCGCGGATCGCCGACATCATCGCGGCCACGAGATCGGCGTCGCGGTCTTCGAGGTCCTCGGCAACCGCGTGGGCGAGCAGCAGCCCGGTCTCCGCGTGCACCAGCAAAACGCGCTCGACGCGATAGGCCAGCGCGTGCTTGAGGACGATCTGCGCGAAAGGGACTCCGCTGCGCCAGGCCTCGAAGCGCCAGCGCAGGCCGCGCCACGACAGGCTGTGCTCGATGGCGCGGTTGAGCGTGGAGACGAACCCCGCCAACGCGTCGCGCAGCGCCATGCGAATGGCCGGGCCCATGACCGGGAACAGCGCGTCGGCGATCCGTTTGGGATTGCGCGCCACGGCCTCGCCCAGCCCCCGTTCGAGGGTGGGCGCCAGGGCGCGGCCCAGGGCATTGTCGCGCGAGCCGCGCAGCGCCAGAGCCGCGGGCAGGGCCGCGGCGAGGTGCTCGATCGTCAGGCCCTCCTCGTCCAGGCGTCGCCTGAGCTCCACGAGGTCCTCGAGCTCGGAGCCGACCAGCAGTCGCCGCAGCTCGGCGAGCTCACCGGACTCTTTGGGCTCCGGACGGGCGGCCTCTCTCCAAGGGCTCGAATCCCCGGATTCGGGGGGCATGGGTGCCGGGCTACCCCTTGGCGGGGTCCTCCAGGTCGCCTGCCAGGCGCTCCGCCATGTCGGCGAGGAGCTGCACCAGCGACGCGGTGTCGGCCTTCTCGTGGCGCAGCGCCGCGACCGCCTCGGCGAAGGACTCCTCCACCCGGCGCATCGCCTTCGTCTGCTCCCCCGCCGCCCCTCGCGCCTGGTCGCGGAGATCCTTGACCTCCTCCGCCCGCCGGGCGCTCTCCGCGGCGACCGCTTCCTGGAGCTTGGCGAGACCCTTGTCGAGGCTCGTGGAGATCTGGGCGAACCGCTTGTCGATCTCGCCGCGCAGGTCCGTCAGCTCGCGCTGCATGCGCTTCTCGAGCTGCTCGAGCCGCTGGTCCACGGCTCGCATCTGCGAGCCGAAGAGGATGTCCCGAACCTTGTCGAGACTCTCCGGGCTCTCCTGTGGGATCGGCATGGGCTCGCTCATGGCGCGCGTCCTCGAGCTCTGTTTGGGGCGACTGACAGCTCTTGCCACAGCATCCCTTCCGCACCGGCCCTTCGTCGGCCAGATCGGCCTTCCAATAACCGCGAATCCAGTATACCAACTGCGATCCGGCGCACCGGCCCCTCGGCGCGTACAATCGCAACCGGGATGCGTCATCGCTACCAATATCTCGACCCCGAGCTGGTGCGGGCGCTGCTGGCCGGGATGGAGCTCTTGGAGCTGTTCAACCGGCTGCTGCTCGCCAGCGCGGGCGACCCGGAGCAGGCGCTGCAATGGATGCGGGAGCTGCAAGCGCAGGGGTACCTCGACGAGGCTATCGACCTCGACGCCTTCCAGGCCTCGCTAGAGGAGCGGGACCTGATCGGGCGCGACGCCGGCGGCGGGCTGGTGCTGACCCGCTCGGGGGAGCGGCGGATCCGGCGCAGCGCCTTCGACTCGCTGTTCGGCGGCCTGCGCAAGGGGGGCGCGGGGTATCACCCGGTCCGCTCCGCCGGAGAAGGGGTGGAGCCGCTGCCGGAGACCCGCCCGTGGCAGTTCGGCGACGACATGCGGCGGCTCGACCCGCTGCGCACCCTGCACAACACGTTGAAGCGCACGCACGGCGAGCTGGAGATGGCCGAGGAGGATCTCGAGGTCCACGAGGCCGAGCACCTGACCGCCTGCGCCACGGTGCTCGCCATCGACATCAGCCACTCCATGGTCCTCTACGGCGAGGACCGCATCACGCCGGCACGGACCGTCGCCTTGGCGCTGTCCGAGCTGATCACCACCAAATACCCGAAGGACAGCCTCGACGTGATCCTGTTCGGCGACGAGGCGAGACGGGTGCCGCTGTCCGAGCTGCCCCGCATCGACGCCGGTCCCTACCACACCAACACCCGCGGCGCCCTGCTGCTCGCCCGCGGGCTGCTCGAGCGCCGGCGCCAGCCCAACAAGCAGATCGTCATGATCACCGACGGCAAGCCGTCGGCGATCGACGAGGCGGGCGGCCTCTACAAGAACCCGTTCGGCCTGGACATGAAGATCGTCAACCTGACCCTCGAGGAGGCTGACCTCTGCCGGCGGCAGCGGGTGGTGGTGACGACCTTCATGCTCGCCACCGACCCGATGCTCACCGAGTTCGTCGAGAAGCTGACCAAGGTCAACCGCGGCCGCGCCTACTTCGCCTCGCCGTACAATCTGGGCGAGTTCATCCTCGCCGACTACATCCGCCACCGGCGCCGGAGGGTGCATTGAGAAAGCTGGGCACGACGCTGGCGCCGATCCTGCTGCTTGCCTTGGCCTGCGGCGGCGAGGAGGAGACCGCGCGGGTCCCGCAGCCGCCGCTCGACGCCTGCCAGCTCTTCCAGCCCGAGGACGCCAAGGCGGTGCTCAAGGCGACCCCCGGGCTGATGCAGAGCGTCGCCGAAGACGAGCTGGGCCGGGACCTCACGGTCTGCGCGTACTCGACGGGCAGGATCCCGCCGGACATCGCCAGCCTCAAGCTCCACCGCTACGACTCGGCCGAGCGCGCCGAGCGGGCGCTCCGCGCCGTCGCCTCGACGCTGGACGGCGAGGAGGTCCCGGCCCTCGGC
>JBOGJI010000259.1:0-2894 GCA_050747865.1 Thermoanaerobaculia bacterium
GCGCCCGCGGCACCTGCTTGACCCCCGCCTCCGCCAGCACCGCCTCGATGCCCACCAGATCGCTGGCGCGATCGGCGGAGAAGAGGTGATAGAGGGCGAGCATCGAGTGCGTCTTGCCGCCGCCGAAGTTCGTCTGCAGCTCCACGACCGGATCCCCGCCGTCGCCGGCGAGGCGCCGCAGCGCGTTGACGAGCAGCCGGTGGAGCCCCTCGGTGACGTGGGTGCGGCGGTAGAACTGCACCGGATCGCGATACTCGTCGCTGCCCTCGCCGCGGTGGACCTGCCCCAGGTCGGCGGCGAACTCCGCCTCCTGGTAGTGCCCGCTCGAGACGTCCGGGTGGGGCGTCACCAGCTCGCGCCAGGGGCGGAAGCCCTCTCGCGGCCGGCCCTCCACCAGCGCCGCCTGGGCCACGCGCCGCTGCTTCTTGCGCGCCTGGCTGTCGAAGCTGATGCGCAGCAGCTCCTGGCGCTGCCGGTCGACCTCCGCCGCCTCCTCCGCCGCGATCGCCGTCAGCAGGCGGTGGATGCTGTCTAGAACGCGGTAGGCGTCGTCGGTGGTGAAGGCGTCCTGGTGCGCCCAGCGGTTGCGCCCGTCGTGCAGCTCGTGAACCAGCGAGCGCTCGAAGCGCCCGAGGGTCTTGCCGTAGATCGCCCGCCACTCCTTCTCGACGAGCAGGAGCAGCGCGTGGACGTCCCAGCCCTCCCGCTCGCTCTTCGGGATCGACGGGTAGGCGGGCTTCCCGGCTAGCGTATTCCGCCATTGCTCACCGTACGTCGCCTGTGCCTCCCGCTCAACGAACGGCGCCAGCCCGTCGCGCAACAGCTCCAGTGCCTTGCCGACGCGTTCCCGGTTGGTGATGGCCATCTACAGCACCGCCGTTCCTGGCTCAGCTCTCGTCGGGCTCGTCGCTCGCATAGGGATTCTCTACAGGGATCTCCTCTGGCGGGATCCACTCCACGCGGCCGTTCCGCCAGACCGCAACCGGATTCCCCGCGATCTTGTGCTGCCAGAGCGCTTCCCGAACGGCCCGCCTCAAGGCGCGCGTTATGCGAGGGATGTCGTCAACACGGTCCAGGGGTCTCGACTCGGCTGCGGACACGTCGGTCATGATCGTTGCTCCTTCAAGGCCTTCCAAGCGGTCGGATCAGCGATCACCGGCAGCTTGCCGATGGCACGCGAAGCGATCAGTCGAGGCCCCTGAACGTCCGAATTATCGTACACCTGCCAGGTATCGACGGCGTCCAGGTAGCTGGCGAAGAGGTTCCTCAGTCCCGATACGAAGCGTCGCCGCACCACGTCCTCAAGCACGGAATGACCACCCTGGCGGACTCGCTCAGCCACCCGCGCCACGGCCATGTCGGCGCTGGGCAAGGCAAGGAAGACCAGATGGGCTCGGTAGCCAGAGGACCGCAGCGTCCGCAGCCAGCGCGAGTGGCCGAGGCCGGCGAGCGTCGTCTCGAAGGCGAAGTCCCGACGCTCCCGTGCGAGAAGGCGCAGCCGCTCGAGCATCGCGCGCCCGGCCGTCATGGCCACGCCTTCCGGCCGGTACGCCGACAGCCCCTGCGCGATGGTGTCTGCGTTCACGAACTCGTCGACCGCCAGTGCGCCCCGTAGCAGCCGGGCAGCGCTCGTGCTCTTCCCGGCACCATTCGGCCCGGCCAGCAGGACGACGAGCGGCGTGTTGGTGTTGCGCACCGCCATTCAGGAGACGAGAATGCCGTCCGGCCTGAGGAGCTTGAACGTGGTTTGAATGAACTTGTCCCCCGTAGCGATGGCCCCCGCAAGGAGGCCGAGGACGAGGTGATTGATGTCGAGCCACTGGTTGATGGATTTCGCGTCGACGTTGGCGACGACACCGTCACCATGGACTCGGAGATACTCGAGCGCGGCGACCAGGCGCACCTGTAGACGCCTGAAGTGCGTCCACGATTCGTCTACGAGCGAAGCTGGCGGCATGCTGGTCGGCGATTCTCGGTGCATCGCTTCGTAGACTCGCCGAACTTCGTCCGGGTTCTCTGCGGCTAGCTTCTGGTACTCGCGAATGACGGTGGCATCCGTGTTTGCCACGTACCCCTTGAGCCCAGGGCACCATCCGGTGACGCAGGCGGCATCGTCAAGGAAGCCGCGCGTCCTCTGCGCCTGGTACTGCCTCCACGCCTGGAACAGCGCGTGTTGCTCAGGAGGCAACTGAAAGCCGGGGTCGGCGAGCCGCTCGTTGACCTCGAAGTTCTGGTTCAGCGCTCGTTGTCGCAAGGGAGCCGATGGCTTGCGGTCGTAGTTCTCCAGATACAACAAATGGCCGACTCCCGGGAGAAATGGGCTGGGGCTGCGGAGGAAGCGCAGCTTCGAATGCAGCAGTTTCCGCTCTTCCACGGCCATGTCGAGCAGCTCGAAGAGGAGTTCCTCCGTTACGGCCACGTCATAGTCGTTGAACAGCTTCTCCAGAGCGATCGTGCTGGCAGCTCGGAAGTAGCTAAGGTCGAGAATCAGTAGTTGCCTGTTCATTCGAACATCCGGGCCTGAACGGGTGCTCCCTGCTGTCTGGACAGTTCGGCCGCGAGGCGGGCGATCTCGGGCCAGCTCTGGACGAGAAAATTGTAGGCGAGGGCCTCGGCCGCGCGCTTCTTGCGCTCGCAGAGGGTGTAGAGGCGGTAGGCCAGTTCGCGGGCGGTCTCGGCCCTGCTGCCGAGCTTCGCGACGAGTTCGGCCGCGGCGGCTTCGCCGCCAGCCTCGAGCGAGCGGATCAGGTGGTGGACGGTCTCCCACGCCGTGAGGCGCGTGTCGGTGGCTGGATCCCAGTCGGTGGGGAGCTCCTCGGGCTTGAGGAGCCGCACCTTGCCGCGCCGCGATTCGAGAATGCCAGCGTCGACCAGTCCCTGGACGCTCGTGTTCT
>JBOGJI010000260.1:0-4512 GCA_050747865.1 Thermoanaerobaculia bacterium
CGGCCTCCGCCTCGAGCGCTTGCAGAAGTCCATCATGCGGAGCGAGTTGCGACCCAGATCGCGCCGAGTCCGCTTCCTGTTATCCAGCGAAAGTCCAGCCGTGATAAACGCCGGCCGAGTCGTAGAATTCGAGTTAGCCGCTGCGAGACACTCCTCGACAAGTGACAGTCGGGTGGTCCGCCCAACTCGGAGTAGACTCGTCGCGATGGGACTCTTGACCTTCAGCATCAACGTCACTCTCGACGGTTGCGTCGACCACCGGGAGGGAATCGCCGACGACGAAACACACGCTTTCTTCACCCGTCTCATGGACGAGGGAGGGGCGATGCTGTGGGGCCGCGTCACCTACGAGATGATGGAGAGCTACTGGCCGGCGGTCGCTCGCGGCGACGAGGGGGCGCCGCCGGCGATGCGCGAGTGGGCAGTCAAGCTCGAGGCCAAGCCGAAGTACGTAGTGTCGTCGACGCGAACGGACTTCCCGTGGACCAACAGCCATCACATCGCCGGTGACTTGCGCACGAGCGTGCAGAAGCTCAAGGACGCGACCCCGGCCGGCGTGCTCCTCGGTAGCGGCAAGCTCGCGACCGAGCTGGACCGGCTGGATCTAATCGACGAGTACAAGTTCCTCCTCCACCCCAGGGTCGCCGGTCACGGCCCGACCCTGTACCAGAGCGGGCTGCCCAAGACGCGATGGCTCGAGCTGGTCTCGGCGACGCCGCTCCGCAACGGCGCGGTCGCTATGCATTACCGGCGCGCGCGCGGCTAACAACGGGTTGCAGCGGACGGTCCGCTCCGCGGCCCGCCGCTGAACCCGAGCGTTATCCCGCCACCTGAAAGACTGATTATAACTGAGAGAATTGCCATATGGCTAGATGCACAGCACCAGTACGGGGCCATCGAACAGCGAGCGGTCGAGCGAACTGCCCCGCATGTGGTGGCGGTTATCGCGGATATGGCGGCTACGGGTCGTACTCGTACCCGTCCTACTCCCCGTCCTATTCTCCGTCGGTGAGCAGCCTGGGCGGCCGGAGCAGCGGCGGCGGGTCCGGCAGCAGCGGAAGGCCGAGATGGTCGCGAGCCGGCTCGTCCGTGGCGTACACGCCTGCGGAGGTGCGGGCACTCACGCCGGTCCGCGAGAGCGTCGAAAAGCGAGCGCCCCTGCCTGACCTTCGGGACGTCTTCCTGTGCCATGCGTGGGACGACCGGAGCGGGGCCGCCAAGGAACTGCACGATCTGCTTCAGTCGCGCGGTGTCAAGGTCTGGTTCAGCGAGAAGGACGTCGTCCTTGGCACACCGTTGCTCCGCGAAATCGACAGGGGATTGGCGAAGTCGCGAGTCGGGATCGTGCTGGTGACCCCTGCGCTGTTGCGCCGCCTCCAAGCAGAGGGCATCGCCGACAAAGAACTATCGGCACTCCTAGCGCGAGACCTGCTCGTCCCCGTCGTGCACGACACGACGTATGAAGCTCTCCGCGAAGTCAGTCCTCTGCTCGGCTCGCGGAGCGGCCTGAACACAGCAGAAGATACGATGGCAAGTGTCGCGGCCAAGCTCGCCGAGCTGGTTGCCCCTTAGCTGTGTCCCGCAACCAAACCGTAGATTGCGGGATAACAATAGCATGCAGCGGACGGCGCTGCGCGCCGCCGCTGATGCTGGGCGTTAGACGGCAAGACTGATCGCTGCCGGCGGGAATCGTTGCGAGGGAGGATATACCGATGCGTATCAGGTTAGTTCTCGGCACCCTGTATCTCGCACTTTCCGTCGCTGCCTGCGGTTCCTCGGAACCGAATCTGAGTCATGAGCAGGACGCGGTACTAACCGCAGAGCGCAATTGGGCAATGGCTGCAAAGCAGCGGGACCTGGATCGCAGCGTTTCCTTCATGGCCGATGACGCAGTGACGTTCCCGCCCGGTAGTCCGGTCATTGTTGGCCAGACCGCCATACGCGAGTACATGGCTGCGGGTTTTGCGACGCCTGGCTTTAGCGTCACGTGGGAACCAGAGGAAGTCGTAGTTGCCGATGGCGGCGATCTCGCTTACACGCGGTCGCGGAGCGTATACACCCTGCCCGGACCAGATGGCCAAACGCAGACTGTGCACGCCAAGGGTGTCGCGATCTGGCGCAAGAGTGCCGAAGGCGAGTGGCGCTGTGTTGTGGACATCTGGAATGACGCGCCGCCGCCAGCACAACTGGGGCCGCGGAAGGTGTCAACAAGTTTGAGACAGCAGGGGGTTCGCATTTAGTGAGCAGCCTCGAGCTCGATGAGGTGAGCGGAGGGTGTCAGGAGGCCCGCTGGAGGGGGTAGTCCAGGTAAGGGTCGGGCCGAGATCGTGGCTTGGAGGGCCTCCTGGCGCGTCGGTTTTTCGGGCGGGTTGATCCAGACGGCCTCGGGCAGGGTTTGGAGGCGCGGAGCGCCGTGGACGAAGCGCTCCGGGCGGACCTGGTAGGCGACCAGCAAGGCCGCATGGCGCCGGCGCAGAAGCTCGGCGCCTTGGCCGGCGTGGACGCTGGCCGGGGTGAGCCAGGCCAGGGCGCTGTGGCGGTGCTCGTAGTTGTACCAGGGAAAGAAGCGGCGGCAGAAGGCCAGCCCGTCCTGAGGCGAGCCGAAGTGGCTGGGGAAGAGCGGGTGGTACTTTAGCGTCTTGAAGTGCGCCTCGGAGAAGGGGTTGTCGTTCGAGACGTGCGGCCGGCTGTGGGTCTTCGTGATGCCGAGGGTGGCGAGCAGGCAGGCCACCGGGTGACTCTTCATCGGGCCGCCGCGATCGGCGTGGACGGTGAGCTGACCCGGCTCGATGCCTTCGCGCGCCACGCTTTCTTCGATCAGGCGCCGGCCGAGCTCGGCGCTCTCGCGCTCGGCCAGCAGCCAGCCGACGACGAAGCGGCTGAAGACGTCGAGCAGGACGTAGAGGTAGTAGTAGACCCACTTGGCCGGGCCGAGCAGCTTGGTGATGTCCCAGGACCAGAGCTGGTTCGGGCCGGTGGCGAGCAGCTGGGGAGCCTGGTAGTGCGGGTGGCGCCGCTGCGCTCGTCGCTCGCGCACTTCATCCGCTGTGTCGAGGAGGCGGTACATAGTGCGCACCGAGCACAGGTAAGTGCCTTCCTCGAGCAACGTCGCGACCACCTGCGCCGGGGCGCGGTCGACGAACCGCTCCGTGTGCAGGGTCGCCAGCACCGCCTGGCGCTCAGCCGGAGCCAGAGCCCGCGGCGAGGGGCGCCGGCCGGTGCGCGACCGCTTCGCCGGCGGCCGCAACCGCCGGTACCAGGAGGCACGAGCCACGGCCATGGCGCGGCAGGCGGCAGCGGTGCCGACCTGCGGCGCGAGCTCGAGCGCAGCGGCCATCAGTCGCTCTCGCTGCGCCTGCCGTTGGCCGGGGTCGTGATCCCGAGCACGGCAGAGAGTTTTTTTTGGACATCGATGATCGCCTCGGCCTGTTCGAGCCGCCGCTTGAGCCGTGCGTTCTCCCGCTCGAGTTGCTCGATGCGCCGCCGCTCGGTAGATTCCGGCTTGTGACCGCGCTTGCGCTGCACCAGGCCCGCCAGGGCCTCCCGCCGCCAGGCGGCGAGGTGCGAGGAATACAGCCCCTCGCGGCGCAGCAGGGCGCCGACCTCACCCCTTCCGCGGCAGCGCCCGGCGGCCTCGACGATCTTCAGCTTGTACTCGGCAGAGAACTGGCGCCGACGGGGCCGAGCCGAAACCTCGCTCTCGCGCACCTCTCCGCCACGCGGCGTCGCCGAGGAGTCAGCTCCGGGCGTCTCCGCCCTGCCCAACCCCCCGACGCCCTCCGCTGACTCCTCGCTGCCCTGGGGCCTGACCTCCCACGTCCCGATGCTCATCGATCCTTCGCTCCCCGCCCTCTACAGTAATTTCAGGGGTACCAACTGTCTCAGCCCATGTTGGCACAGAGGGCGTCAG
Source organism: Thermoanaerobaculia bacterium (assembly GCA_050747865.1). Taxonomy (GTDB): domain Bacteria; phylum Acidobacteriota; class Thermoanaerobaculia; order Multivoradales; family JAHEKO01; genus JBOGJI01. Next base: position 3,911 of record JBOGJI010000260.1, read on the forward strand.
CACTGCGCCGTGCCCGTGCGACGTTGGAGTATCGGCCGTAGTAACGAAGCTGGTGCAGGCGCGGCTCCGGGATGTGCTGGAGCAGTCGGGCCAGGAACTCCTCGGGCTCCAAGCTCTGGGCACAAGGCTCTGCGCGTTCGTGCGCCCGTTTCGGCTGATAGAGAACCTCGCCCGTACTCGGCTCGATCTCGAGCCGGTCGACGGCCACGGGCGAGCGCAGCAGGTAGCGGCCGAGCCGCTCGATCCCGGCGGTGTCTGCCGCGGCTACGCGCACCGTGTTGTGGACGGAGAATCCACTGTGGCGCCAAGACAGCAGCAGCGCGATCCGGTCCTCGCTCAGCAGCCCCTGGTCACGCAGCAGAGCCAGCACGCGGTGCTGGAAGAGGCGTTCGGCCTCGCCGGTGCCCACGAAGGGCACCGGCACCCACTTCCCGTCGGCATCCCATCCACCGCGCGAAGCGATGGCGTGGACGTGCGGGTGCCACCCGCAACAGTCAGAATACCCTTCGTTCGACGGTCACGGTTCACTACCCCTTCCACTCCCTTCAGGGCCAGTCTCTCGAAGTCATCGTAGCGCCTCGTCGTGACGACGGAGCGGTGAC
>JBOGJI010000261.1:0-1793 GCA_050747865.1 Thermoanaerobaculia bacterium
CGTACCCGTTCACGGCCGGCAGATTGCTCTTTGCGCGATTTGGCCTTTTGCGTAAGGTTCCGCCACGATGGCGGACACACGAGTCGCAGGCTGTCCCGGTTGCGAAGCGCTCTCCCGCGAGGTCGAAGCGCTGAAGAGGGAGGTCGCCGCCTTGCGGACCCAGTTGGCCGAGGCCCTGGCCGAACTGGCCCGGGCCCGCAAGAACTCCCGCAACTCGTCCAAACCGCCCTCCAGCGACATCGTCAAGCCGAAACCGGCCGCCGCCGCCTCGAAGAAGACGCGAAAACGAAAACGCGGCGCTCAGCCGGGACATCCTCGGCACGAGCGGGCGGCATTCCAGGAATCTCAAATCGACCACTTCTGGGATTACACGTGGCCCGCGTGTCCGGACTGCGGCACGGCGGTCGAGCCCTCGCATGAGCCGCCGCGGGTGATCCAGCAGGTCGAACTGGCGGCGGTGCCGGTCGAGATCAGCGAGCATCGCGGCCGGGCCTGCTGGTGCCCGAACTGCCGCAAGACCCATTACGCCCCCATCGACGAGGACGTGCGGCGGGCCGGGCTGGTCGGGCCGCGTCTGACCGCGCTGGTGGCCTATCTGAAGGGGGCCTGCCACTGCTCGTACAGCACCATCCGCAGGTTTCTGAAGGACGTGGCGGGGCTGGCGATCAGCCGCGGGCAGTTGCGGAAAGTGTGCGCCAAGGTCAGCGACAGCCTGGAGCCGGCCTGGACGGAGCTTCTGGATCGCCTGCCCCGGCAGGACCGCTTGAACGTGGACGAGACGGGGCACAAGAACAACAAACAGCAGATGTGGACCTGGTGCTTCCGGGCCTCGCTGTTTACGCTCTTCAAGATCGACGCCTCGCGGGGCTCGCAGGTGCTGCTGGACGTGCTGGGCGAGGAGTTCGCGGGCGTCTTGGGCTGCGATTACTTCAGCGCCTACCGCAAGTACATGCGGCTGAACGAGAACGTCCTGGTCCAGTTCTGCCTGGCGCACCTGATCCGCGACATCAAATTCCTGGTGACGCATCCCCAGCGGCGGAACCGGGCCTACGGCCGGCGGGTGCTCCAGGCGGCCCGCGGGCTGTTCGTGCTGTTTCACCGCCGCCAGACGATGAGCGCCCGCCGCTTCGCGCTGGAGTGCGAAGACGCCGCCAACGAACTGTGCGGCGCGGCCAAATTCCACGTGCCGCGCACGCCCGAGGCGCAGAACCTGGCGGAGCGGTTCTGGCGGCACGGCGAGAGTTATCTGCGGTTCCTGACCACGCCGGGCGTCGAGCCGACCAACAACCTGGCCGAACAGGCGATCCGCTTCGTGGTCATCGACCGGCACGTGACGCAGGGCTCGCGGAGCGAAGCGGGCCAGCGCTGGCTGGAACGCATCTGGACGGCCATCGCCACCTGCGCACAGCAGGGCCAAAGTGTGTTCGAGTTCCTGCACGAGTCGATCCTGGCTCATTTCCGCGACCACCCGCCCCCCTCTCTGCTGCCGAACACCTCTTAAGCGGCCACTCGCCGCCCACTCGCTTGCCCCAACGCCGCCTCACGGGCACAATACGGAGGCCGTGCGCTCGGGTGGCCGTGAACGGTTGCCATCGAGCAGACTGCTCATCCTCGCCTCGGGCAGCAGCTCGGTCTTGGTGATCAACCGGATCCAGCCGCGCGACTCGCGCAATTCCTTCAGGCAAATGCGAACCTTGTCAACGAAATCCGCCCGGCTCTCCCTTCCCTCGCCGCGCTCGCCGTTGGCTCGCGGCTAAACCGCTGGCGCCGTCCCTGACTCCTGTCCCCTGACT
>JBOGJI010000262.1:0-5283 GCA_050747865.1 Thermoanaerobaculia bacterium
TGAGCGTGCATGCTTTTGAGAAAGTGCCTCTGGTACAAATACTTACGCGATCGACCTACACGACCAACGATGACGGCTTGCGTAAACAATTGACGCTACTCGACTTCTAACCGGACAGTAGTGATCAAGGATATGCTCCCTCGTCGCTCCTTCCATACGACCGAGAAGCCCCTGGCGCGCGACCCACGGGAGATATCTTCACAGGCTCTCAGTCCATCTGTTTGCGCAGGACGGTGGGGATGTCGTAGTCGTCGACGTTGGCCCAGTTGGGGCCGAAGCCGCCCGGGTCGTCGCCCTGGGACTGGGCCACCACACGGCGGAAGAAGGGGATGCGGGGCTGGCCCTCGTCGGCCTCTTCCTGGGGCTTGGGGGCGGGCTCGGTGCGGCGGCGGACCATGGAGGCGCGGGCCGGGGCGTGGGTCTCCCCGTCGGCGCGGTCGGCGGCCGGGAAGAGATCGGCCCAATCGGCCTTGGCCCCGCGGATGCCGCTGCCGAAGCCGGTGGCGATGACGGTGACCTTCATCTCGTCCTCGAGCGCCTCGTCGATCACCATGCCGGAGATGATGTTGGCGTCCGGATCGACGCGCTCGGCGACGATGCGGGCGGCCTCGGCCACCTCGTGGAGGGTGAGGTCGCGGCCGCCGGAGATGTTGAGCAGCACGCCCTTGGCCCCCTCGATCGAGGTCTCCTCGAGCAGGGGCGAGGAGATGGCGCGCTGCGCCGACTCCACGGCACGGTTCTCGCCCTTGGCCACACCGGTGCCCATGAGCGCCATGCCCATCTCGGTCATGATGGTCTTGACATCGGCGAAGTCGACGTTGATCTCGCCGGGCACGACGATGAGGTCCGAGATGCCCTGCACCGCTTGACCGAGCACGTCGTCGGCAATGCGGAAGGCCTCTCCCAGGGAGGTGCCGCGCTCGACGAACTGCAGCAGCCGCTCGTTGGGGATGGTGATCAGGGTGTCGACCGCCTTGGCCAGGTGCTCCATGCCCTGGAGGGCGAGCTCCATGCGGCGCTTGCCCTCGAAGCCGAACGGCAGGGTGACCACGGCGACGGTCAGCGCCTCGACCTCGGTGGCCAGCGAGGCGAAGACCGGCAGCGCGCCGGTGCCGGTGCCGCCGCCCAAGCCGGCGGTCAGGAACACCATGTCGGAGCCGTCGAGCAGACTGAGGATCCGCTCGGTGTCCTCGAGGGCCGACTTGCGGCCCATCTCGGGGTCGCCACCGGCACCGAGGCCGCGGGTCAATTGCGGTCCGAGCTGCAGCTTCACCGGCGCCTTGCACTTGCGCAGCGCCTGCACGTCGGTGTTGGCGCTGATGAACTCGATGCCGCCGAGGCGGCGCTCCATCATGCGGTTGACGGCGTTGCTGCCGCCGCCGCCGACTCCGATCACCTTGATGCGGGCCGGGAGCACGTCCTCGCTGTCGAGGGTGATGGGCACCGCACCGGTCGATTCCCGCTCGTCGAATAGGATCATGAGAACATCTCCTTTCACAAGAGATCCGCGAACATGCCGCGGATCGAGCCCACGACGCCGCGCACCGAGAAGCCGGGGCGCCGCTGGGTCTGCGGTCTGGCCGTCTGTTCCGTCCGCGCGTAGAGGAGCACGCCCGAGGACACGCTCCACGCCGGACTCGAGATCACGTCCACCAGGCCGGACAGCCCGGCCGGCAGGCCGTAGCGCACCGGACCCTCGAAGATCTGCTGCGCCAGCTCTAGCAGGCCGTCGAGCTGGGCGCCGCCGCCGGTGAGCACCAGGCCGCCGCGCAGCTCGCGCTCCCAGCCGTTGCGATCGATGGTCTCGCGCGCCAGGGTCAAGAGCTCCTCGGCGCGCGGCGCCAGGATCTCGCACAGGTGGCTCTTGGGCACCACGCGCTCGGCGCCGCCGGCGACCGCCGGCACCGTCACGCCTTCCCGGTCGTCGACCATGGCGGGGATGCAGCAGCCTTCGCGCAACTTGATGCGCTCGGCCTCGGCGAACGGGGTGCGCAGCACCATGGCCAGGTCGTTGGTGAAGTGGCCGGCGCCCACCGGCAGCACCGCCGAGCACTGCACCTGGCCGTCGGCGAACAGCGCCAGGTTGGTGGTGCCGGCTCCGACATCGAGCAGGACCACCCCCAGCTCTCGCTCGTCGTGGGTGAGCACGGTCTGCGCCGCACACAAGGGCTCGAAGACCAGCTGGCTGACCTCGATGCCGGCGCGGTTGACGCAGGTGAGCACGGTGCGGATGCGGGTGGTGTTGGCGGTCACCAGGTGCACCGCCACCTCCAAGCGGCTGCCCAGCATGCCCAGCGGGTCGCCGATCCCCCCCTGGTCGTCGATGAGGAACTCCTGCGGGATGGCGTGCAGGATCTCGCGGTCGGAGGGGAGAGCCGCCGACTGCGCCGCCTCCATCACCCGCTCGATGTCCTGGCGGGTGACCTCCCTGTCCTTGCGCGCCACCGAGACCATGCCGCGGACGTTGACCGAGCGCACGTCGCTGCCCGCCACGCCCACCCAGGCGCGCGCGATCTCCACCCCGGCCATGACCTCGGCCTCCTCGGTCGCCTGGCGCAGGGCGTCGACGGTGGCCTCGATGTTGACGATGTTGCCCTTGCGGGTGCCGCGGTTGGGCGCCTGGCCCTTGCCCACGACCTCCAAGCCGCCGTCGCCGGCCGGCTGGGCGATCAGCACCGAGACCTTCGACGAGCCGATGTCGATTCCTACGAGATGTTCATCCGTCCTGGCCATGGGCCCCTCCTCCGCTAGGTTTCCTTCGGTTGGATGATGATCTGGCGCTCGAACCGCAGGTCCACCTCGCCGACCTCTGGAAAGGCCCGTTCGAGCACCCGGCGATGCCGGCGCAGCGCCTCGACGCCAGCGTCGAGGCGCTGTGCCGACAACAAGATCGGGAAACGGTACTCGGCCGTGTAGACGCGGAAATCGCTGGGACCGAGCACCTGGATCTCCGAGATCTCCCGCCCCCACTCCGGCTCCAGCCGGGCCAGGTCGCGCACGACGGCGACCGCGGCCGCGACATGGGCGGGCCGATCGCTGCCCGCCACCAGGGGCAGATCCGCGGGGCCGCCCCCGGGCACGTAGGCCACGATGGGCTCGCCTTCAGCGTCGACATAGCGCAGCCTCCCTTCCACGTCGCGCAACATGGCCACGGGCACGCGCTCGTCGATCACCAGCCGCATGCCGTCCGGCAGCCGCTTCTCGAGCGCCACCTCGTCGACCCAGGGATTGAGGCGCAACCGCTCGGCCACGGTGGCCAGCCGCAGGGTCAACAGCGGCCGGCCGACCAGCGGCTCGAGCTGGCTGCGGACCCAGGACTCGGCGATGTGCCGGCAGCCCGAGACCTCGACCCGGCGCAGGCGGAAATGGGAGCCCTGCCAGACCCAGGCCGCCGCCGCCAGCGGCGCGACGACGATCAGCGCCGAGATCCCGAAGGCGCGCGCCATGGCCAGCCACGGGTTGCGCCGTCGGCGGCGGGCGACGAACTGCCGCCGGCGAAACGGCAGCACCCTGCCGCCCGGCGCCGGGCCGCGACTCGCTGCCCCCCCGGGAGCACCGCCGCGCGCAGCGCGGTGGTCGGGAGGACCCGCCCCTCGCCCAGCGCTCATTCATGGGCCTCCACCAGGTCCCTGGCCAGGCGCACGACGTCGCCCGCGCCCAGGGTCAGAACCACATCCCCCTCCCCGACCCAGCCCGCGAGCTCGGTCCGCGCCTCCTCGAAGCCCTCACACGCCTTGACCCCCCGGTGCCCGCTGCGGCGCGCGGCGTCGACGATCAGCTCGGAGGTGACGCCGGAGATGGGCTGCTCCCGCGACGGGTAGATCGGGGTCACCAGGGCGCGATCGGCGAGCAGCAGGGCGCGCCCGAGCTCCGCCGCCAGGTCCCGGGTGCGGGAGAAGAGGTGGGGCTGGAAGACCGCCGCCACCCGCGCCTGCGGCCAGGCCTGGCGCGCCGCCTTGAGCGTCGCCTCGACCTCGGTCGGGTGGTGCGCGTAGTCGTCCACCACCTCGGCGCCCCGCCAGCTCCCCAGGCGCTCGAAGCGGCGGTGGACGCCGCCGAAGCCGGCCAGGGCCTCGGCCATGACCTCGAGCTCCAACCCCAGGGAGAGGCCGACGCCGATCGCGGCCAGGGCGTTCTGCACATTGTGGCTGCCAACCATGGGCAGGTCGATGCTGCCGAGCACGCCTTCGCCGCCGCTGCGCACCTGAAATGTTGTCCGGAGGTGGGTGCGCCCGTCGCGCGTCTCCCGCTCTACCGCGGCCAGCTCGGCCTGCGGGCTCAGGCCGTAGGTCAACACCCGCCGATCGGCCAGCGCCGGCAGGATCTCCTGCACGTTCGGATCGTCGATGCACAGGATGGCGCGGCCGAAAAACGGCACCCGCGAGGCGAAATCGATGAAGGCCTCGCGGATCGCGTCGAGGTCCTCGTAGGTGTCGAGATGGTCGCGATCGATCGAGGTGACGACCGCCAGGATCGGCTGCAGGCGCAGGAAGGAGCGGTCGAACTCGTCGGCCTCGGCCACCAGGTATTCGCTCTTGCCCAGCCGCGCGCCGGTGCCGGAGACGCGCAGGCGGCCGCCGACGATGACCGTGGGATCGAGGCCCGCCTCGGTGAGCACGGTGCCGATGAGGGAGGTCGTGGTGGTCTTGCCGTGGGTCCCGGCCACGGCGATCCCGTACTTCGCGCGCATGAGCTCGCCGAGCATCTCGGCCCGCCGCACGACTGTGATGCCCTGCCGCCGCGCCGCCTCGAGCTCGGCGTTGCTGTCGGGGATGGCCGAGGAGGCGACGACCAGCGCGACGCCGGCCAGGTGCTCGGGGGCGTGGCCGATGGCGATCTCGACGCCGAGCCGGTGCAGCCGCTCGGTGTTCTCGCCGGGCTCGCGATCGCAGCCGGAGAGCTTGACGCCGTTGGCCAGCAGCACCTCGGCGATCCCGGCCATGCCGGCGCCGCCGATACCCACGAAGTGGACCTCGCCTAGGCGTGCGAAGGGGGCGACCATCAGGTTCTTCCCCCCGAGCGCCCCTGACCCCCGGCCGCGGGACCGGTGGTGAGCGCCACGATCCGGTCGACGATGTGAGAAGCGGCGTTCGGGCGCGCCAGGCCGCGGGCGGCCCGGGCCATCGATTCGAGCCGCTCGGGCGAGCGCAGGAGGTCGGCGATGAGCGTCGCCAGATCCCCGGGTGGCGGGTCGCCGAAGGCGGCCATGCCCGCCCCCGCCCGGACATGGGCGCGCGCGTTGTCGCCCTGGTGGCCGCCCGCCAGGGCCAGGGGGAGCAGCAC
>JBOGJI010000263.1:0-2021 GCA_050747865.1 Thermoanaerobaculia bacterium
CCGTTGCGTCGCCCCCTCGATCATGCGGTAGCCACCGTCCACGTGGACGATCGGGATGGTGCGGCGGAGATCGTACAGGTCGCGGTACAGGGTGCGCTCGGACATCCCCGTGCGCTGCACGATGTCCTGCAGCGGAATCGGTGTCTTGCGGTGCAGCAAGTAGGCGAGCTCGATGAGTCGTGCGGCGCGGGACATGGCTCTCCTTCGCTTCCGCGGCGGCCGACATAGGCTCCCCGCGGTCTGCTGTCCTTCCGGGGCAAGCCCGGCGGCTCGCTCCTCCAGAGGGCCTGCGGTCGCGAAGGCTGGCCGGAGTATAGCCCACCGGGCCGGCCTGCCGGCACCGCCGAGCGTCCCCGCGCCGGCTGACGCCGGAGGAGCGCATCCTGAAGGCTAGGAGATTCGTTTTCCGGCGCGGAGTCTAGCAGGCGAGCAAGAAGCCCCGACGGGGCGGTGTGGGGTTCCAGGGGCTGGTTGAGGTCCGAGGGCCGGTGAAGAGGCAGCGAACACGGTGGCGAGGTAGGGGCTGAATAGGTGCGAGAGGGGCGTGGGGAGGGGCGGCTTGGGTGGCGTTGGGCGCAGGTTGTCCGGGAACCCTGCGGGGGGCCATCGGATCGGCATGGTTCACGAAGCGGCGCGGGCGCTGCTGGCGCTCGCCGCCGGGGCCCGCGGGGTGCGAACCCCGCCTGGCACGCGAGGTGGGCGAGGATCTTGCGGATGGCGCCCGGGTCGTCGGCGAGGAGGAAGCGCAGGGGCTGCACGGGCAGGAGCTCGTCGTAGACGGCGATGATCTGGTGGGGAAGAGGCTCGACGAGGGAGGTGTGGACGGAGAGCATCGGGTCGAAGAGGTAGGCGAGCCGGATGCGCTGAGCCTCGGCGGCGAGCTTGAAGAGGTGACCGTTGCCGTCGAAGCTCCAGCGGGGGCCGGGGGCGACGATGTCGAGGCGGGTGGGGCGGGGGAGGGCCGTGGTGGGAGATGGCGCCGGCACGCCAGGGCCACCCACCATTGACGGGCTCTCGGACGACCGCTCTGCTGGTTCCCTCACGTCCATGCCACGTGCCGCTCCTCTCTGCCTGCAATCGCCGCCAGCGCGCCCCGGCGGGAGCCCCTCCGCGGCGACCTCCACCCCGAATCCCGAATGACTGGCCCGATTCTACGGGATCCGGCGTCTCAGGCAACCCTAGCGGCCGCGACTGTCAGATTCCGTCAGGCGCTTCGAGCCGAGCGGTGGATCGTGCGGACTGTATAGAGACAGAGAGAAGACATATACTAGACACATGCAGACCGCACCTGGAGCCACAACTGTGGAGAGCCTCCTCGAGGACATGCTCCAGAGCCACCTGGTCGACTCGGCGGACGTGGCTCGCGTCCTCGGTACATCGGTGCGCTCCGTCAACCGCTGGATGTCATCGGCGGCCGCCCCACGCCGCAACTCCGAGGAACGGCTCCTGGAGCTCAAGGCCGTCCTCGACCTCTTGCAAGACGTCTTGCGCGCGGAGCCGGCCCGACTCTGGCTGCGCAGCCCTCAGCCGGGTCTGCACTACGAGAAGCCGATCGACCTGATCGAACAGGGCGAGTACCGGCGAGTCATCGCAGCCGTGTTGGCTCTCGCAGAGGGCGTGACGGCCTGACGTGGTCGACGCCAGTCGGCTAGGCGCGGTCCCCGCCCGCACCTTCGAGGGAGCCGCCTTCCGCCACGTGGCGCCGAAGTACGACCCACGTAGCGGTGAAGGCGCTCGGCTGCACGGCGGCCGCTTCAATCCACCCGGCAGCTACCCGGTCCTCTACCTGTGCATGACGCGGCCGTGCGTTGTCGCAGAGCTCATTCGCTTCGGGCGGGCACAGGCTATCGGCGTCCAAGCACTCCTGCCGAGAGCGCTCTACCGGTACAGAGTGCGCGTGACGCGGGTTCTCGACCTGACGAACGAGGCGGTCCTCACGAGCCTCGATATCTCCGGCGAAGTCGTCGTAGGCGAAGGCTGGGCGGCGACACAAGAGCTCGGTGCCGCAGCGCACCGCCTCG
>JBOGJI010000264.1:0-8305 GCA_050747865.1 Thermoanaerobaculia bacterium
TCCTTCATCTCATCCGCTTCGAAGCCCGCTTCCTTCAGCTCATCCGCCTCGTAGCCGGCCTCCTTCAGCTCATCGCACTCGAAGCCGGCCTCCTTCATCTCATCCGCCTCGAAGCCTGCTTCCTTCAGCTCATCCGCCTCGTAGCCGGCCTCTTTCAGCTCGTCGCACTCGAAGCCGGCCTCCTTCATCTCATCCGCTTCGAAGCCCGCTTCCTTCAGCTCGTCCGCCTCGTAGCCAGCCTCCTTCAGCTCATCGCACTCGAAGCCGGCTTCCTTCATCTCATCCGCTTCGAAACCCGCCTCTTTCAGCTCATCCGCCTCGTAGCCGGCCTCCTTGAGCTCGTCGCACTCGAAGCCGGCCTCCTTCATCTCGCCTGCCTCGAAGCCCGCCTCTTTCAGCTCATCGGCCTCATAACCGGCTTCCTTCAGCTCGTCGCACTCGAAGCCGGCCTCCTTCATCTCCCCCGCCTCGAAGCCAGCCTCTTTGAGCTCTCCGGCTTCGTAGCCGGCCTCTTTCAGCTCGTCGCACTCGAAGCCGGCCTCCTTCATCTCACCAGCTTCGAAACCCGCTTCCTTCAGCTCGCCGGCCTCGTAGCCGGCCTCCTTGAGCTCGCTGCACTCGAAGCCGGCCTCCTTCATCTCGCCAGCTTCGAAGCCGGCCTCCTTCAGCTCGTCGGCCTCGTAGCCCGCTTCCTTGAGCTCACCGCACTCGAAGCCGGCCTCCTTCATCTCGCCAGCCTCGAAGCCGGCCTCTTTCAGCTCACCGGCCTCGAAACCAGCCTCCTTGAGCTCGCCGCACTCGAAGCCGGCCTCCTTCATCTCGCCAGCTTCGAAACCGGCTTCCTTCAGCTCATCGGCCTCGTAGCTCGCTTCCTTGAGCTCACTGCACTCGAAGCCCGCTTCCTTCATCTCGCCCGCCTCGAAGCCCGCTTCCTTCAGCTCATCGGCCTCGTAGCCCGCTTCCTTGAGCTCACCGCATTCGAAGCCGGCCTCCTTCATCTCCCCGGCCTCGAAGTCCGCCTCCTTCAGCTCACCGGCCTCGAAACCCGCCTCCTTGAGCTCGCCGCACTCAAAGCCAGCCTCCTTCATCTCGCCCGCCTCGAAGCCAGCCTCTTTGAGCTCTCCGGCTTCGTAGCCGGCCTCCTTGAGCTCGCCGCACTCGAAGCCGGCTTCCTTCATCTCGCCCGCCTCGAAGCCCGCCTCTTTCAGCTCGTCGGCTTCGTAGCCGGCTTCCTTGAGCTCGCCGCATTCGAAGCCGGCCTCCTTCATCTCGCTCGCCTCGAAGCCAGCTTCCTTGAGCTCGTCCGCCTCGAAGCCCACCTCCTTCAGCTCGCCGCATTCGAAGCCCGCGTCCTTGAGCTCCTCGGCCGAGAACTCCGCCTCCTTGAGCTCGCCGGCATCGAAGCCCGCCTCCTTGAGCTCGGAGGCGTCGTAGCCGGCATCCTTCAGCTCCGCGGCTTCGTAACCGCCCTCCTTCATCTCGGACGCCTCATAGCCGGCATCCTTCAGCTCGTCGGCATCGAAGCCCGCCTCACGCATCTCCGAGACCTCGAAGCCGGCCTCTTTGAGCTCGTCTGCATCGAAACCGGCCTCTTTCAGCTCACCGCACTCGAAGCCGCCCTCACGCAGCTCGCCGGCCTCGTAGTCGCCGTCTTTGCATTCGTCCGCGCTCCAGCCGCCCTCCTTCATCTCCTGGGCGCTGAACCCCGCCTCACGCATGTCCTCAGGCTCGAAACCGGCCTCCTTCAGCTCGGCGGCGTCGAAGCCCGCCTCCTTCAGCTCCCCGGCCTCGTAGTCGCCGTCTTTGCACTCGTCCGCGCTCCAGCCGCCCTCCTTCATCTCCTCGGCGCTGAAGCCCGCCTCATGCATGTCCTCCGGCTCGAAGCCGGCGCCCTTCAGCTCGGCGGCGTCGAAGCCCGCCTCCTTGAGCTCCGCAGCCTCGTAATCGCCGTCCTTGCATTCCTCGGCGCTCCAGCCCCCCTCTTTCATCTCCTGGGCACTGAAGCCCGCCTCGCGCATCGCCTCCGACTCGAAGCCGGCCTCCTTCAGCTCGGCGGCGTCGAAACCCGCCTCGCGCAGGTCGGCGGCCTCGTAGCCCGCGTCCTTCAGCTCACCGGCCGAATAGCCGGCCTCGGCGCATTCCTGGGCGGTGAACTCGGCCGAGTAGAGATCCTCCAGCTCGGCTCCGGCCTCCTTCAGCTCCGCGGCGGTGTAGCCGCCCTCCTTGAGCTGGGGCACGTCGGCTTCTTCGATCTGCAGCAGCTCTTCGGCGGTGAAGCCGACCTCGCGCAGGCTCTCGACTTCGTAGACCGGCCACATCTCCTCGGCGGTGAAGCCGCCGTCCTTGAGCGCCTGCGGCTCGAGCTCATCGGCGAGATCCTCGACCGTATATCCGCCCTCGCGCAGCTCCTCGACGTCGTAGTCCTGGGAGACCTCAGTGCCCTCGTAGCCGCCCTCCCGGAGCTGCTGGGCGCCGGTCCCGGCCTCTTTGAGCTCGCTGGCGAGGTATCCGCCCTCGCGCAGCTCCTCGACGGGGTAGACCTCCGTCAGCTCCTCGACCGGCCACTCCGCCTCCTTCAGCTCGGCGGCCTCGAATCCGCCTTCGCGCATCTCCTCGGCGGTGTACCCCGCGTCCTTGAGCTCGGTCGCGGTGAACCCTCCGTCCCGCAGCTCGGCCGCGGCGTACCCGCCCTCCTTCAGCTCCTCCGTCGTGTAGCCGCCCTCTTTCAGCTCCTCGACCTCGATCTCGGCCTCGCGCAGGCTCTCGGCCGGCCACTCTCCCTCGTGCAGCTCCTCGATCGTGAAGACCTCGTTTTCGAGCAGGGCCTGGGGCTCCCAGCCCCCTTCGGAGAACTCCTTGGCGACGTAGCCGCCCTCCTTGAGGTCCTTGAGCTCCCACTCGCTGTCCAGGAACTCGCCGGCCGGCCAGAGCCCGTGCAGCTTCTCGGCGGGGAACTCCTCCTTCTTCAGCTCGTCGGGGGTGTACTCCGCCTCACGGACGTTCTGCATCTCGAGGCCGACTTCCAGCATCGCCGCGGCCGGCAGCTCCGCCTGGCGGAAGGCCGTCATCTCGGCCTTCTTCTCCTTGAACGCTACGGCTGCAAATTTCTGGTCTTCAGTGACTGCGATCATGGTTCCACTTCCTCCGTTGCGCTGCCAGGATTCGTCTCGTGGCGCCGGATGTTTCTCCGGCTTGCAGATGCGAGTACGCAGGCCACGTCGGCAGCGGGACAGGGCGCGCCAATAAATTTCCTACCTCATGGCTCGCTTTTGCTCCGCATCGCGTAACAGTAGGTTGTGAGCGCGTCCCGCTCCTGGAAACACGAGCTGATCCACACGCAGCGACTCGCCTACCGGCGCGCCGACCGGCAGGGCAAGGGCACCATCCTGGACGAGCTGTGCGCACGGACCGGCTACCACCGGAAATACGCCATCCAGCTGCTGAATCGATACGACACCCGCCGGCCGCCGCGCGGCCGCGGTCGGCCGCGCCGTACGGCGCCGCTGACGGACAAGGTCCTGGGGGCCATGTGGTACGCCCTGGGATGTCCGGGGGCGCTGCAGCTGCGGGCGCGCATGTCGGAGGGGCTGGAGTGGGCGCGCCAGCAGTTCCAGCTCGCCGGCTGGATCGAGCGACAGCTTCGCTCCATGAGCGCGCGGACCATCGACCGGCGCCTGCAGACCTTCCGCCGGCAGCTCGTCGCGCAAGGCACCGGCACGGCGGACTCCGCTCGCCGGCCGGGGACGGCTCGGGGGCGCACAGGTAAGCGTATTTATGGCGCGTCGTGGCCCCGCCGGGGGGATCCCTTGCGTAGCTCCTCTTTGAAGGCGCGGAGTGCACCCCTGCCGCCCGTTCCGATTGTCAAAGAAGGATCGCCAGAAGCACAAGGAGAAGGACGTATGTCTGCCGCATTCACGACCCGCAAGCAGAAGGACGTGATGATCGTCAGCGCGGAGGGCAAGATGGTCGCCGGCGACCAGGCCTTCCGGCTGATGAAACTCGCCATCAAGACGATGAACGACACCCCCCTCCGCAAGTTCGTCATCGATCTGGGCAAGGTCACCCTGATCGACTCCGCCGGAGTGGGCGAGCTCGTGGCCGTGAACTCGGCGGTCAAGGAGAAAGCCGGCCAGCTCCGCCTCGCCAACCTGGAGGACAGCGTCGGCAAGGTCCTGCAGATGGCGTTGATCCACAAGATCATCCCTTCCTACGACACCCAGAAGGAGGCGATCGCGTCGCTGGCGGATGAATAGGGTATGGCCCTGGTCCGCATCACCCCCGACAACGCGGTCGACACCGTTCGACAGCAGCTCGACGCGTTTGCCGAGTCGGTAGCCAGCTCCGGGCGCGACCCGGCCATGCTGAAGCTGGCGGACGAGGCGGAGAAGCTGGCGCGCCTGGCGGCGAGCGGCTGCCTCGAGGTCGAGGTCCTGGGCCTCGGCGGTCTGCATCCGGCCTGGTCGGGGGTGATCGCGAAGTGGTTGGGCATCGACCACGAGCCGCTGGCAAGGATCGAGGGGGAGACGACCACCGTCGAGCTGGCGCCGGATCCGTTGGCCCCGGTCAGCGTCGTCCGCGTGCGCTCACAGCTCGATACCCCTCCCCGTCGCGCCGGCGCCCGCGTGGCGCCGATCCTGATCGTCGCCCGCGGCGGCAGGGAGGCACCCGACAAGGAGACCCTCGACCAGGTCCTGACGCAGATCCGGTCCCGCCCCCTGACCCTGTTGCTGGCGCCCAAGGGGGCGGACTGGGCCAAGGCGCTCTCGGGTCTGGGCAGCCGCGACACCTGGGTCTGCAAGCCGCGCGAGATCGAGGAGCTCGCCTCGACGAGCATGACCCTGGCTGAGAGCATGGGGCACCCGCCGTGGAGGCAGGCCGGGCAGTTCGCCGCCGGCTGGTCGATCGCGGGCGCCCTCGCCTCCCTCTACGACGCGTTCGCGGTGGCGCTGGAGAAGGAGGACCGCGCCGCGCGGGCCAAGAAGGCCGCCGTCGAGCAGCGCGCCCAGAAGCTCCAGGGAACCCCCATGCCGACGGAGATCCTTGGCGAGGTCCGGGGACTGCTGCAGAAGCAGTTCGACCGCTTCCAGAAGGAGGTCTCGCGCGGGCTCAAGGAGCTGGTGACGCCGCAGGAAGGGACTCTGTGGCGGGAGATCGACACCGCCGTGGATACCCTCGACCGCTTCGATTCGGTCAAGAAGCCGAAGGTCGACGTGGTGACCATCCCGGCGGACTTCCAGCAGCCGCTCATGAGCCGCATCAAGGAGGTCCTCGGCAGCGTCTGCCGATCCAGTCTCGTCGAGCTGCACGACTTCCTGCGCGACATCAAGGACAAGGTCGAGCGCGCGCTGGAGGAGCGCGGCGGGCCTCCGGTGGTCCTCAACTTCCAGCACCTGCCGGCGGATCGCGTCGACGTCGTGCTGCAGCGGTCGGTGGCGATCCAGCGTCCCTACAAGGGCGAGATCACGCGCAAGGGCGTCATGGACTTCTTCATGGCCGCCCGGCGGTACCAGATGCTCTTCTTCATGGTCTTCTCCGCCTTCGGGCTGTCGTTCATCCGCTCGTTCACCGCCTTCACCATCCCCGCGGGCATGGTGCTGATGGCCTACGGCATGCTCAACGTCATCAACGGCGCCAGGAAGCAGCGGGCGGAGACCGAACAGAAGGAGCTCGACAAGGCCAGGGACATGCTGCGCAGCGAGCTCTCCCGGGCGATGGCCGACGTCCAGAAGACCTGGGACCAGACCGTGTCGACCTTCCTGGGCGACCAGCAGAACGCCGCCCTGGAGCTGATCGAGGGCGCCGTGCGCTCGAGCTCGGCGCTGGGCAGCCGCCAGGCGGCGGGGGACAAGGAGCTGGTGCAGCAGCAGATCAAGAGCCTCGACGCCGCGCAGCGCAAGCTGGCGGAGGGGACAAAGAAGGCCGAGGCGGCCGGTGACGAGCTGGAGCAGATCCGCGGCAGTCTGATCCAGTTCTACGTTGCCGCCACCAACGCCCCGGAGGCCGGCGCCGCCGGCGGCGTCTCGATTCCCAAGCCGGAGCTCCCGGCTTCCGCGGCGGCGGCGCTGGAGAAGCTCAAGCAGGCGCAGGCCGGCAAGCCGGCAGCCGCCGGCGCGGGAGCGAGCATGTCGGAGAAGCTCGCCCGGTTGCGCGCAGGCGGTAGCGCCGGTGCCGCTGCCGGCGCCAAGCCGGCGGCGCCGGCGGCCAGACCCGGAGGCGTCTCATCCGGACAGCAGGCGAAGCCGGCGACCGACCCGGAGACCCTGAGGCGGCAGGCCGAGGAGCGGCTCAAGGCGCTCAAAGAGAAGGCGCGAGGCACGGCGGCGAAGACCCCGACGCGGAAAGACCGAACATGAAAGTCGGCATCGACCTGGGAACCAGCTACTCCCTCGTCGCCCGCACGCATCCGGACGGCTCCACGACGCTGGTCCCCGACTTCCGCGACCACGAGCGGCTGCACACGCCGTCCGTGGTCCTCGTCACCGGCGGCAGCGCCTTCGTCGGCGCCATCGCCGAGGACATCGTGGAGGACCACCCGGAGCTGCCGATCATCCGGTTCTTCAAGCGCCACCTGGGGAGCCGGGAACCCATCTACTTCGACGACGAGGGCGGCGGCTGGCACGCCGAAGGGATCGGCGCGCTGATCCTCGACAAGCTGCGCTTCGACGCCGAGACCGAGATGTCGCGCAAGGTCGACGGCGCCGTGATCACGGTGCCGGCGCACTTCAACGACCGCCAGCGCAAGGCGGTGGCCGCCACCGCCGCGCTCGCCAACCTGCCGCTTTTGGATCTGCTCGAGGAGCCGGTCGCGGCCGCCCTGCACTACGGTGTCACCACCGACTCCCGCAGCCGCGTCCTGTTCGCCTACGACTTCGGCGGCGGCACCTTCGACGCCACGGCGATGACGCTCAACGACCAGGGCATCTACGTCCTCGCCAAGACGGGCGACACCCACCTGGGCGGCAAGGAGCTGGATGAGCGGGTCGGCGAGCTGATCCTCGACCAGTTCCAGCGCGCTCTTGGCCGCAAGCTGGAGCTGAACGCGCGCACGCTGCTGGAGCTGCGGCGGGCCTCCGAGGCACTCAAGATCGAGCTCTCGATGCCGGGCGTCCGCCAGGTGCGCAAGACCGTGCTCATTGGCAGCGAGGCGGTGGAGATCCAGCTCGATCGGGAGCACTACTCGCGCGCCATCGCCGACACCATCGAACGGACGATCGTGGTGACCCAGCAGTGCCTCAAGGAGTCCGGTCTGGCGGCGGGCGACGTCGACACCCTGCTCCTCGTCGGCGGATCCTCCCTGGTCCCCGACGCCGCCCGGCGCCTGAAGGAGATCTTTCCCTCCGACGCGATCGAGGTCCGCTACCACGAGCCCAGCAAGTCCGTCGCCCTGGGGGCGGCGCTGCGCTCCGCGCAGATCGCCGGCGACCACGAGAAGTTCCGCCTGCCGCCAGAGCTGAAAGGGGTGACCGGCTATTCGGTCGGTGTGCGCGCCCTCGATCCGCGCAGCGGCGAGGTGACCATCGACACCCTGATCCGGCAGAACATGCCGCTGCCCACGTCGGCCAAGAAAACCTACTACACCGCGCGGGCGGACCAGCAGACGATCGTCCTCGATCTCGTCCAGCACCGGGGAGACCCGTCCCAGGCCGTCGGCCTCGGCAACCTGACCGTCGGGCCGCTGCGCAACCCGCGAGCCGGCTACCCGATCGGCGTGCGCATCGACTACCGCGAGGATGGAACCGTGCACGTGATCGCCACCGACGCCAACACCGGCGCAGAGCTGCAGCAGTCCTTCGGCGGCGACCCGGAAGGCGACGTCGAATATTTCGTCGCCCAGCGCAAGCAGCTCCAGTCGATCCTGATGACCCGCCCCTAGCCCGCCCCGGCGGCGGCCACCCGTGTACGACAAGACCTCCCCCTGAGGCAGATCGATGCGTGTCCAGGCTCTGCGTCAGTTGACGCGGATCGTCGAGGAGACCGACACCACGGCGGGCCGTGGGTTCGATCTCGCGATCCAGGGGCTCATCGTGATCTCCCTGGTGGCGTTTGCGGTAGAGACCCTCCCGGCTCTCTCAACCGGCTCCAGGCAGGGGCTCCGGCTCCTTGAGATCGCGGTGGCGCTGGCGTTCACCGCCGAGTACCTCCTTCGGATCCTGGTCGCCGACCGGCCGCTGCGCTTCGGTGTCCGACCCGCGCCGCTCGTGCGGCGGGACCCTACATCTCCTTGCGTAGCCCCAGGTTGATGACGTAGTTGTCGAGGGTGCTGCGCTCGAGGTCGGTGTCGTAGGTGGCGAAGAAGGACCAGCCG
>JBOGJI010000265.1:0-1035 GCA_050747865.1 Thermoanaerobaculia bacterium
CGCCACCCCCGCAACCATGCTCGCCCTCCTGCAGGTGATCGCGCTCGGCTGGCGCGAACGCGACCTCTCCGTGAACGCCGAGCGGGTGCAGGGCCTCGCGATCCAGCTGGTCAAGCGGATCGGCACCCTCACCGGGCACCTGAGCGAGGTCGGTCGGTCCCTGGAGCGGGCCGTGCAGGCGCACAACCAGGCGGTGGGCAGCTACGAGAGCCGCCTCCTGGTCACCGCCCGCCAACTGGGTGATCTCGGCATCGCCGGAGCCGGCGAGCTGGCCGAGCCGCACCGGGTGGACGGGGCCCCTCGTCAGCCGGCGCACCAGGTGTTGAGCGCCACCTCCGCTGAGCACCGGTAAGCCTCTTCGCGCCACCGAGCCTGAGGATCCCATCTCGATGGATATCCAGAGGGAGATCCCCGGCGAAGCCGGGGAATGAAGCACTGCTCGAGCTCAGAGTGACCCGGGGCCGTTGAAGACCGTCAGGCAAGGGGTGGTCGCAGCCGAGCCGAGGAGCCGTGAAGCGCATGAGCCGCCGCCGGCGCGAGGATGCGCGGCGAAAGCAGAAACGCGAAGGGCCCCCAAGATCTGGCAATCGTCCGGGGCCCTTCGCTGACGGAAAACGTCGGTGCTGATCCTAGGTGTTCCCGAAGCAGAGGTCGAGGCGATGCTCGAGAGCGGGCTCGGCCCGGCGCTCCCCGAGGAGGAGCGCTGTCCCGACTGCGAGGGCCCGCTCGGGCGCTGGGGCTCCTACTCCCGCTGGGCGCGGCGGGCCGGCGAGACCTTCGCCCTGCGCATCCGCCGGGCGATCTGCCGCGCCTGCGGGAAGACCCATGCCCTGCTCCCCTCCTTTCTCTACGGCCGGCGGATCGACCTCGCCGAGGTGATCTTCAGGGCGCTTCGGTTGGGCGCCGAGGGCCGCGGCCACCGCCCGGCGGCGAAGGCCGCCGGGGTTCCCGAGACCACCGCCCGCGATTGGCTTCGCCGCGCCCGCCTCCTGGCCGACGGGCGCCGCCGCCACTTCGCCGTGCTCGCCGTGGGGC
>JBOGJI010000266.1:0-6371 GCA_050747865.1 Thermoanaerobaculia bacterium
CACCTGGTGGCCGAGGCGATCGTCACCGCCGTCCGCGAGGCCGACGGGCTCGGCCGCCTCCTCGTCGTCCGCGGCCTGCCGCGGGGGACACACAAAATTTGAGTGTCCCAAAGTGGGACACTCAAGTTTTGTGTGTCCCCCGCGGCAGGTCGCGGACGGCGAGGAGGCGGCCGAGCCCGTCGGCCTCGCGGACGGCGGTGACGATCGCCTCGGCCACCAGGTGCTCGGCGAGGATTCCCACCTGGTGCAGGTGTGCGGGCTGCTCGCCTCGCGCCAGGGCCACCACCAGGTCGCCGTCGTAGAGGGTCAGCGCCGGCAGCAGCGTGCGGTAGAGGCCGCCGAGGGCCATCTCGCACACCTTGCGCAGCTCGAGGCGCGACAGCGCGGCGTTGGTCATCACCACGGCCAGGGTGGTGTTGCTCTCCCAGACCGGGCGCTCGTCTGGCGTCCGCGAAACAAGGACGCGGTCGGCGCCGGCGAACTCGGTGTTGTCCGGCGCCGCGCGGCAGCCGGCCAGGATCCGGCCGCTCCGCGGGTCCCGCACGTCGCCGAACGCGTTGACCGCCACGGCAGCGGCGACCTCGAGGCCCGAGGGGAGCCCTGTAGCTGCGAAGCCGAAGCCGCCCTTCATCGCGCATTCGACCCCCAGCGCCTTGCCGACGGTGGCGCCGGTGCCGGCGCCCACCGAGCCGCACGCCACTTCGCCGCCCGCGGCGGCGGCCAGCGCCTCGACGGCGAGCTCGGCATGAGGCCCCCGCGCCCCGGCCGCCACTCCCAGATCGAAGAGGGTCGCCGTCGGCACCAGCGGTACGACCCCGACACCGGTGTCGAAACCCTTGCCGGCGGCGCGCAGGTGCTCGACCACCGGATCGGCCGCCGCCAGGCCGAAGCCGCTCCCCCCCGACAGCACGACTCCGTGGCAGCGCGTCGCGATGTGGTGGAGCTGGGTCAGAGAGTCGAACTGCCGCGTGCCGGTGGCGCTGCCTCGCACCTCGGCCGCCGCCGTGGCGCCTTCGGGACAGAGGATGACGGTGACGCCGGTCAACCCTTCGCGATCGGTGCCGTGCCCGAGGGTGAATCCCGGAATGCGCAGCGTCCGGTTCGGCGCGGGCCATGGATCCGGGTTCGGCATGGAGCGGATAATGATCCCATGACGACCGAGAGGCCCGCCAATCCGTTGCGTCGTGCCGTCGGGCTGGGGTCTCCGCCGTGGATCCTCGGCCACCGCGGTTCGCCGGCGGAAGAGACCGAGAACACGGTGGCGAGCGTCCAGCGGGCGGTGACGGTGGGCGTCGACGCCGTCGAGCTGGACGTGCAGCTCACCGCCGATGGTGAGTTGGCGGTCCTGCACGACTGGAGCCTGGAACGCCTCGCCGCCTCTACTCTCGTGGCCGAGCAGGCGACCTGGCATGACCTCGCAGGCTTGCGCGTACACGATCCGCGCGTGGAGTCGCCACCGCGCCCGATTCCTCGCCTCGCCGATGTCCTCACCGCCGTACCGCGACGGCTCCCCCTGAACGTCGAGCTCAAACGCCGCCGCGCCGATCGCGATCGCTTCGCAGGCACCCTGCTCGCCGCCCTCTCCGGCCGCGAGCGGGTCTGGGTATCGAGCTTCGACTGGGAGCTGCTCGCCCTGCTGCGCCGCCGCGACCCGGAGATACCGCTGGCGCCACTGGCGTCGCGCCGCCGGCGCGGGTTCGAGGCCGTGGCCGAGGAGCTCGGCGCCGTGGCGCTCCATTGCGCCACCCGCGTCGTCAGCCGGGCGCTGCTGGAGCGTGCGCAGGCGGCGGGCCGGCCGCTCCTCGTCTACACGGTCAACGACCCGGCGCTGGCGCGGGACCTGGTGGCTCGCGGGGTCGCCGGTCTGTTCACGGATGACCCGGCGACACTCGTCGCGGCGCTGCGATGAGCTCCCTCCTGGTCCTCGATCAAGGCTCGACGGCCACCAAGGGGGCCTTGCTCGATCGGAGGGGGCGGATTGTCGCGCAGGAGGAGGTGCCTGTGGACACGCGCGCGGAGGGGGAGCGTGTCGAGCTCGACGCGGAAGCCCTCCTCGCCGGCGTGCTGCAGGTGCTCGAGCGCTGCGCCCGCGAGGGTGAGCCCGACGCCCTGGCTCTCGCGTGTCAGCGCTCCACCTGTCTGCTCTGGGAGCGGGAGGGCGGCCGCCCGCTCACACCGGCCCTGTCGTGGCAGGACCGCCGCGAAGCGGCACGGGTCGAGCGGCTGGCCCACGGCTCGGAAACGGTCGCCCGGCTCACCGGTCTGCGGCTCTCCCCTCATTACGCGGCGCCCAAGCTCGCGGGGCTGCTCGAGGCGCATCCCGATCCGGCCCGTCGGGCTGCAGCAGGCGAGGTCCTCGCCGGCACGCTCGACGCCTGGCTCGTCCAACGCCTGACCGGCCGCCCGTCGACCGAGCCGGGGCACGCCGGCCGCACGCTGCTCTACGACCTCGAGACGGACCGTTGGAGCACGGAGCTGACCGACCTCTGGGGCATCGCCGAGGCCTCCCTGCCATCCCTCCTGCCCAGTCGTCAGGAGCGCGGCACGTGGCACGGCATCCCGCTGGTCGCGGTGCTGGGGGACCAGCAGGCCGCTCTCCTGGGCCACGGTGGCTGGACAGCCGGCACTTGCGCCGTGCATTTCGGCACCGGGGCCTTCGTGCTCCTGGGCACGGGTACCCGGATTCTGCGCCACCAGGGGCTGCTGTCCGCGGTCCTGGCCTCGACTTCGGCCGAGCGACACTCCGGACGACACTCCGGACGACACTCCGGACGACACTTCCAGCTCGAGGGCTCGATCAACAGCGCCGGCTCGGCGGTGGACGCCGCGGTCGAACGCACCGGCGAGATCCTGGAGGCCTGGCGGGACCGCCCGCTTCCCGACACCGGCGTGCCGCTCGTCCTTCCCGCCCTAGCCGGTCTCGCCGCACCGTGGTGGCGGGCCGACGTGAGCGGCCTGGTGCCCGAAGGGGACGAGCTGCCGAAAGGACCGGAGCTCCTGGCGGCGGTGCTCGCCGGGCTCGCCCACCGGGTGGGCGACATCGTGGAGGCGATGGGTGATGCCGGAGAGGTGCCGACGCGGCTGCGCACCAGCGGCAAGCTGACACGCCTCGCCGGCCTCATGCAGCAGCTCGCCGATGTGACCGGCGTTCCTGTAGAAGTAGCCGAAGAGGAGGAAGCGGGGCTCGTCGGGCTATTCCACCTGGCGCGGGGTTCCATGGCGGAGCCTCCTGCCCAGCCGGCTCGCAGCTTTGAGCCCCAATGGCGATCGACGCACCGCGAGGAGGAGCGGCGGCGCTGGCGCCGCTTCCTGCGCGATCGCGCTTCGGTATAGTGCCCGAGCCGTCGAGGCGATGCAGGGGTGATCCGCGGAGATCACGACTCGCCTCGTGACGACCTGGAGGTCACTCGCTTGCATTCACGTCCACGTTGCACTGTGCTGTTGACCCTCGCACTGAGCCTCGGCCTGGTGATCGATTGCGGCGGTGAGCGCGCGCAGTCCGCAGGCGACACCTACACCGTGCGCGGCAAGGTGGTCCGGGTGCTGGAGCCGCCGGTGGGACCCGAGGTGCTCATCGCCCACGAGGCGATCCCCGACTTCGTCGGCCGCTCCGGCGAGGTGACCGGCATGGCGCCGATGACCATGCCCTTCCCCGCCGGCGACGGGATCGACCTCTCGAAGCTCGAGCCGGGCACCCCGGTGGAGTTCACCTTCCGCGTCGACTGGGAGGCGCAGCGGCCGCTCGAGCTGGTCGAGATCCGCCCGCTCAATTGAAGCGGCCGGGCTCCGTCCCGGCCGAGCCGCGGCCGGCGGCGAGCCAGCCGAAGCGGGAGAGGACGGCGCCCACGAGAAACGCCGTGGCGGCGTAAGGCACCTGTCCGAGCACCCGCAACACCAGACTGACCGGCCCGGCGAGGCCTCCCGCAAGCCCGACGAGGACGCCTGGGCGGCCGTGCCGCACTGCCCGGTCGGCCGGCTCGTGGCGGCGGGCGAGCGCGAGCCAGGCGGTGAGCGCCGTCTCGATCGCCGCGGCCGCCAGCCCCAGGCGCCACAGCGCCGGCTGGCCGTGGCCGAGCAGCTCGAGAGCCGCCGCGGCGGAGCCGAGGCCGGCGACGCCGAAGTGCACCGGCAGCAGCGCCCGGTGGACATTCCAGGCCGGGATCACGGTCGCCGCCAGCAGCACCCCCGTGTAGACCGCCAGCAGCGCCCCGGCGAGCGCCGAGGGCAGCAGCAGCGCCTGCACCGCGATCCGCGCCCCGTCTCCCAGCAGCTCGAGGGCGAAGTCGTATCCCTCCACCAGCGCCCAGGTCGGCACCACCAGCAGCCCGAAGAGCACCAGCGTCCAGGCGCCGACCGACATCGGCGAGCGGCGCTTGAAGACCCGCAACATGTTGAGGAAGCGCGCCGGGCGACCGAGGTCGGAGATGAGCAGGAGCGGGCAGAGCGCCGCGCCCAGGACGGCGAGGCGCAGCGCGTCGCGCACCAGCACCGGGCTGGCCGCACCTCCCCACGCGGCCATCGCCACCACCGCCGCCATGCCGGAGAGCCCGCCGAGGAAGAGATAGAGCGGCACTTCCCAGGTCCACACCGGCGGCTTGAGGATGGGATGCTGCGAATAGTCGATGGCCGTCGGCAACGGACCGGCCACGGCCCGCACCCCCTCGCCGCTGACTCGGCCGCGGGTGGCCGCCTCCGACCTCAGGGCGTCCAGACGGGCCTCGGCGTCCTCTTGCCTCCGCGGCCCGTCCTGCTTCTCGTCCACCATCTCGCCTTCCCTCACACGTCGACCCACAGCCCGATGCCGACTCCGCGCTCGCGCGCCTGGTAGAACTCGCCGAGCGGCGGCCGTCCGTCCAGATACTCGACGCCGACCCTCCAGCGCCGATCCCCGCTCATCGCGATCACCCCGATCTGGAGCGAGACCTCGAGCTCCCAATCCCGCTCCTCCATGGCCTGGAGGTCGAGGGCGCCGTAGAGGCCGAAGCGGTCGCGCCAGCGCACGCCGCTCTGCCACTCGACACCCGCTTGACCCCGCCATGGGTCCTGCACAGCTTCGCTGCGCAAGTCGGAGCCCCAGCCGGCTTCCCCGTAGAGGCGCAAGCCCCGCGGGAGCGGCCAGGAGAGCGCCGCCAGCACCTCCTGCCGCGTGTAGTCGAGCCGCCGGCGCCCGGTGCGCTCGGCATATTCGTCGCCGACGTGGGACGAGGTATGCAGGATGCCGAGCTTAGCGGCGCCACGTCCCAGGCCGGCGCTGGCGACCAGACCGTAGTTGCCGTCCCAGCCGATGGCGTCGTAGCTCCGGTCGATGTCGAAGACGCCGTCCAAGCCGGCCTCGATCGACAGGCGCCAGACGTCGCCGCCGGCGAGGCCGCGCTCACCGCCCAGGACCGGGAAGCGCCCGCCGGCCTGGAGCAGGAAGCGCGGCTTGCCGGAATCCTCGATCTCGATGTCGTGAAAGCGGACGACGCGCACGGAGTTGGCTGCGGCGTGCGGATCGGCGAGCGACCGGGGATACGGGTCCCCTACCGGGAATAGCTCGATCCCGGCGCCGGGAGCGGCGGGCAGGCAGGCGAGCAGCAACACCAGCGCGCGCCGGGCGGTCATCGCCGGAACCCTACCAGGGGCTGGACATCCGCGACCATCGGCGCCAAGATCCCGCGCCCGGCCGAGCGCTTGCGCGAGGCCCCCGGGAACCCGCCGTGTCCCACCCTCTCGAGCCCAAGCTTCTCACCGTGCTGCGCGAAGGCTACGGCCGCGACCAGCTCCTGCGCGACCTCGGCGCCGGGGTGGTGGTCGGCATCGGCGCGCTGGGCGAGACCGAGGAGGCGGAGGAGAAGCCGCCGGACCTCCGGCGGCGCGAGGTGCCGGAAGGGATCGAGGTCTTCCAGATCCAGGGGCCGCTGTTCTTCGGCGCGACGGCGTCCTTCAGGGACGCTTTGAAGCGCATGGAACGCCCGCCGCGCGTGCTCATCCTGCGCATGCGTCTGGCGTCCGCCATCGACGCCACCGCGCTCCACACCTTCGAAGAGGTGGTGGCCACGACCCGCCGCCAGGGGACCCTGCTGCTGCTCTCCGGCCTGCAGCCGCAGCCGCGCGCGGCGCTCGAGCGCTCCGGCCTGCTGGCGCGCATCGGCACCGAGAACGTGCTGCCCGACGTATGGGCCGCGCTCGAGCGCGCCAAGGCGGTCCTCGTCGAAGAAAAGCCGCCAAACGACGGCGAGTGAGCCCTCGCGCCGTGGCGCGAACGACTTGCGATCCCGACGCCTCAGAGCCTGTGAAGATATCTCCCGTGGGTCGCGTTGCGGCGGCGTGGGGCCTTCTGGTAGGAGCCGCGACGCGGGCGATGCTTTGTATCGTCAAGGAGCGGCGAC
>JBOGJI010000267.1:0-24606 GCA_050747865.1 Thermoanaerobaculia bacterium
GTCGCCGCTCCTTGACGATACAAAGCATCGCCCGCGTCGCGGCTCCTACCAGAAGGCCCCACGCCGCCGCAACGCGACCCACGGGAGATATCTTCACAGGCTCTGAGCTATTTCCCACGCCAGCAGCCTGCCACGTGACGCGCTCCAGGCTCGATCTCACCGGTCGGCGGGTAGGAGGCGGAATGGACGACCGGAGTCGGTGCGCAGCACCCGGAAGTGCCGCTCGTCGAGGGTGAGCAGCTCGCGGCACTCGTACCGGTCGGCGAGGACGACGAGGGATGCGTCCGCCAGGCCGACGGCGAGCGCTTCGTGGCGGGCGATGATCTTCTCCGCTGCGATCACGTCATCGCTATCGAAGCCGACCAAGCCGTAGACGCCCTGGCCCACTTCTCGAAGCAGGGCGCGCTGGGCGTGCGGCCCGACTCGAGTCGCCAGGAGGTAGTCGAGCTCGGCGAGCACGAACGGCGACAGCAGGCGTGGAGGAGGTGCCTCTCGCAGGGCCTCGGCGGCTGCTGCGTGGTGGCGCTGGCTACCGTCGATCGCGGCCAACAGGCTACGGGTGTCGAGCAGGATCACCTGGTGCCGAATCCCGCGAGAAGCTCGTCGGCCCTCTCGGCGAGGTCGGGCTCGCCACTTTCGAAAAGCGGGAGCGTGACGCCGGGGGCCTGGTATGTGCCGGTGACGCGTGCGATCCCCTCGCGGACGAGCTCGGCTTCACTCCGTCCTTCGGCCCGCGCCGTGCGCCGCAGGGCGTCCTTCAGGTCCCGTGGCAGATAGACCGTCGTCCTTTCCACGACATACATGATACCATACGTTGAGCGGCCGAGGCCGTGCCTCGAAGCGGAAGCCCACGGAGCCGTCAGGCAGCGCCCAAGGGTGACGCGTTGGAATACGATTCTCGCTGCGACAGCACGTACGACACGAGCGGAGGTGGAGATGGCGATCATCGGGGCCCATGTCCTGCTGTACACCACAGAGGCCGAGGCGCTGCGCGCGACGTTGCGCGACGCGTTCGGCTGGGAGCACGTTGACGCCGGGGACGGGTGGCTGATCTTCGCCCTGCCACCGGCCGAGCTGGCAGTACACCCCGCCGAGGGACCGACCTTCGAGTCGGGGACGCGCCACCAGCTCACCCTCATGTGTGACGACATTCGGGCGACGATCGAGGAGCTGGAGGCGAAGGGCATCGACGTGCGCGGAGAGCCCGTCGACGAAGGCTTCGGGATCACCGTTTTGCTCGGTCTGCCCGGCGGCGTCGAGGTCCTCCTGTACGAGCCACGGCATCCGATGGCCATCCACCCCGCGGCGGGTTGAGCCCCGCGACGGTGCCGGACAAACTCGTGTCCGACGGGAACCGTAAGGCGGACATGGTCCCCCGAGCCCTGCTGCTTACCGCCGTCGTCATCTGGGGTTGGACCTTCGTGGCCACGAAGATCCTGCTCGCCGAGCTCGGTCCGGTGGAGGTCTTCGCCCTGCGCCTGGCGGTCGGGCTGCCGTTCCTCGGCCTCGTCCTGCTCGTCAAGCGCGTGCCGCTGCGCTTCGCGCGCGCCGATGTGCGGCCGTTGCTGCTCGGCAGCGGGCTGGTGCTCGCTGGGGTCTACAGGGGCCAGCGCGAGCGCCAGGCGTGAAACGGGAACTACGAGCGGCCGAATGGCGTTATCCGGATCGGTGTGGGCTGGGATCCACTCTCAGTCTGGCAGGCTCTCTTATCCTATGGGTATGAGGATGTCGCGACGTCTCGTGCCGGCGCTGCTGTCGATCACCACTGTGGTCGCACCGATGGCGACGCCGCGCCCAGTCGGTGGGCTCGGGGCTGCTGGTCACCAACGCCCACGTGGTCGAGGGGACCTCGCGCATCGAGGTGAACACGCTCGACGGGCGCACCCTGCAGGCGGATCTGCTCGGGCTCGACCACGACGCCGACCTGGCCGTCCTCAAGGTCGACGCCCGGGATCTGCCGGCGGTGCCGCTGGGCTCGGCTGAGGAC
Organism: Thermoanaerobaculia bacterium; assembly: GCA_050747865.1. Classification (GTDB taxonomy): domain Bacteria; phylum Acidobacteriota; class Thermoanaerobaculia; order Multivoradales; family JAHEKO01; genus JBOGJI01. The sequence continues at coordinate 1,988 of JBOGJI010000267.1, forward strand.
CTGCTGATCGGCGAGACGGTGATCGCCATCGGCAATCCCTTCGGCCTGAGCCACTCGGTGGCCACCGGCGTCGTGTCGGCGCGCGGCCGGGCGCGGCGGCCTGCTGCTGGTCGTCCAGCGGGGTCGGTACCTCTACAACCTGGGATTCCCGCTGTGGGGGAAAGGGACTTCAGTCGAGGTCGAACGGTCGCTTAGGGGGAGCCTCGTCTGGGGATTCCTCGGCGCGCTTGAGCGCCTCCTGGAACTTCTCCTCGAGCAGCCGCTCGCGGTCCTTCTGCGCCGCGATCTCCTGGGCGAAACGGTCCTCGGCGGCGGCCTTGCCGGCTTTGAGGTCCTCCATGAGGCCCTCCAGGGTGTGGCCTCCGGCGATCGGCTTCTCGGGGAGCCTGGAGGAGACGATTTCCCCGGTCGCCTGGTCGACCGCGAGCTTGGCGCCGCAGCCGGGACATTCGATGTGGAGGCGGTCCGACGGGCTCATCGGAGGCATTCTAGTGGCTGGCGGGGCCGCGCGCACCTGGCGCTCTCCCGGGATCGGGTACACTGAACCGCGGTTGACAGGTCATCGAAGGGTGGGCTAGAACCGCAAGAGGCGCAGACGGACAGGGGGACACCACGATGAGAAACGGTCTTGCTACGGTGGTGTGTGCGGGGCTTCTCGCCGCGGGCTGCTCATCCGACCAGCCGATCCTGGTCGGTGCCGTGCTTTCCCTCACCGGCGAGAACGATTACTACGGCGGCCCCATCCGTGACGGCATCCAGCTCGCCTACAGTCAGATCCAGGCCGACACGGAGTATCCGTACGAGCTGGAGCTGCGGGTAGTAGACTCGCAGAGCAATGCCGACACCGCGGCGACGATGCTCAAGCAGCTCTACGAGGAGGGCTCGATCGCGGCGATCGGCGGCGTGACCTCGGTGGAGGCCCTGCAGATGGTGCCCATCAGCGAGGACCACGAGCGGGTGCTCGTCTCTCCTTCGGCCACCAGCCCGCAGCTCTCCGGGATCTCCTCCTACTTCTTCCGCGTCATCCCCTCGGACTTCCTCGGCGGCACCAAGATGGCGGGCTTCGCCACCCAGACCCTGGGTTTGGAGACCGCCGTCGTCCTGGCCAGAGAGGAAGCCTACGGCCGCGGCGTGCAGCAGGTGTTCGAGGCGGAGTTCGAGCGGCTCGGCGGCGAGGTGCTGGAGACCATCGAATACCCGCCCGGGACCATGGACTTCACCGGCCTGGTCGAGCGGGTGCTCAACCTCGATCCCGGGGGCGTCTACCTGGCCGGCTTCGCCCAGGACATCGCCGCCATCGTCGAGGGGCTACGCGCCGGCGGCTACGACGGCGACATCATGACGACGGACGCCTTCGCGACGCCGGACATCATCGCCGAGGCGGGGGGCGTCGCCAACGGCGTCTACCTCACCCAGACGGTCTTTGACACCACCAGCGAGGAGCCGACGGTCAAGGCCTTCGTCGACGCCTTCCGGGCCCAATACGATGCGGAGCCCAGCTTCTACGCCGCCCACGGCTACGACGCCATGCAGGTCATCGCCGCGGCGGTCGCCGAGTCGGGCCGCCTGCCCAGCGAGTTCTGGAAGGCGATGAAGGGCATCCGGGCGTTTCCGGGAGTCACCGGCTCCATCCAGTTCGACGACCGGGGAGACGCCCAGAAGTTCCCGCGGGTGTACATCATCTCCCGGGGTCAGCTGCTCGACTACGACACCGAGGTCGCGGAGCGCCGCCAGGAGCTGCTGCGGCGGCTCGAGGATCTGCGACGGGGACGAAGCGGCGACGGGTGAGGTCGGGCCGGCCGAGAGCGTGCCGGTACCCGCAGGAGCCCGCGCGCGACGACCGCCGGTGGCTCTCCCATGCGTGAGCTGACGGCTCGGCTGCTGCGCCAGCGGGGGCTGCTCGCCACCCTGGTGGCGCGCGAGCTCAAGGCCCGCTATCGCGGCTCGGTGCTCGGCTACTTCTGGTCGTTGGCCAATCCGCTGCTGCTGCTCGCGGTCTACAGCTTCGTGTTCGGCGTCGTCTTCCAGCCCGAGCGCGCCGGGGAGACCCACCCCTACGCCCTGTTTCTCATCACCGGGCTCTTCCCCTGGATCTGGGTCTCGACCTCGCTGCTCGAGGGCACGGTCTCGCTGTCGACGAACTCTGGGCTCATACGCAAGGCCGTGTTTCCGGTCGAGGTCCTGCCGCTGGTCACGGTGGTGGCGAGCCTGGTGCACTTCCTGCTCGCGCTGCCCATCCTGGGCGCCGCCCTGATCGCGGGGCGCGCCCTCGGCTACGACGTGGGCGGCGCGTCCGCCCTCCTGTTCCCGCTCGTCATCCTGCTGCAGCTGCCGCTGGTCGGCGGCCTGACCCTGGGCCTCGCCGCCTTGAACGTGCACTTCAAGGACGTGCGCGACCTGCTCGGCAACCTGCTGACGCTGCTCTTCTTCATGACCCCGATCCTCTACCCCTTGAGCTTCGTCACCTGGCCACCCCTGCACGCCGCCATCCGCTGGGCCAATCCGTTCACCTACCACACGCTGGCCTACCAGGACCTGCTCTTCCACGGCCGGCTGCCGGCGCCCGAGCTGTGGCTGGGGATGGCCGTCATCGGCATCGTGGCCTGGATCGCCGGCGCCTCCCTGTTCGCCCGCCTGTACGACAGCCTGGTGGAGGCTGTGTGAGCGACGCCATCCGGGCCGAGAAGGTCGGCAAGCTCTACCGCCGGATGACCCCCGGCTACCATTTGCGCACGCTGAAGAGCGCCTTGCTGGGCGGCGCACTGACCCAGGGGTTGAAGCCCGAGGACACCATCGAGGCGCTGCGCGAGGTGAGCTTCCGGGTCGCCCACGGCGAGGCCTTCGGCATCGTCGGCTCCAATGGCTCGGGCAAGTCGACGCTGTTGAAGCTGCTGGCCGGCATCGCCAAGCCGACCAGCGGCCGGGTGGCGGTGGACGGCCGGGTGGCCGCCCTGATCGAGCTCGGCGCCGGCTTCCATCCCGAGATCTCGGGGCGCGAAAACGTCTTCATCAACGGCGCCGTTCTCGGCCTGTCGCGGCGTCAGATCGCGCGGCGTTTCGACGACATCGTGGCCTTCTCGGGGCTCGAGGGCTTCATCGACGAGCCGGTGAAGAACTACTCCTCGGGCATGTACGTGCGACTCGGCTTCGCGGTGGCCATCCACACCGATCCCGACGTCCTGCTCGTCGACGAGGTGCTGGCGGTGGGCGACGAGAGCTTCGCCCACCGCTGCCTGCGGCGCATCGAGGAGTTCCTCGCCCGCGGCGGCACGCTGGTGCTGGTCAGCCATTCGCTGTCGCTGGTCGAGGAGTACACCGAGCGGGTGCTGTGGCTCGACCGGGGCCGCGTGCGCATGGTCGGCGAGCCCCGGCGTGTGGTCGACGCCTACCGCCAGGCGGTGGCCGAGGAGGAGGCGCGCGAGCACCGGCGCGCGAAAGAGGCTCAGGAGGAGCTGGAGCGGGCACCGGTCGAGAGCCCCGTGGCCGAGGGAGGCGACGAGGAGCCGCGCGAGGTTCTGCGCTGGGGCTCGGGCCAAGCGGAGATCGAGGCCGTGCGCCTGCTCGGCGCGGGGGGCGACGAGCGCTATCACTTTCGCAGCGGCGAGGAGGTGGTGATCGAGATCGAGTGCCGGACCCGTGAGGTCCTCGAGGACTACGTCTTCGGCGTCGCCCTGGCGACGCCGCGCGGCGTCGAGTGCTGGGGAACCAACACCCATCTCGAGGGATATCGACCGGCCCGCCTCGACGGCCGGGCGACGGTGCGGGTGCGCTGCCCGGCTCTGCGCCTGGGACCCGGCGAATACACGCTGGACGTCGCTGTCCATGCCCGCGACGGCGCCCCGTACGACTATCGCCGCAAGGTGCTCGCCTTCTCGGTGACCGCGCCGGTCGACGGGGTGGGCGTGTACTTCCCCGAGCACTGCTGGGAGTTCGAGGGTGGCGTCCGCTGGGAGCGCGAGCCAGTGCGGTAGCATGCCGCGAGAACCCGGCAAGGGGGAGATCATGGCCGATGCGGAAACCGCGGGTCTGAACATCCAGATTGGTGATGAGGAGCTCAAGGGCAGGTATTCGAACCTGCTGCGGATCGCTCACACGCGGGAAGAGTTCATCCTCGATTTCATCCACGTGGTGCCGCCGCAGGCGACGGTGGTCGCCCGCGTCGTCACCAGCCCGGGTCACCTGAAGCGCATCATCGCCGCCCTGCGGCAGAATCTGGAGCGCTACGAGCAGGCGCACGGGAGCGTGCCAGAGGCGCCGCCGCCGGCCGGCGAGAGCTCCATCCACTGAGCCCCCTCCTACCCCAGGGGCAAGGGACAAGGGACAACGGTGGCCACTAGAACCCTTGCTCCTTGCTCCTTGCTCCTTGCCCCCTGGCACCGTGTGCGGGCAGCCGCAGCGGCGATGCTGCTGGTGGTGGTGGGGTGCGGCGGCCCGCGAACGACGGCGGCGGAGGAGATCCGGGATTGGGCGGCGGGGCCGGCGCGCTGGCTGCTGCAGCCGGAGGAGCGGCGCCTGGTCGACCGCGTACGCACCCGCGCCCAGCTGGTGGAGCTGCGGACCGTCTTCTGGTCGCGTAGGGATCCCGCGGGCCGTGCCACAGGGCCGGGCAGTGTTCAGGAGCTATTCGACGAGCGGGTGAGGGCGGCGGACACCCTGTACGGGGGAGGCGAGCTGCGAGGCAGCCTGACCGACCGCGGGCGCGCGCTGGTGGTGCTGGGAGCCCCGCTGAAGATCGAGAGGAGGCTGCGCGAGGTCGTGGCCTGGGAGCCGGGCCTCAAGCCCGGAGAACGTCTGCGCCGCCGGGTGCCCTCAGAGGTGTGGATCTACGAGCGGGACAACCTGCTGCCGGCCCAGCGCCCGCTCGCTCCCGTGCGGGTCGTCTTCATGCTGGAAGCGGACGGGGCGCGTCTGACCCGCGGCGAGCGAGCGCTCGCCGCCGCCGCCGCCGCCCTCGTGCTCGGCGAATGAGTCCCGGCTCAGGCTCCGAACTGCCAGCCGACCAGGACCTTCACGTCGGGCAGGTCGCCACGGGAGATGTTCAGCTCCAGAAAGATGTCGTTGCCCCCGCGCAGTGGCCATTCGATGCCCCCGATGCCGACGGGTGCCGCATCGACGTCCGAATCGTCACGGCGCCCGGGGGGGCCAGGAGGGTCGTCGTCGAAGTCCACCCAGGCCACACCGAGCCCGCCCCCGGCATACGGCGTGAAGTTGCCCGGTACGTCGAAGCGATACAGCACCGGGATGGTCGCCTGGATCAACGTGCGGTCATCTCCGAAGCCGACCTCGACCGCCGGCTGGAAACGCAGGTTGCGGACGAACTCACCGAGGTTGAAATGGAAGCCGGCGGTGATCTGATCGGGGTCCGCGGACAGCCCGACCCGCGGCCCCCAGCCGTGGAAGCCTATGTCCTGCGCCGCGGCCGGAGCGGTCAAAATGGCGCCGAGCAGCAACGCGGCGGACCAGAGAGTGGCTCGAAACATGGATCAGGATCCTCCTTGTGGTTCAAGATGCGAGGGGACGCAAAGCGCTTGCCACCGACCTGTGGTCGGAGGGTTCGGTCTTCGGGAGCCCGTGGCCCATCGGTCGCGATCATAACGCCGGCGGCGACGGCGAAAGGACGGCGGCACGAGGTCGCTACAAGGGCCTTGACAGACTATAGCGATGTGGCTATACTGCGTTGTGTTGGGGCGGTAGGGTGTGGCGACGATGGAGGAGAGGTCGAGAGCAGGCACGGAGATGAGGGAGTTGACACCGAAGGCCGAAATGATGCATAGTTCCGTGCGTATATCGATGGGATGAGCGCTTCCGAGGGAGGACTCGCGTGGATAGCGGCAACACCAAGCTGGACCCGACAGGCATCGCCGACACGGTGCTGCGGGAACTGCGGGGCGAGTGTTCGGACGCGACCCTGGCGAACGCCCATCCGGAGGACCGCTTCGTCTCCTCGGGTTCCGCCGGCGCGTCATTCACGCAGCGACTGCGGTCGGTGCGTCAAGCGTCCCCCGCGACCGGCCTGGGGCTTCAGGTGCTGCGCAACGAGGATGGCGGCCCCGACGCCTACCTGAGCCGCGGGACCCCCGGGATCATTCGTCGCGCCTTCGAGGGGCCCGCGGCCGCGACCCGAGGCGCTGTCGAGAACGTGGCACCGGACGTGCGTGAAGGAACACGAACATCATGACCACATCGCAGACTTCCGCGCAGGGTGGCAAGCCTTCGGGCGAAGGCGCCCCGCTGGCCATCCCGATCACGGCGCAGAACTATCCGGTGCTCCACCGGTGGATGCAACTGGACGACGCGACGTTCGGGGACGAAATGACGACCCTCGCGGCGCTGGGGCGAGAGGAAACCCAGCCCGACGACGTGCAGCGAGCTGTTGGCGCTGCCGTGTCGGCGCTGGAAGCGCTCCACCGCCGGCGTTCAACATAGAGAGCCAAAGCTAATCGTAGCGAGACCGTAAAGACGGAAACCAGAACCAGAGGAGGATCGATCATGCAAGTTCCCCCAGCTCCAACGCTTCCGGCGCCTACCGGCGACCAGACGCAGGACACGCAGAACGCGATGAAGTTCCAGCAGGAGATGAACACCTGGCAGGTCATCGTCAACGCGATGCAGAAGGGCGAGGAGAAGCGAGCCGAGGCGCTCTCCGGAGCGATCAACCGCGCCGTGGCGAACATCCGGTAACCGCGCAAGGCGACACCACTCGTGGAAGATCGCTTGCGCGGCGAGTTGCCACAGCTTCTCGCCGAACTCACGCTCTTCGCCACCCACGCGGGCGCGATCGAGCGGGGCCGGGAGCTCTGGAAGGGGCTCTCGGCCCTTCACCCCGCCCACGCGGCCACCCGGTTGCTGGACGGCATGCTGCACACCCTGGCCGGCAGCTTCGAGAAGGCCGAGGCGAGCTACCGCCAGATCCTGGACGACGACTCCGAGCACGTCGGGGCGCGTACGTTTCTGGCGGAGTCCTTGATCGGCCAGAAGCGCTGGCGGGAGGCGGAAGCCGTTCTTGTCGATGTTGTGGCCTCGGGAGACGAGGATGATCCCGCCGTGGTCTACGCGGGCGAGCTCAAGGGAGCTCTAGAGAAGGGGCTCTTCCAGCGCGCCGTGGCAAGCGCATCGGCTTGAAGGTGGCGACGCAAGGGCACGCACGCGGTGGCCAGTCAGCGCGCGCCGATCGGAGGCTCGCATCTGATGTAGGGGGGTCTTATGGCTATTGAGCCCATTGAAGCCGTAGGTCAAGGTGCTTCGGCAGAACAGCAGACGATAGGGGATCCTTCGCCTTCCGAGGCGGAAGCTCAAGAGTACGCGTCCTTCCTGGACAGCCAGGCGGCGGCCGGCGAATCGTCGGCTCCGCAGGCGACCGCCGGCGCGGGCGCGGTGCAGGATCCGTTGGCCATACCGGCTCCGGGCAGCGTCGAGACGGTGCAACCGTCCACGGCTCCGGAAGGCGTGGAGCCGGTGGAGCCGAACCAGGCCGTGGAGGTCCTGGAGCGCGTCGGAGAAAATTTCGCGCGCCTCGACGAGCTGATCAGCGAGATTCGCTCCCGTCAGTCGTTTACCGTGGAGGAAGCGCTGGGCCTGCAGGCCGAGATTCACAAGCTGACGTTCGAGCTCAACGCGGCGACCGCGGCGATCAACGCTGCGGTTGCCAACGTACGCACCCTGTTCCAGACTCAGGTATAGAATCCGGCCTGATATGGCGGGTGTGCAGGCATGACCGGTGGACGCACCGGCCGGGGAGGGACTCTCGCAGCCCTGATCCTTCTGGGCTGTTTGCTCACGGCCTGCCAGAAGGCCGTGCTCAATGACTTGGAGGAGCCCCGTGCCACGGAGGTGGTCTCCACCCTGCTGCGACATGGCGTGCCGGCCAGCAAGAAGCTGCAGGACGCCGAAGGCAACACCTGGCGGGTGATGGTGCCGGCGGACCAGGAGGCGCGGGCCATCGGCTTCCTGGCCGCGTACAACCTCCTGGATCCGCCGGACCTGGACACCCAGGCGCTGTTCGGGCAGAGGTCGACCATCTCCACGTCGGTCGAAGAGAAGGCACGAGAGCTGGCGGGCAAGCAGGGGGACATCGCCAAGCAGCTCGAGAGCATCGAACGCGTCATCGACGCGCAGGTCGTCATCTCGCCGGCGCAGGAGAAGTTCGGCGAGATCGCGACGCCGGCCTCCGCTTCAGTGGTGATCGTCTATCAGTCGACGGACCGCGGCACCTGGCCGGTCAGCAGGCAGGACGTCCAGGAGCTGGTCGCCGGTGCGGTGGCCCATCTCGACGCCCGAGCCGTGAGAGTGATCATGAACGCGTCCAACGTGAGCGCGCCGCCGCGAATCCCGGACTCGACGGACGTGCCGGTCAACATGGTAGGGCTCGTCGTCGCCCAGAAGTCGGTGCTGCGGCTCAAGATCGTGCTGGGCGCGGTGCTCTTGCTGATCGGGGGGCTTGCCGCGTTCGCCTTCTGGCAGACGCGGGTGATCAGCGCGTTGCGGGGTGAGCTGTCCCTGGCACGGACGGGCTATACCCCGGTGGAGCGATCGCTGGTGGCGCCACCGGAGGAGCTGCCGCACTAGCAGAGGACTGCGAGGAGGTTCCCCTGAAGCCCGCAAAGACCTGCTCGCAGCTCATCCGCGACCTGCTCGAAGGTTGGGAGGGCTCGGCCGAGCGGCCGGGAGGCGAGCGAGAGCGGCAGGCCCTGGTGGCCCTGCGCCGCCGTTTCGACGCGGTTCCGTTCGGGCGTGTCCATCCATCGTGGGTCGCGCGCGCGATCCCCGACGAGCCGTTGGCGGCGGTCTGGTGTCTGGCCGAGCTGCCGCGAGCGGAACGTCTGCCGGTGCTGCGCGAGCTTCCCGCCGTCGACCGCCCGGCGGTCCTCAACGCGCAGGCACCGGCTTGGTTTGCCGCCTGGTGGCGCCGCCATTTGCGCGGCGTCATCACCTATCCGTGGCCGGCGGCCGAGACCTTGGACCGGTCGGCCCCGTTGACCTACCTCGACCGGCTGCCCACCGACGACCTGCTGCGGCTGCTCCGTTGCTTCGGCCTGCGCTCGCTGGCTGCCGTCGTGCATGGGCTCGAGCCTCAAGCGGTGGTCGCGATCGCCGTCTCGCTGCCTCCGGTATCCCGCGACCGGCTGGCCAAACATTCGCGATCGGGACGCCATCCCGACCCCGCCCCATGGACCCAAGCGTTCGAGGCGCTGCGCCAAGAGGGCGCGCTGCCGGCGGACGCTCCGCTGCTCCTGGCTCTGGAGGACGTGGGAGCGCAGGCGCCCGGTCTGGGTGAGGTCTCCGCGGCGGCCCGCATCGCCTACCGCCTGCCGGCCCGTTGGGGCGAGCGTCTGCTGGCCCGTCTGGCCCGGGGGCCGGGCGAGCTCGAGCACCCCAGTCCGGACCAGTGGCAACGCGACCTTGTCACCGACCTGGGACACCTGGCGCGCCACGGAGTGGTGACCTCTCCGCTCGCGCGCGGAGGCCTGGCCGCGTGAGCTCCAAGATCATCAAGGCGGCCGTGGCGGCACTGCCCGCGGGGAGCGACAGCGAGCGCCGCAAGGTCATCGACCGCCAGGTCTACACCGCCCAGGAGCAGGCACGGGAGATCCTCGACGAAGCGCGCGCCCAGGCCGAGGGTATGCGGCGCGAGGCGGAGCGACGCACCCGACAGGTCGTCGACCAGGCGTCGCGGCGGGGTCACCGCGACGGGCTCGCCATCTGGCAGCAGCGCGTCCTCGATCTGCTGCACACCTACAACCGCATGGTGCGGGACTTGAGGCCCCAGGTGATCGATCTCGCCCTCGAAGCCAGCCGCAAGATCCTGCATCACCAGCTCGAGGCGGCGCCGGAGTCGATCCTGGGACCGCTCGACGAGGGCTTGAGGATCCTGCGCAACGCCGCGCCGTCGCGCCTCGACGTGACCGTCCATCCGGAAGACGTGCCGGCGGTGGAGCAACTGCGCAAGCGCCTGCAGGAGAAGGATCCCCGCTGGGCGGTGATGGTGGTGCGGGGCGAGCCCGGCATGGAGCGTGGCGGCTGCAAGCTGGCCAGCGACTTCGGCGAGGTGGACGCCAGCGTCGAAACCCAGCTCGACGCCATGCGACTGTTGCTCAACCGGGAGGCGGAGCGTTGAGCCCGGCCCCGGCACGGCTCGCCGAGCTGGATCTCGATGCGGCGCGGGAACGACTCGTCCACGCGTCGACCCTTCGCGTCTCCGGCCGCGTGCACCAGGTCACCGGGCTGGTGATCGGCGCCCGTATCCCCGGCCTGCGAGTGGGGGAGCTCTGCACCATCCACAACGTCGACGGCGGATCGGTGCCGGCGGAAGTGGTGGGCTTCCGGGATCGTCAGGTGCAGCTCATGGCGCTGGGCGAAGTCTCCGGGATCGGCCCGGACAGTGCTCTCCACCCGACGGGGCGCACCCTCGCCGTCGCCGTCGGGCCGGGCCTGTTGGGGCGGGTGCTCAACGCCCTGGGCGAGCCCATCGACGGCCGCGGGCCGCTGACTGACATCGAGACCCGCGACTATCCGGTCTTCACCGATCCGCCGGCGCCGCTCAAGCGCATGCCGATTCGTCAGCCTCTGAGCGTCGGCGTGCGCGTCATCGACAGCGCCTTGACCGTGGGGGCCGGGCAACGGCTGGGGATCTTTGCCGGCGCCGGCCACGGCAAGTCGACGCTCCTCGCCATGATGGCCCGCAACACATCGGCCGACGTGAACGTCATCGCCCTGGTCGGCGAACGCGGGCGCGAAGTCCACGACTTCCTGGAGAACGCCCTCGGTCCGGAGGGCCTCAAACGCTCGGTGGTCGTCGTGGCCACCTCGGATGAGCCCCCCCTGCTGCGCATCAAGGCGGCCTACGTCGCCACCGCGATCGCCGAGTCGTTTCGCGACCTCGGCAAGAGTGTGCTGTTCCTCATGGACTCGGTCACCCGTTTCGCCCGCGCCCAGCGCGAGGTGGGGCTGGCGACCGGCGAGCCGCCGGCTCGCGGCGGTTTCCCGCCGTCGGTCTTTGCCGTGCTGCCGCGACTGCTCGAGCGCACCGGCAACTCCGACGTCGGCTCGATCACCGCTCTCTACGCGGTGCTGGTCGAAGGCGACGATCTGTCCGAGCCGGTGGCCGACGAGGTGCGTTCCATCCTCGACGGCCACATCGTGCTCTCGGGCGAGCTGGCCTCCCGCGGCCATTTCCCGGCCATCGACCTCTTGAAGAGCGCCAGCCGCCTGTTCGAGATGCTGGCCGAGGACCGTCAGCGCCAGCTCGTCTACCGGCTGCGGGACATGCTGGCCGCATACGAACGCAACCGCGATCTCGTCCTGATCGGGGCGTATCAGGCGGGCAGCGACCCCATGGTCGACGCCTACCTGGCGTGTCAGCAACAGATCCGGGAATTCCTGCGCCAGGCAGTCCATGAGCCCGGCGACCTCGATCAGGCGGTGGCGCGGCTCGAGGCCGCGGTCGGCGGGAGGGGCGCATGAAGACGCCCGAATACCGTCTGCGCGTCGTCGAGATGCTGTCGGGGCTGCGCCAGAAGGCGGCCATGCGGGCGCTGGCCGAGAAGAACCAGGAGGCGGCCAGCCGCGAGCGCGAGGTGCAGGAGGTGGAGGCGGCCCTGGAGCGGGCGCGCCGCGACCTGCAAAAGGCGCGCCTCGCCCTGAGCCGGGTCGGCGACGGCTCGCCGGTGGACACCCGCACCCTGCTGATGCTGTGTCGCGACGTCGAGTCCTTGGGGACTTCGGTCGCGACACGCCGCCGCGAGGTCGACCGCAAGCACCGGGACTTTCGCAGAGCGCTGGATGAGGTGGAGCGCGCCCGGCAGGCGCTCGGCAGCGCCATGCGGGCGGTACAGGCCTTGAAGCAGCACAAAGAGCGCTGGCTCGCCGAGGTCACGACCGAGCAGCGGCGCACCGAGGACCGCAAGCTCGCCGAGCACGCGTTGACGCAGTGGGCGCGTCGCGACGGAGGCGGCACCTCGTGAGCACGATGCAGTCGATCGTCGCGCCGGCGGCGCACGCCCTGGGGCCGACGGTGCACAGCGCGCCCTGGCACCTGGCGGCGCCGGGAGCGCGGGTGCGACGCTGGGGGACAGTGCTGCCCGCGGCCACGGCCTCGGAGCTTCTCGTCCGCGGGCTCCAGCCGCTGGCCCGCCGCACGCGCCAGGCGCTGCCGGCGCGCCTGATCGAGGTCGTAGAGTCGGCCCTCGGGTCACAGTGGCTCCTGCCAGAACGAGCCGGCGGGCTGCGCCTGGGGCTCGTCGAGGCGGACAAGCCGGAACGCGAGTCCACCTTCGCGGGCAAGCTCGTCCGCATCGGCGGCGGCGCTTCGTGTCACGTGCGCGTCGACGACCCGAGCGCCCCGGCCGAGATCTGCGAGCTGCGCCTCGGGGAGTCCGGCTGGTCGCTGGTCGTCATCGACGCCGGCACCCCGGTGGCGCTCAACGGGACCCCGGTCGAGCCGAACCAGCAGACTCCCCTGGCGGTCGAGGACAGCGTGGAAACGGGGACGCTGCGCTTGACGTTGCTGCCCGAGGAGGCGGCGCCGCCGGTGCGGCCGCGCATCCGGCTGCTGGAGCTTCTCGCCGTCTCCCGCGGTGACCCGCTGCGGGCGCTGGGCCGCGGCAGCGACCGTTGGGTCGAGGTGCGAATCGGTGACTGGCGCGGGTTCCTGAGCCTCGAGGAACCGTGGATCGCCGCCGCGTATCGCAGTCTCGGCTACGCCGCGCCCGACGACGGCCCGGCGTGGCAGAATCCCGTGGACGCCAGCCTCACCGCGTACGCGCTTGAGCGCCTGGCTCAACGCGTCAGCGCGGAGCTGGAGGAGCCGGTGGAGGTGGGGCCGCTCTCCGAGGCAGGTGCCCTTGCGGGATTGGTCGAGGGGCAAGGGGGCTGGCTGGCGGCACGCTTCGTCCTCGAGGCGCCGCAGGCGCCGCAGCGTTCGATCGTGTTGTGGCCTGCCGGTTGGGCACTGAGCCGGCCGACGAACAACCGCCCCGAGGGCTTGAGCGAGCTCGCCTTTGCCGTCCACGTGATCGCCGGCAGCGCCAGCCTGGCGCTAGTCGACCTGCGGCAGCTTGCGGCCGGGGACGTGGTGATTCCGGACCAGTGGCTGCCGAAGCGGCAATCGGGCGGCATGCTCGCGGGGCCGGTGCTGCTGCGGCTGCAGCGCTGGGGCCGGGAGGGGCGGTTGGAGCCGACCGGACAGGGGGCGCGGATCGAGCTCGCCGGCGACGGATGGGAGGACGCCGAGGCCATGTCAGGAGGGACCATGAGCAGCCTGGAGGAACCGGAGGAGATCGGCGGCGACCTCGAGGAAGCGCTGGAGGTCACGCTGTCGTTCGAGTTGGATCGCATCGCGGTGCCGCTCAAAGAGCTCACCGCCTGGGACGAAGGCAACACCATCGCGCTCGAGCGCTCACCCGACGGACCGGTGCGCGTCCTGCTGCACCACGCCGGGGGCATCCGCGTGGTCGGGCGCGGCCGCGTCGTGGTCGTGGACGGCAAGCTCGGCGTCCAGCTGGAGGAGTGGAGACCGCGGTCGGAGGTGGCCGGCGAGCCGTGAGCCAAGGGACGAATCTGCTCTGGGAGCTGGTGCAGATCGGGGCCGCTCTGGCCGTGGTGCTGGGACTGGCCTGGGTGATCCTGCGCTTCGGCCTGCCGCGGCTGCTCACCGCGGGGCAGAGCCGGGGCGTGCCGATCGATGTGCTGGGCATCCGGCCGCTGGATCGGCAGGTCAAGCTGGCGGTGGTGGTGGCCGAGGGCCGGCGGTTCCTGCTCGCCTTCGGCCCCGGCGGGGTCACGGCCCTGTCTTCGCGGGCGGTCGAAGAGGCGGCCGCGACCGACGGGGCGGATGCCGAGCGACAGCCGGACGGCGGCGTGCCCGGAGAGCGCGGGGGCGCGGGAAGGGCGCCCGCTTGATGCCGCCGCTGCCGCTCGCGCAGGTCGTGCCCGCTCAAGAGGGGGTCGCTGGGCAGTTCGGCGCCAATCCGCTGGTCACCCTGGTGGTCCTGGCCCTGATGGCCATCCTGCCGTTCTTGCTCATGATGACCACCAGCTTCCTCAAGTTCGCCGTCGTGCTGTCGATCCTGCGCTCGGCTCTGGGCACGCAGCAGATTCCCCCGACGCCGGTGATCATGGGTCTGGCGCTGGTGATGACCATCTACGTGATGGCGCCGGTGGGCTCCCAGATCCACACCGCGGTCCAGGAGGAGATGGCGCAGTCGACCGGCGACGCGGTCATGAGCGGCTCCGGCTCGCGCGCCATCTTGCAGGCTCTCGGGCAAGCCCGCGAGCCGCTGCGCAGGTTCCTCGAGAAGCACGCCCACGAGCCCGACGTGTCGCTGTTCCTGGGCTACCGCCGCCACATGGTGCCGGAAGAGGAACGCCAGAACATCAAGCGGCAGGACCTCATGATCCTGCTGCCTGCGTTCGCCATCAGCGAGCTGGCCGAGGCCTTCGCCATCGGTTTCCTGATCTTCCTGCCCTTCCTGGTCATCGACATGGTGGTGTCGAACATCCTGCTGGCGATGGGCATGTTCATGTTGCCGCCGGTGATCGTGTCGCTGCCGTTCAAGCTCCTGCTGTTCATCATGATCGACGGCTGGCGCCTGCTGACGGAGGGGCTGTTGCAGCCTTACGTCGCCTGATGGAGAGCGAGATCCTCCTCCAGAGCCAGCGGGCCATCCTGCTCGTCGTGTTCGTCTCTGGGCCGCCGATCCTGGCGGCCCTGGTGGTCGGGCTGGCCCTTGCGACCGTGCAGGCGCTGACCCAGATCCAGGAGCAGACGATCCAGGTGGCGGCCAAGATCGTCGCCGTATTCGCCGTGCTCTTGATCCTGGGTCCCCGCCTCGCCGGGTTCCTGCACCAATACGCCCGCGTCATCTTCGAAGAGTTCGCCAATTGGGTCGGCTGACATGCCCGTCTCGCTGTCCCTGATCGACGAGTTCTTCGCCCCCCTGGCGACCGCCGCCGGGCTGCGCCACGGAGCCGTCGACTCGTTGCGGCTGTTCACCCTGGGCCTGGCGCGTTGGCTGCCCATCGTCACCCTCGCCCCCTTCCTCGGCGGGCGGCTCGTGCTCGGGCCGGTCAAGGTGGGGGTGGCGACGCTGCTCGCGCTCTACGTGCTTCCGGGCTTGAGCCAACAGGCGCCGCTGCCCCTGGACGTCTCCCGCATCGACTGGTGGATCCTGCTGCTGCGCGAGATCACCTTCGGGCTGGTGCTCGGGATCGCCGCCGGTCTCATCATCTGGGGGGCCGAGATGGGTGGGTCGTTCCTCGACACGGTGCGGGGCGGCACGGTGGCCAACGTCTTGCTCCCACAGACCCAGCTCCAGACCTCCGTCCTCGGCAACTTCTACTTCCAGCTCTTCCTCGTGCTCTTCTTGAGCCTCGGCGGGCATCGGCTGTTCCTGAGCGCTGTCTTCAGCTCCTATGAGCTGCTTCCGCCGTTCGGCACCACGCTGCGCGGCGAGGGGTTGGCCGCCGCCTTCATCGCCGCCAGCGCCCGGGCCTTCGTGCTGGCGGCCAAGCTCATCGCCCCCGCCCTGGTGGTGGTGATCTTCCTCGATGTCGCCTTGGGTCTGGCCAACCGGCTGGCGCCGCAGTTCAACGTCTTCTTCTTGAGCCTGCCACTGAAGTCGGTGGCCGCCCTGCTGGCCCTCGCCCTGTCGCTCTACTACGCGGCGAGTCTCGGCGGTGAAGCCTTCGAGGAGCATCACGTCTGGCTCCAGCGCACGCTGCGCACGATGGGAGCGACGAAGTAGCGCCGTAACGGCCGAGACGGACTCGGCTATTACAATAGCGCTGCGGGAGCGACGTCGAGTGGCCCAGTCCAGCCAGCAAAAGACCGAAAAGCCCACCCCCCGAAGGCTGCGGGAGGCGCGCAAGAAGGGGCAGGTCGCCTTCAGTCGCGACGCCAGCGGCGCTTTGGGTTTCGCCATCGCCGCCGTGGCCATCTTCATGCTGGTGCCGCAGGCGGCGGACGCCTTCGGCGAGCTCTACATGCGGGCCACGAAGCTGGCGGCCATGCCGACAATCGACTCCTCCGTGCTGGCGGCCATGGGGCTGATCGCCGTGCGCCGGGTGCCGTCGGTTCTGTCTCCCCTGCTCATCGCCCTGTTCATCGTCGGCCTGGCCTTCGGCTTCGCCCAGACGCGCTTCCTCTTCTCCGCCTATCCCCTGAAGCCGGAGCTCAAGAAGCTGAGTCCCATGAAGCGGCTCAAGGAGTGGTTCTCGGTCGGCGGGCTGGTGGAGTTCACCAAGACTCTCTTCAAGCTGCTGCTCGCCCTGGCCGTGGCGTACCTGGTGATCCGCGGCTCGCTCCATACCGTCATGCGTTTGGGCTTCGTCGACGCCGACGATCTCGCCAGGTTTCTCGCTGGGCTGCTCACCCAGTTCCTGGTGATCATCTGCATCCTCTTCATCGCCGTCGGCGGCCTCGACTTCCTGTTTCAGCGCTGGAAGTTCATGCGCGACCAGCGGATGACCAAAGAAGAGGTCAGGCGCGACTACAAGGAGATGGAGGGAGACCCGCTGATCCGCTCCGAGCGGCGCAAGGTCCACCGCCAGATCGGCAGCCAGGACCTCAGTCGCGCGGTGACCGAGTCGAAGGTCGTGCTGATCGACGCGGCGGGGCACGCCGTGGCGGTCGCCTACGATCGCGAGACCATGCCAGCGCCGAAGGTGGTGGCCAAGGGCCAGGGACGATTCGCGCGCCGCATCATCGACCTGGCGGCCAAAGGCGGCGTGGCGGTGGTGGAAGACGCTGCGGCGACACGGGCGCTGTATCGCGTGGCTCCCGACAGCTACGTGCCGCGCGATATGTTCGAGACCATGGCCGAGATCCTCACCCGTATCGAGCGCGAGCAGAAGGCCCAGCGCGACCCGTTTGCGGCTTGAGATGAACATACCTCGCATCGATCTTCGCGAGCTCAAGGCCCAGGTCCTTTCGGGCAAGCTCGACACCGTCCTGACCCGCTACGGCGACATCGCGCTGGCGGTGCTGGTGGTGGCGATCCTGGGGATCATGATTGTCCCCCTCCCGACCCTCCTGCTCGACTTCTTCCTCGCCTCCAACCTGACGCTGGCGATAACGATCCTGATGGTGTCGCTCTATGTGCCCCACGCGCTGTCGCTCGCCGCCTTTCCCAGCATCCTGCTGGTCACCACCCTGTTTCGCCTGGCGCTCAACGTCGCGACCACCCGTCTGATCCTGAGCAAGGCGTACGCCGGGGAGGTCGTCGCGTCGTTCGGCGGCTTCGTCGTGCAAGGCAACTTCGTCGTCGGCTTCGTCATCTTCCTGATCATCACCATCATCCAGTTCGTGGTCATTGCCAAGGGCGCCGAGCGCATCGCCGAGGTCTCGGCGCGGTTCACCCTCGACGCCCTGCCCGGCAAGCAGATGAGCATCGACGCGGATTTGAGGTCCGGCATCCTCGACACCGAAGGCGCCCGCCGCGCGCGCGCCAACCTGGGGCGGGAGTCCCAGTTCTATGGCGCCATGGACGGCGCGATGAAGTTCGTCAAGGGCGACGCCATCGCCGGCATCCTGATCTCGATCATCAACATCATCGCCGGTCTGGGGATCGGCGTGGTGGCCAAGGGGATGTCGTGGGGCGAGGCGGCACGGACCTATACGCAGCTCACCGTCGGCGATGGCCTGGTTGCGCAGATCCCGGCGCTGATCATCGCGCTGTCGGCCGGCATGATCACCACCCGGGTCGCCTCCGCGCCCGGGGAGGAATCCTCTCTCGGCCGGGAGATCGGCCTCCAGATCCTGCGCCAGCCGAAGGCGATCCTGATCGCCGCGGGGACCCTGCTCGCCCTGGGGCTGGTACCGGGGATGCCGCACCTGGCCTTCATCGTGCTCGCCGCGATCACCGGCGCCACCGGCTGGATCATGATGCGCACCCAGCGCAAGAAGAGCCTGGAGGAGCTGCGGGCCGAGATCATGGGAGAGGCGGAGCTCGAGGGCGGCTCCGATCGGCCGCGGCTGCCGATGGCGGTCCCCGTGATCCTGGAGGTCAGCTCACCGTTGACGCGTCTGGTCGACGTCGAGCGCCCGGGCACCCGGTTCATCCAGGAGCTGATTCCGCAGATCCGGGATTGGTTGTTCTCCGAGCTGGGGGTCAACTTCCCCGGGGTCCGGGTGCACGGCGACGTCGCGACGCTGGCCGACAACGGCTACCGCTACCTGCTGCACGAGGTTCCCGTCGGCAGCGGGATCGTCGAGCCCGAGCGCCTCTTCGTCTCCGGTCACCTGGACGAGCTGGCGGAAGCCGGGGTCGAGGGGACCTCCGCGCCCCATCCCGGAGAGCGCGGGCGCGAGGGGATGTGGGTGGAGCGCTCGGAGGTCGAGCGCTTGAAGCTTCCGGAGTCGGCGGTGATCCAGCCCGACGAGTACCTGGCGGTCCACCTGGCGACCCTGGTCAAGGAGCGCGTCGACCGGTTGCTGGGGGTGCAGGACGTGCAGAACATCCTCGATCTGATGGAGACGCGAGGCTACGGCGCCCTGGTGCGCAGCGTCGTGCCCAGCCTGGTCACGCCCCCGCGCTTGACCGACATCCTGCGCCGGCTGCTCCAGGAGGGGATCTCGATCCGCGACATGCGGACCATTCTCGAGGCCCTGGCCACCGCGGCGCCGTTCGAGAACGATCCGGTCTACCTGACCGAATCCGTGCGCGCCGCGCTCCGGGACTACATCGGCCATCATTTTTCCGGTGGAAGCGACCAGCTCTCGGTCTACCTGCTCGATCCGCACATCGAGCAGTCGGTCCGCGAAGGCGTCCGGCAGTCGGCCTCCGGGGCCACACTCTCGCTCGAGCCCGAGGTCAGCCGCAACTTGATGAAGGCGTTCAGCCGCAGCCTGGGCGAGGACGGACAGCGGGTCGCCGCGGCCGTGATCCTGACGCAGCGCGACGTCCGGCCGTTCCTGTTCAGCCTCCTGCGCCACGATTTCCCCGGCATGGCGGTGCTCTCGTTCCAGGAGCTGCGTCCGAATCAGAGCATCCGGCCGATCGGCCGGATCACCTTCGGCACCGGCGAGCTGGGGACGGGCGAGATCGGGGGCGTGACCCATGCCTGAGCGCCTTCCGCCGCTCCTCACCGCGGGGAGCGCATTCCGGGGTTCGGCTGAAGATACGGTCGTGGACGCAGAGGTGGTGGAGGCGGAGATCCTGGAGGAGCGGGCGCCGGCCGCGGCCACCCGCGACGCCGCGCACGTCTGGGGCCTGCGGTGGCTGCCCGGCCCGCCGCCTGCCGGCTCGGGCGTCGATCGAACGGCACGGCCCACCCGCGGCGATTTCTGGAGCTGGCGCTCGATGAGCGCCGGATCTCCCCTCGGCCCGGCGTCCCGCCATCTTCCCTGGCCCCGGCTGCTGGGGTTCGTCGCCGGGGTCCTGCTCTTCATCGCCCTGGTCGCCTTCGGCGTCCTCGTCGGCCTATGAGCGCCGAGAGCCCCGCCGGGCTGCCGCCTTCGAAGCTGGAGCTGCTGCGCGCCGGGCAGCTGCTCGCCGAGCTGGCCCTGGTGGATCGCGAGGAGTGGCTGCTGGGCAGCGGCGAGACGGCCGACCTTCGGGTAGAGCACTCCACGGTGGACGCCGCCCACGCGCGGGTCTTCCTGAGCGAGGGGGAGGTCTTCGTCGAGGACCTGGGCTCGCGCACCGGCACCTTCGTGCGCGGGCGGCGCGTCGAGGCTCCGGTCAAGCTGGTGCATCGGGATCAGATCCTGTTGGGCCAGCACTACGTGGTCAAGCCACTGCTCGTGCGCTACTTCGACGCCGCGGCCCAGGTGCTCGAAGACTTCGGATTGATCGAGCGGCCGGCCCCGTCGATGGAGCTGGCGCCATCTTCCACGGAGACGGCCCTGGTGCCCAGGCGAGCCCAGCCGGCGGACGACACGACAAGCCTGACCGAAGGCGCGGCGGCGCCGACGATGCTGCGCCGGGTCCGGTGGTGGCTCGGGCGCCTGTGGAAACCCGTCGCCTTCGTGGCCGCCGGAGTCGCCACGGTCGTCCTGCTGCTGTGGATGCTGCGGCCGTCGGCGACGGTGTGGCGCGCGGTGCAGACCAACCCCACGAGGGTGACGGCGGGCGACATCGTGACCCTGCAGGGAGAGGACATCCGGCCGCAGCGCGACCTGCAGGTCCAGGTCGGCGGGCACACGGCGAAGATCCTCGAGCGCGGTCGCGGGCGGCTGCGCATCCGGGTTCCGGCGTTGCTGGATCGACCGGCGGGCAACTATGACGTCGCGCTCAAGGTCCACAGCGGGCAGCTCGAAACCTACCAATGGATGCTGCAGTACGTGGTCAGCCCCACCATCAATCGAGTGCAGCCGTCGCCGGTGGAAGTTGGGAGCCGCCTGTCGATCCTGGGATCGGGGCTGGCCGACGACCCGCAGGACATCCATGTCCTGCTCGGGGAGCTGGAGGCGGAGGTGCTGACGATCACCGCCCGCAAGGTCGAGGTGCGGGTCCCGGTGCTAACGCGGGGGACGCCGGTGCGCGTTCCCCTCGAGGTCCGGGTGGCGGGAGCCGTGGCGTCGCCCGACCAGCCGCTCGAGGTGCTGGCGCGCGAGCCTCGCCCGCTGGACTTCCAGTTCGCGGCTCGCTACGCCGAGCAGCGAGGCGCCTGGGAGATCTCCACCCTGTTCGGACCGTTCGGCTACCTGCCGACGGCGAGGCCGGAGCGCTGGCCGGAGGAGACGGACGCGGGGGACGAGGCAGGTGAGGCGTACGGTGCCGGCGAGGCGGCGCAGCCTCGCCCGGCGTCGACCCCTCGGCGCGAGGCGCGGCAACCACCGGCGGAGGCGCGCTCCCCGGCGCCGGTGCACATCGAGCGACTGGTCGGCCGCTGGAAGCGGGCGCAGCGGTGGGCGCGCAATGATCTCGAGTTCCGCATGATCCCGACCGTGCCGCCCGGCGGCGGCTGCCGGCTGACCGGGGGTCGCAGCGTCGAGGCGGGTGGGCTCCTGCTCGGGCTCTGGCATGGAGATTCGCTGCGGGACCTGATGGCACCGGGGCGCGACGACTTGAGCGACGAGATGCTCTGCCACTGGTTCGCGGGCATCTGGAACCGCTTTTTCCAGGTCTTCGGACGCGGCGAGCCCATCGCCACCGCCGGGCCGCTGGCGCAATACGCGGCAGTCCTCAACGAGCTCGTCGAGCGCAACCTCGAGCTGGGGGGCGACGGACGCCCGGAGCTCGTCGAGATCGAAGAGATGACCGCCGAGGGGCGCGAGGCCCTGCGGCGCGCCTTCCTGCCCGTGCCCCGCAGCCTCGGCTCGGTGGGCGGCCGCTGGCGCGTCGAGCTCGAGAACGTCTTCTCGGACGGCGACGCCGAGGGCCGCTACATCATGGACGTGGACCTGGTGCAGCGCTCCGGAGAGCTCTCCGGCACGGCGAGCTCGGCGCTGGTGCGACCGGGCATGGAGCTCGGCTTCGGATCCCGCTCCGCGCGCGGCGCCATCGAGCTCGGCGCCCCCACCGAGGTGACCTTGCAGACCTCCCTGCCCGGCCCCATCGGCGCCATCGTTCTGCGCGGCGTCGTTGTCGAGGGCCAGCTCGGAGGCAGGTTCGAGACCGGCGACGGCAAGTCCGGCACGTGGAAGGCGGCGCGCCGCCCGTGAGAACGACGCGGCTATGACCTTGTCACTGCGCCAGCTCGAGGGCAAATACGAGGTCCTCCACAAGATCCAGGAGGGCGGCATGGGAGCGGTCTACAAGGTCCGCCACCTGCTGCTCGATCAGGTGCGGGTCGTCAAGGTGATCCGCGCCCAGTTCGCGAACGACGAGTCCCTGCAACGCCGCTTCCGCCACGAGGCGAAGACGGCCATCCGCCTGCGCCACACCAACCTCGTCGAGCTCTATGACTTCGTCTTCGACGACGCCGACGGCACCTCGTTCATGGTCATGGAGTTCATCGACGGGGTGACCGTGGAAGAGGTGCTGGCGCGACAAGGCGCGCTGCCCGCCGGCCTGGTCGTCGAGGTCGCCCGGCAATGCCTCGACGCGCTGGCCTACCTGCACGGGATGGGTCTGCTGCATCGCGATGTCTCGCCGGACAACCTGATGCTCACCTGGGGCCTGGGGGGCCGGCCCAGGGTCAAGCTCATCGACCTGGGGATCGTCAAGCACGTCGTCGCCACCACCGGCGTCACCCGCACCGGCAGCTTCGTCGGCAAGATCCGCTACGCCTCACCCGAGGCGTTCGCCGGCGCCGACGTGCGCCCCGACGAACGGGCCGACCTCTACTCTCTCGGCGTCGTCCTCTACGAGGCTTTGACCGGAGTGCACCCCATCGGCGGCCACGGCTTCAACGAGATCGCCACGGCGCACATGTTCAAGCCGCCGCTGCCCTTCGAGCAGTCCGATCCCGAGGGTCGCGTGCCGCTCGGCCTGCAACGGGTGGTGCTCAAGGCCCTGGAGAAAGCCCCCGACGGCCGCTTTGCCGACGCCGAGGTGATGCGGGCGGCTCTCCTCCCGTTCGCCGCCGAGACGGCGGAGCTGGAGCGGCTGTTCGAGCGAGCTCTCGACGCCGCGGCCGCTCCCGGCTCAGCGCCCGACGCCGGACCGGCGGCGGCCGCCCCGGGACCGGCTCCGCTGCGGCCCGAGATCGCCGTACCTTTGCCCGCCGTGGCCCCGGCC
>JBOGJI010000268.1:0-6633 GCA_050747865.1 Thermoanaerobaculia bacterium
GTCGCCGCTCCTCGACGATGGCACCGCATCGCCAGCGTCGCGGCTCCTTCCAGCAGGCGGGCACCGACGCGCGAAGCGCGTTGGTCTGGCGCTCGCAACGCGACCCATGGGAGATTCATTCACAGGCTCCTAGCTCAGGGTGGCCGCCGGGCTCCAGTCGCCGGCGCGGCCCAGCCGCGACAGCACGACCTGCGTCTCGAGCAACAGCGGCTCGCCGGCGTTGCTCAGGTCGAGGGCGGGCAGCGCGGTCTCCGGCGCCTCGGCCGGCCGTATGAAAGCGAGGTCCAGGTCCTGATCGCGCAGGACGATGATGGCGGGAACCTCTTTGGCGTCGCCCAGGCGCATGCGCAGATCCTTCGGCTCGGTGGTGAACCGGAAATCCGGCGTCTCCGAGAACATGCTGGAGCTCTGGGACATGAACTTGTTGATCATCGCGCCCGGATCGAGCGAGCTGAGCGACAGGACCGCTGACACCCGGGCGAGCGCGGACGCGACGGCCTGCCGTTCGACTGTGCTGGAATCGGCCGCCAGTGGCTGCGCGGCTGCCGGTTGTCCGAGCAAGAGCGGGGCCGAGGCAACGGCTCCGAGCACGCACCCGGGTCTGCTTGGCAACGTACCGTCCTGCCGCAGGACAGGAACCTCTCAGGGGCTTCCGTCTGCCACCGACCCTACCACGGCTAGACGCACGGGTAGGCGGCGAGGGCCCCAGGTGCCCGGTCGGGCGGCGAAGACGCCGGGGATCGGATAGTCGCAGCGGGAACAGCGGCCGTCGGGCGTGAGGGTCCAGTTGCCGAGGCGGTACCAGTCGCGCTCGATGAGGAGCGCGCCACAAGCGGGACACCAGGTGCTGCCGCCCTGGCGATCGTGGACATTGCCGGTGTAGACGAAGTGCAGGCCCTCGGCGAGCGCGATGCGACGCGCCCGCGAGAGCGTCTCCGGCGGCGTCGGCGGGCGGTCGCGCATCTTCCAGTCGGGGTGGAAGGCGGTGAAGTGGAGCGGCACGTCGGGGCCCAGGTGCTCGTGGACCCAGGCGGCGAGCGCGGCGATCTCCTCGTCTGAGTCATTGGCGTCCGGGATCAGCAGGGTGGTGATCTCGAACCAGACATCGGTCTCGTGCTTCAGGTAGACCAACGTCTCGAGCACCGGCTCGAGCCCGCCGCCGCAGATGCGGTGGTAGAAGTCCCGTGTGAAGGCCTTCAAGTCCACATTGGCCGCGTCCATGTGGCGGTAGAACTCGCGGCGGGGCGCGTCGCACATGTAGCCGGCGGTGACTGCCACGGCCTTGACACCGCGCTTCCGGCAGGCGTCGGCCACGTCGATCGCGTACTCGAGGAACACCACCGGGTCGTTGTAGGTGAAGGCCACGCTGTCGCAGCCCAGTCGCACCGCCGCGTCGGCGAGCGCCTCGGGGCTCGCGGCATCGGCCAGCGTGTCGATCTCGCGCGACTTGGAGATGCTCCAATTTTGGCAGTACCGGCAAGCAAGATTGCAGCCGGCGGTGCCGAAGGAGAGCACCGCGGTGCCGGGGAGGAAATGGTTGAGCGGCTTCTTCTCGATCGGGTCGACACAGAAGCCCGAGGAGCGGCCGTAGGTGGTGAGCACGATCTGCTGGTCCACGCAGGCGCGCACGAAGCACATGCCGCGCTGACCCTCGCGCAGCTTGCACAGGCGCGGGCAGACGTCGCAGCGGATGCGACCGTCGGCCACACGGGTCCAGTGGCGGGTGGGGACGACGTGCGGGTCGGCGAGATCGATCGGCTCTCGCTCCATGGTCGCTCCTGCTACAGTGATCCTCGAGAGCGCCATGATCAGTCCACACCCGCCATCGCTTGGAAGCTCCGCCGTGCGCCGCGTCCGTCCGCCAGCCGTCGCCGGTACGTTCTACCCGGCAGAGCCGGAGGCGCTCGCCCGCGCCGCAAGCCGTCTGCTCGCCGACGAGGCGTCCGCGCCGCGCTCGCAGAGACCGCCGCGGGCGATCGTCGCACCGCATGCCGGCTGGCAATACTCAGGGCACCTCGCGGCACGCGCCTTTGCGCCGCTCGCACCGCACCGCGCAGCGATCCGCCGCGTCCTGCTGCTCGGCCCCTGCCATTTCGTCCCCTTGCGCGGCCTGGCGCTGCCCGAGGTGAGCGCCTTTGCCACGCCCCTGGGGGAGGTGGCCATCGACCCGGCAGCCGAACGGCTTCTCACCCTACGGCAGGTCACGCGCCGGGACGTGCCCCATGCCGAGGAGCACGCTCTCGAGGTGGAGCTGCCGTTTCTGCAAACGGTTCTCGGTCCCTTCCACCTCATCCCTCTCGTCGTCGGGGAGGCGACGCCCGACGAGGTCGCCGAGGTCATCGCCTCGGTTCCCGCGGAGCAAACGCTCGTGGTCGTGAGCACGGATCTGTCCCACTACCTGCCGCAGGCGGTGGCTCGCCGGCGCGACGACGGGACCGCCGCTGCGGTGGAGCGGCTGGACTGGCGGGCGATCGGAACGGCGGCGGCCTGCGGAGCCGTGCCGCTGCGCGGCCTCCTCCGCTGGGCGGCTGAGCGCGCCCCGACGGTGCGACGCCTCGGTCTCGCCACCTCCGCCGACGTAGGGAGCCCGGTCGAGCGCGTCGTCGGCTACGGCGCCTGGGTGTTCGACGACTTGGCGGACATCTCCGACGTGTGAGATGGGTCTCGTCTGAACGGACCGGCTACCGCCAGGACACCGTCAGCATGGTGCGCGCGGTGAGGATGTCGTCGTTTTCCTCCTCGCGCTCCGGCGGCCGGCGGACGGTCAGAGGGGCGTAGACGGCTTCCGCCGCCCAGCTCCAGCGACCGGCCAGGTCGTCGCGGAGGCCGGCGGAGAACGTGGCCAACGTGCCTTCTGTCTCGAGCACCGTGCGATCGGTGAAACCACTGTACCGGGCGTTCACCTGAAAGCGAGGATCAATGCGACTGACAGATACCGCGGCGTAGATCTCGGGACCGCTGGCGCTCCACGGCGTGAACCCGATCCCACCCTCGAGCCCGAGGGCATCGAAGCGCATCCGGTCGCGCGACACCTCTTCGCATCCCAGCGGATTGGCGACCGGGTCGTCCCCCGCCGCCACCGCGTCCTCTTCGCACGTGAAGTCTCCTTCCACGTCACCACCCATCGCGTGTGCGCGCAGCCCGAACCGTACGTTCTCGCCCGCCCAGATCTCGCGTCCGATGCTCAGCGAGAGGACGTCGGGCCGCGCCCCGTCGAGCTCGATCGGCGGCACGTAGCCGAGCGTTGCGTGCAGCTCCCAGGGGAGCGCCAGGTCGACGCGCAGGCGCCCGAACACAGACGTCTTGTTGAGGTCCTCGACGTTGGTGCCATCGAATCCGACCGTTCGTTCGGCTCGCGACAGGTGCGGAACCCAGCCGGCCTCGAACCCGAGGGAGACCGAGCCCGGATCGGTCCTGTTCGGGGGGCCATAGCCGCTCATCAGCGCGATGGCGGAGAAGTACTTCATCGCCCACGCCTCGGTGCGGTCGAAGTCGATCTCCTGGGCGCCCGCGGGCGCGCCGTACACGAAGAGCAGGCAGAGGCCACCCCAAGTTAGAAGGCGCATCGATCCGAGCCCTCAATACCCGGGGTTGGGAGGAGGTGCGTCCTCGCCGACTCGCACCGAGCCCTGCATCTGGTTCGAGACCCAGTGCGTCTCGCAGAGGTACTCGAAAGTCCTGCCGTCCTCCGCCTGGGGAAACGTGCGCTCGAAGCTGTCGCCCGCCTGCCGGAAGACGAAGCCGCTGTCCCACACACCATTGCGCTCTGTCGACGTGTGGTTGGTCATGCTGCCCCCCTCCAGGACCCAGCGCACCGTCTGCCCGGGCTCGATCTGCACGCTTTTGGGGTCGAACGCGAAATCGCTGACAGTAACCACGACCACGTTACCGGAGGGTGGGGGCGGCGGCGGCGCGGACGGGCTGCCTCCATCTCCTCCACCCGAGCAGGCCACCGCCAACAGGGTCAAGCCGCCGAGCCACGTGCGCAGTCGCAGGCTGGTCATAGAGTCCTCCTCGCCGTCTCCATGTGTGTCGCTCGGCGAACAGCGAGGGTTCACGGCCGGACCGGTTGAACTTTCCGGCGGCCGGCCGCTACTCACCCGCAGGAAGAGGTCACGCTTCCACGGGAGTACTGTAGGAAGGCGATGCGACGCATGTCCCGGAAACCGAGGGCCGGCTCCTCCTCGCCCGCCGCGACGGCGCAGCAGGATCGCGAGCTGGCGTTGCTCGCGCGCGTCGCCCGCCGCGACCGCGAGGCGTTCGAGCAGCTCTACAGGCTCCTCCACCCCCGCCTGACCCGGTACCTGTGGCGATACCTGCGCGACGCCGGCCAGGTCGAGGACACGATCCAGGAGGTGTTCCTGGCGGTCTGGCGCCAGGCCTCCGCCTTCCGCGGCGATTCCCAGGTGTCGACCTGGGTGATCGGCATCGCCTACCGCAAGGCGCTGGACCTGCTGCGCCGGCACTCGGGGCGGCCGATCCCGGTCCCCGCCGGCGAAGACGATCGCGGAGAGGCGGCCGAGGGAAGAGGGGGCGCAGGCTCCTCGGGCGCGATCGAGGCGCGAGTGGCGTTGCGGGAGGCGCTCGCCGCGCTCCCCGAGCCGCAGCGCACGGTGGTCGAGCTCACCTACTTCCGCGGCCTCTCCTACCGCGAGATCGCCGCGCAGGTCGGCTGCCCCGAGAACACGGTCAAGACCCGGATGTTCCACGCCCGCCGGAAGCTGCGCCAGGCTCTCGAATGGTCTTCCCTGGAAGGAGGAGACGATGCCTGAGCCGACCCTGCCGCCGAAGCACGACGAGATCGTCGAGCTGCTTCCCTGGCGGGTCAACGACACGCTCTCGACCGAAGAGACCCGCCGCGTCGACGACCATCTCGCGCGCTGCCCCTCCTGCCGCGCCGCGCGCGCCGCCGAGGAACGGCTCGCCGCCGCCCTGGCGAGCATCCCGGAGAGCGAGGCTGGTCTCGAGGCCGGGCTGTCTCGCCTGCGGGCCGAGCTGGCGCGCGAACAGCGCCGCGGGTGGCTGCGCCGGCAGCCCACCCGGCGCCAGCTGCTCGCCGCGGTGCTGGCGCAGGGGATCGTTCTCGCCGGCCTCCTGGGGCTGGTCGCCTGGCTGCTGCGGCCGGCACCCCGTGCTCAGTTCCACACCCTGAGCGTCCCGGGCGCGGTGGAGACGGCAGTCGCGGGACCACGACTGCGCCTCGTGGTCGACCCCGGGATGCGCACGTCCGAGCTGCGGCGACTGCTGGCCGCCGCGGGCTGCCGCATCGTCGACGGACCGACCCCGGCCGGCGTCTTCACCATCGAAGCGGAAGCGGGCACCGTCGACCAGGCCCTGGCGACGTTGCGCGCCAGCGCCGGAGTGCGGCTCGCCGAGCCGGTGGCCGCCGCCCCATGAGCCGACTCCTGCCGCCGCTCCTCCTGGCGCTCACCACCGCCTGCACCGTCGTTCCGGAGCCCCGGACCGATGCGCAGGGGGAGCGCGGTCCGCGACTCCTCGTTGTGCTGCGCTCCATCCCCACACTCCAGGCGCCGGAGGTCGCCATCCAGCTCGCGCGCTCTCATGGCCTGGAGATCGAAGCCCTCTGGGAGATGCGCTCGCTGCGTCAGTTCTGCGTCGTCTACCGCGCCCCCGGGGGCGCTCACCTCGACACTCTGGCCGCCAGGCTCGATCGCCACCCCCTGGTCGACGTCGCGCAGCCGGAGCGCAGGTTCCGCCTGCTCTCCGCCGAAGAGTCCGATGAAGAGCCCGCGGATCACTATCTCCATCTGCAGTCGGGATTCCACGCCATCCACGCCGCCGAGGCGCAGCGCTGGGCGACCGGGCGCGGCGTCCGGGTCGCCGTCGTCGACACCGGCATCGACTTCAGCCACCCCGACCTCGCGGAGGCGGTGACCGAGGCGGCGAGCTTCGTTCTCGCGGGGCGGGCCGGCTTCACGGAGGGCTGGCATGGAACCGCGATCGCCGGTGTCGTGGCCGCCCGCGCGCGCAACGGACACGGCATCCGGGGCGTCGCCCCGGAGGCCAGCATCCTCGCCATAAGGGCCTGCGAGCCCGCGGCCGGAGGCGCCGCCACGTGCGACAGCTACGCCTTGGCCTTGGCGCTCGATCACGTCGTCGCCGAGCGCGCCGACGTCGTCAACTTGAGCCTGGCCGGCCCCAGCGACGGGGTCCTCGCCCTGCTGCTCGAGCGCGCGCTCGATCGCAAGATCGCCGTCGTCGCCGCCGCCGAGCTCGAGCCCGGCGGCAGGCTGTCGTTTCCCGCCTCCCTGCCCGGCGTGCTGCCGGTCCTGGCTGCCGATACGCGTGCCCGCCCGCCGCCGGCGACGAGCGCGTCGCCTCCCAAAGACGCCCGGATCGCTCCCGGCTTCGAGATCCTGAGCACCGTGCCCGGCGGCCGCTATGACTTCACCTCGGGAAGCTCGCTCGCCGCCGCACACGTCACCGGGATCGTCGCGCTGCTGCTCGAGCTCGATCCTGAGCTCGATCCGCCGGCGATCGCCGAGCTGCTGCCCGCGAGCCGGCTGCTCGACGGCTGCCGCGCCGTGGCCCGCCTGCGCGGCGACGGCGACTGCCCGCCCGCCTGGTCCACGCCGACCGCGCTGGAGAGCCTGTCCGACAAATAGGCACGAC
>JBOGJI010000269.1:0-6092 GCA_050747865.1 Thermoanaerobaculia bacterium
GTGGGCCTGGCTGGAGGCGGCCGAGGCATGACCGCCGGCGAGCCGGTGGCGGTCGTCGTCCCCGCCTACCAGGCGGCGGCGAGCGTGGGCGCGGTGATCCGCGGAGTACAGCAGGGGGGATGGCCGCTGCTGGTCGTCGACGATGGCTCGACCGACGGCACCGGCGACGCCGCCCGCAGCGCCGGAGCGCGGGTCGTCGCCCACGAGGCCAACCGCGGCAAGGGCGCCGCCCTGCGTTGGGGGATCCGCGAGCTGCTGGCTGAGCCGTCGATCGAGGCGGTGGTGACAGTGGATGCGGACGGCCAGCACGTGCCCGAGCAGATTCCGCGCCTGGTCGCCGCCTGGCGCCAGGGAGCCGACATGGTCCTGGGCACGCGCCAGCACCTGTTCGCCGAGATGGGGGCGGTGCGGCGACTGAGCAACCGCCTCTCTACCGGCCTCATCTCGGTGGCGGCCGGCCACCGATTCCGCGACGTGCAGACCGGCTTCCGCCTGTATGCTCGTCCCTTGTTGGAATCTCTGGAGCTGCGCGGCGACCGCTTCGAGGCAGAGAGCTGGATTGTCGTCCGCGCGGCGCGCCGCGGATTCCGCATCGCCGAGGTGCCGGTCGCCATGGGACGGGTCGACGGACGGCAGGGCAGCCACTACAGGCCGCTCGTCGACAGCCTGCGGATCGGGCGGGCGGTGCTGCGCGCCTGGGCTGCAAGTCTGGGGGAGCGGGCGTGAGCTCCGCGCCGTCACGCCTGGCGTGGGTCACCGGGGGCTCGCGCGGCATCGGCCGCGTGATCGTCGAGCGGCTGGTGCGAGACGGTTGGCGGGTGGCCTTCACCTGGCGCGCCCAGGAGGCCAGTGCCCGCGAGGTGGAGGCAGCTTGCGAGGGCCGCGCTGTGGGCTGGAGCATGGATCTTTCCGACCCGCGCGGGCCGGAGAGCGTGCTGACGGAGATCGAGGACCGCCTCGGCCCGGTCGACGCCCTGATCAACAATGCCGGCCATCAGCACAGCGAGCTGCTGGCGCTCACCCGCGAGGAGGACCTGCAGCGGCTGATCGAGGTCAACCTGGCCGGGGCGGTGCGATGCTGCCGCGCGGTGCTCAAGGGGATGGTGTCGCGGCGCGGCGGCGCCATCGTCAACGTCTCCTCGCTCACCGCCCTGCGCGGGGTCTCGGGGCAGGCGGCCTACGGGGCGGTCAAGGCCGGGCTGCTCGGGCTCACCCGTTCGCTGGCCCGTGAGGTGGGGCGCAAGAGCGTGCGGGTGAACGCCGTGGTGCCCGGCTTCGTCGCCACCGAGCTCACCGGCGAGCTGCCCGCGCGGGCGGTCGAGCTGCTGCGCTCTCAGGAGGCGCTACCGTACGGCGTCGAGGCCGCGGACGTGGCCGCCGCCGTCGCCTTCCTGATCTCCGACGATGCCCGCGCCATCACCGGGCAGTCGCTGGTGGTCGACGCCGGCGTCTACTGTTGATGCCCTTCCGCCCCCTCAGGGCGCTGCTGATCGTTCTCGGGCTGTCGCTGGTTGCCCTGCCGTGGACGCTGCGCCTGCGGCTGGACCCCGACCTGCTGAGCCTGCTGCCCGTGGACACGCCGGCGGCCGAGGAATTCCGGCGCGTGGAGGAGCTGTTCGGGGGTCTGGAGCGGGTCTTCGTGGTGATTCGCCCGGAGCGCGGCGACGAACCGTCCTCTCCCGCGCAGTTGGCGGAGGCGGCCGGAGTCCTCGCCACCGAGCTGGAGACGCTGCCCGGTGTCGCCTGGACGCGCGCGGGCGTGCGGCCGGAGGAGGAGGCCTACTGGCTGCAAGCGGTGGTCGCGCGAGCGCCGCTGCTGTTGCCGGGGGACTGGGAGGCCGAAGTCCGCCGCCGTCTCGAGACCCCCGTCATCGAGCGGCGCGTCCGGGAGATGCGCCGTACCCTGGTCTCGCCCGTCGGCACCGCCGCCGCGGAGCTCCTGGTGCACGACCCGCTCGGCTTCAGCGACGCCGCCGGGCTGCTGCAGCGGACAGCCTCGGGCCTGCCGCTCGATCCGCTGACGGGAACCTTCCTGGCGGCGGACGGCTCGGCGGCCCTGGTCGTCGTCGAGCCGGCGGAGCAGGAACTCCACGCCACCGCCGGCTGGGAGCTGGAGCGCGGCATCGCGGCGTCCTGCCGCCACGCCGAAGAGCGGGTGGGAGCCGGTCTCCGTTGCGACGCGGTGGGCGGCCCGCTGTACGCGACCCACGACGCCCGCCTGCTGAAGCAGGACATGGTCCGCACGGTGTGGAGCTCGGCGGGGCTCTGCCTGCTGGTGCTGGTGCTGGCGCTCGATGGCGTCCTGCTGCCGCTGCTGGCGCTGGCGGCGCTGCTCCCGGCGCTGGTCTGGACCGGCGCGGCCGCCCACGCGCTGCTCGGCCCGCTGGCCGCGGTCTCGGCGGGCTTCGCCGCGGTGCTGGTCGGCCTCGGCGTGGACTACGGGATCCACGCCGTCGTCCGCTTCCGCGAGTCCCGGCTGGGGGGAGCGACGCCGGCGGCGGCATGGCGGGCGACCTTGCGGGAGGCCGGTCCGGGCGTCGTGAGCTCGGCGCTCACCACCACCGCCGGTTTCGGGGTGCTGATGTTCGCCCACCTGCCGCCGCTCAGGGATCTGGGTGCCGTCCTGGCGCTGGGGATGCTGTGCACGCTGGTCGCCACCGCGCTCACCGCCGGCGGCCTCCTGGTCTCCTGCGGCGAGCGCCGACCGTTTTGCCGCGTGCCGGGAAGGGGATGGACCGCGTTGGGGCGGCTGGTCGACGGCGTCAGCCGGTTCGCCGAGTCACGCCGCCGCCTGGTCCTGACAGCCGCCGTGCTGAGCGTTCCCCTCGCCCTGATCGGGGCATGCCAGCTCCACGTGAGCTCTGATCTGCGCGCGCTGCGCCCCGAAGACCACCCGCTGCGCCGGACGGAGACGCTGCTCGCCGAGCGGTTCGGCCTTGGTCTAGACACCGCGACCATCGCCGTTCCGGGGGGCTCGGAGGCCGAGGCTCTGGAGCGGGCGTCGCGGCTGGCGATCGGACTGCGGCGGGCGCTCGGTCCCGAGCTGACGCTTACCACCCCCTCCGATCTGATCGTCGCCGACGCTGTTGCCGCCCGGCGTCTGGCGCGCCTACGCGATCTCCCCCTGGAGCCGGCCCTGGACACGCTACGCCGGGAGCTGCGCGCGGCCGGCCTCGACCCCGACGCCTTCCGCCCGGGTCTGGAAGCGCTGGCGGCCCTGGCCGCGGGCCGGGACCCGGCGGCCGGCCGGGCGCTTCCCGAGGGACTCGGTTCTACGCTCCTGCGGCGCGGCGAGGGTCGCACCTGGGCCGCCGTCCACCTCCGCCTGCCGCTCGAGCGATGGCCGGAAGGCCCACCGCCCGAGCTGCTGGCCACCATTCGCGAGCTCGCTCCCGGAGCCGTCGTCGCGTCGGCGCCGCGCCTCGGCGCCGCGCTGCGCCGCGTCGCGTCGGCCGACCTCAAGTGGCTGTCCCTGCTGGCGGCCGGCCTCGTCGGCGGGGTCGCCGTCGCTTCATTCCGCGGCCGTGTCAGAGACGCGTTGCTCGCCCTCGTCCCCGTCTGCCTCGGCATCCTCTGGACCTGCGGCCTGCTCGGCGCCCTCGGCTTCCGCCTCGACCTCATCTCCTTAGCCCTCGTCCCCATCCTCTTCGGCATCGGCATCGACGACGGCCTGCACGCCGTGCACGGAGCCCGCCTCCACCCGGCCGCGGGTCTCCCCGGGGCCGTGCGCGCCGCCGGCCGCGCCATGACCCTCACCTCCCTGACCACCGCCGCGGCCTTCGGCAGCCTCCTGCTCTCCCGCCTACCCGGCCTGCGCGGCGGCGGCCTCGCCGTAGCCCTGGGCGTCCTCGCCAGCCTTGCCGCCACCCTCCTCGTCCTCCCCGCGCTCCGCCCCGCTCCCGGTCGATCGCGCCACAGTGGAGGGGCCGGCGGGCCCCGGCCCGACCACGGCACGCATCACGACCTGTAGAATTCGCCTCGATGAGCTCGCGCGCAGAGCACGCCGACGCGCAGGCGCGCCCGTTGGTGTTGTCGCAGCTCGGCTGGGGACTGCTCAACGCCGTGCAGCTGGTCTACACCCTGACCTGGACGGCGGGTTGGATCACGCTCGCGCTCCTGACCCGCGTCGTCACCCGCAGCCATCGCTGGTCGCTGCGCATGGCGGCGCGCTGCTGGGCTCCAGGCCTGTTGTGGGGAGCCGGCGCCACGCTCCAGGTCGAAGGTATCGAGCGTGTCGACTGGTCGCGGCCGTACGTCCTGGTGGCCAATCATCGGTCGATGATCGACATCTGCGCCCTGTTTCGTGCCGTGCCCGTGCCGCTGCGATTCATGCTCAAGCGCGAGCTGGCCGGTGTGCCATTCCTGGGTCGCTACGCGCGGGCGATGGGAATGATCTTCGTCGAGCGGACCGCCGGCAGGAGCGCGGGAATCCAGTTGCGCCGTGCCGTCGAGCTGGTGCGCGGCGGAGCGAGCCTCTGTGCCTTCCCCGAGGGCACGCGAGTGCGCGCCGACCATCTAGCCCCGTTCCAGGCAGGCGCCTTCCGGGTGGCGATCCAGGCAGGAGCGGCCGTCTTGCCGGTCGCCGTCTCCGGCTCCGGTTTCGTGCTCCCGCCCGGCGGGTTCCGCGTGCGCCCCGGCCGCATCCGGGTGCACATCGGGGAGCCGCTGCCGGCGGCGGGCCTGCGGCCGGACCAGCGCGGCGAGCTGGCCCGTCAGGCCCGCCAGGCCGTCCTCGACCTTCTGCAGCAGGGGCCGTTGCGCCGATGAGCCCGATCGCGGCGCGCGGCAGCCGGGAGCGCGATCGGCGTGCGGAGCTGCTGCCCGCGGCCCTGCTGCCGCTCGTCGACGACGCCTTCGTGCGCTCCTGCGACCTGCTGGAGGAGTACGTGTTCCGCCTGGCCGCGGGCATCGTCCGGCGGACGGGTCTCGCCGAGGCCGCGCGTCGGCCGGGGACCGCGGTCGAGCTGGCGTCGCGGGCGGGCCTGCAGCCGGACCGCGCGGCCGCCGTCGTGCCCTGGCTGTTCGAGACGCTGGCGCTCAAGGGCAGGACGGTGCGCGAGAACGGGCCCTCAGGGGAGGTCTGCTATCGGCTTCCCGCGGAGCTGCCCGAAGACCCTCCCGACGAGGTGGCGGCGCTGCAGCGCGAGCACGACCCGGCGTCGCAGCCGGCGTACGACCTGGCGCGGCGGGCGGCTGACGTCTATCCGGAGTTCCTCGCCGGGGGCCGCCGGGGAGAGGAGCTGCTGTTCGCCGCCGACGGCCAGGAGCTCTGGCTGCGCTACTTCTCCGGCGACAACCCGCTCTACGCGATCAACAACGAGCTCGGTGCCCTGGCGGTGACCGAGTGGGTAGGGAATGCGCGGGGTGTGTGGCTGGAGCTGGGCGGAGGAGGCGCCAGCGGCGCGCTCGCCCTGCTCGCGCGATTGGAGCGGGAGGGGAGCCTGCAGGCTCTGCAAGGCTACCGATTCACCGAACTCGTCCCCATGCTGCTGGCGCGCGGGTCGCGAGCATTGCGCCAGCGCTTCGGCGACAAAGTGTCGCTGCTCCCCGGCCGCCTCGACATCGACCGCGACTTTGCGTCCCAGGGGGTGGAGCCCTCCGCGCACCGCCTTGTCTACGCCGTCAACACCCTGCACGTGGCGCGAGACCTGGCGTTCACGCTCGCCGAGATCTACCGGACGCTCGCTCCGGGGGGATGGCTGGTCATCTCGGAGGGCCTGCGGCCGTTCGCCGGGCAGCCGGTCTACACCGAGCTGGTCTTCCTGTTGCTGGACGCCTATCGCGCGCCCCGGTTCGACCCCGGAGTGCGCCCCGTGGCCGGATTCCTGACTCCGGAGCAGTGGGAGACGGCGTTCCTCACCGCCGGCTTCGAGGACCTCCGCTTCCTCCCGGACGTCCGCCGGATCCGAGAGGCCTACCCTTCGTTCGTCGTCGGCGCCGTCGGTGCCCGCCGCCCTGACTGAGAGCCTGTGAATGAATCTCCCGTGGGTCGCGTTGCGAGCGCCAGACCAACGCGCTTCGCGCGTCGGTGCCCGCCTGCTGGAAGGAGCCGCGACGCTGGCGATGCGGTGCCATCGTCGAGGAGCGGCGAC
>JBOGJI010000270.1:0-14242 GCA_050747865.1 Thermoanaerobaculia bacterium
TCGGACCAGCGGAGCCGGAAGCATGGTCCGTCGGTCCTTGCGCCCCTTGCCGTCGCGCACCAGGATCTCCCGCCGCTCGAGGTCGACATCCTTGACCCGCAGCCGCGCGCACTCCATGAGCCGCAGGGCGCTCAGCGCCTGGTTTTGGGTCGAGGCACTCACCCGGTGGCGCGTAGCCAGGGTAGAGTGAATCGCCCTGGGATTTCCGGAGACTCGATTAGTTGAGTCCCGCCCCAGCGGGCGAGGGCTGCTGGTTCCAATGGTAGTTCCTTTCATGCTCGACGGGTGGCACATAGCCGATCGGCTCCAGGAGACGCTCGGTGTTGTACCTCCGAGGAAGAGCCGCGCTCCCGGGCCGAACAGCCCCCGCCCAGTCCCACCCACGCCAGGTCCCGAATCGCGGTCATCGCTTCATGAGCCTCGAACTCCCGCTGCAACCATGCAGTGCGGCAAGAGCGTACAACACCCGCATCGACGAGTGCTCGATCCGCAGTCGGTACCGCCACCCCAGCCCGCGCGTAGCTCGTCAGGCTCTCGGAGGCATCCGTCGGTGAACCCGTTGGTGGGCTCTATCCGTAGCTTGCGGTATGAACGGAGTTCCCCCGCGTTGGCGCGGGCGCCTCTCGGGCCGCGTGGCGTTGCTTGCTGCGATGTATGCCCTAAGCTGTTTTCCGCACCAGGCCGGCCCCCGCCTAGCCCATTTTGCCGACTCCTCCCCCACGCCCGGCAGTGAGGTGCCCGACGTCGTCGTGTATGACGCCGATGGAGGGGAAGCACGCCTGGCGGACGTGATCGGACGGCGACCCGTGGTGCTGCAGCTCGGCAGCCGGTCCTGCCCGGTCTTTCGTTACCGGCGGTTCGGCATGCAGAAGCTCCAGCGCGAGTTCGCCGGCCGCGTCGACTTCCTCGTGCTCTACACGCAGGAGGCCCATCCGGTGGGCTCCCCGAGCCCCTACTCCAAGGCGGAGTGGGATCTGTGGATCAACCGACTGACCGGCGTCCGCCTGGGGGCGACGAAGACGCTCGAAGAGCGCCGTGAGCGTGCCGCCGACACCGTGCAGCGGCTCGAGCTGGACGCCGCGGTGCTGGTCGATGGAATGGACGACGCGGCGTGGAGTGCGTTCGGCGCCGCACCCTCGCCAGCGTTCGTCCTCGACGCCGACGGACGCGTCGTGCTGCGCCAGGTCTGGGTCGACCCCTCAGAGCTCCGCCCGGTGCTGCGCCGCTTGCTAACGAACTCCCGGTAGGCAGCCCGGAACCTCCTCGATCATCGCCAACCGATCGAGCGGAGCCACTCCTCCATCTCGCGCTGGTAGGCAGCCCAATCCTGCGGCGGCCGTTCCGCTGTCTGTGCGACGATGCGTCGTCGCCTGCGCGTCTCGTCCTCGAGGGGTGGAAGGCCGATCTGGCGCCGGTACGCGTCCACATGATCCACGTCCTCGATGGGGAACGGGCTCATCGCACCTTCCTCATCCCAATCGAACTGGGTGCCGTAGAGCTGCCCTCGACCTTCGAACGTGCGGATGCGGTCTTCCAGCATCGCAGCCTGCAGCACCGGCGCTTCGCCGGCTGCCGCGGCGTCTCGGAGCAGCACCAGGCTGTGCCGCTGCAGGGGAGGATCGCCGATCGCGTGCTGCACGATGAGCCACGCCGCCTCGGCGGCCTGCTCGCCGACCAGAGATCGACCCGGCCAGCCGTGCTCATCCAGGATTTGGCGCAGCCGGGCGGCGTTTCGCTCGTGCACCTCCCGCATGCGCGGGTGATAGCCGCCATAGAGCGAGCCGTCTTGCGCCAGCTCCTCCCGCACGCGGAGGTCTTCGTCCGCCATCGCGAGCAGCTCGTCCATCAGCTTCTCGGCGCTCATGAGCCGTCCTACGTCCGCAGGCACCAGGTGGTTTCGCGGCTCCGACGGCTCCGCTTCGTGCTACGCTCCCTCTTCGCTTGGAAAGGAGGAGCGTCATGAACGCACGGGTCGTCGTTGCCGGCGTGCTCGCCGGGATCGTGGTGTTCGTCTGGGGAGCGATCTCCCATATGGTCCTCCCATTGGGCGAAGTCGGTGTCGGCCCACTGCCGGCGCAGGAGACGGTGCTCGATGTCCTCGCGGATCACGTCGACGAGCGCCGCATCTACATCTACCCGTGGTTCGAGGACGAGGCGCGGCAGCAGCAGGCATGGGCCGACTATCCGCATGGCATCCTGGCGCTGTCGCCGCCCACCGGCCCCTTCTCGTTCGGTCGGGCGCTGGTGATGGAGGGGGCGTCCAATATCGTC
Organism: Thermoanaerobaculia bacterium; assembly: GCA_050747865.1. Classification (GTDB taxonomy): domain Bacteria; phylum Acidobacteriota; class Thermoanaerobaculia; order Multivoradales; family JAHEKO01; genus JBOGJI01. The sequence goes on from JBOGJI010000270.1 coordinate 2,272, forward strand.
GGCGGCATCCTCGCGGCGTTCCTGTTCGTGGCGATGGGGCCCGCGGTGGCCGGATGGGGTCGGCGCGTCATCTTCGGCGCTGTTCTCGGCTGTTTCGCGACGGTGGCGATCGACCTCTCGTACTGGAACTGGTACGGCTTCCCGACCGAGTACCTCGCCGCCCAGCTCGTCGACAGCATCATCGCCTGGTCGCTCGCTGCGCTGGTGATCGGCTGGTGGCTGGGCAGAGGCGCCCGAACGCCCTGATCTGCGGTCAGCCGGCGCAGCAGGAGAGGTGCGCCACCTCGCGGCTGAAGGTCTGGGCGGCGAGCTTCAGGCCCTCGACCTCGGTCAAGTAGGGGAAGAGCGTGCCGGCGAGCTGGTCGACCGTGAGGCCTGCCTGCACGGCCAGCACAGCGGTCTGGATGATCTCACCGGCCGCCGGGGCGAGGACGTGAACGCCCAGGATACGCCGGTCTCCGGCCGCCGCTACGATCTGAATCAGCCCCCGGGGATCGCGATTGGCCAGGGCTCGAGGCACCTCCCCCATCGCCAGGGTGCGGGACTCCACGGCGACGCCCTGCTCTCGTGCCCGCGTCTCGGTCAGCCCCACCGAGGCGACCTGGGGGTCGGTGAAGGTGACCGCCGGCATCGCCGACAGGTCGAGCTCGCGGCGCTCGCCGCCCAGGGCGTTCTCCGCCGCCAGCGTTCCCGCGCGCGCCGCGACGTAGACGAACTGAGGCAGCGTCGTGCAGTCGCCGGCCGCGAAGATCCCTTCCTGGCTGGTGCGCAAAGACGGGTCGACGACGATCGCGCCCGTCCGGTCGGTTCCTACGCCGGCTCGTTCCAGACCCAGATCGCCGGTGTTGGCCCGCCGGCCGGTCGCGACGAGCAGCCGCTCGCCCTCGACGGTCCGTTCCGCGCCGTCGAGGGCGACGGTCAGCCGGTAGCCGTTGCCCTCCTCGTGCGCGACCGCGGTCACCCGGGCCGACGTCAGCACCGAGATGCCTTCCTCCTCGAACACCTGTGCGAGGGCCTCACCCAGCGCCGGCTCCTCGTTGGGCACCAGGGTGGGCAGCATCTCGATGACGGTGACGCGGCTGCCCAGCCGCGCGAAGAGCTGTGCCAGCTCCACGCCGACCGCGGAGCCGCCGATCACCAGCAGGCTCTCCGGGACGACCTCGGCTTCGAGGGCCTCTACGTTCGTCCACCACGGCACCCGGTCGAGGCCGGCGATCGGCGGCGCCCATGGGGACGCGCCGGTGGCAAGGATCACGCGGTCCGCGGCAAGCTCCCGCACCGTGCCCTCGGCAGGCTGGATCTCGAGTCGACGTGGATCCACGAACCGGGCCTCCCCTTCCAGGAGCTCGATCGTCGGGTAGGCGGCCAGCACCTCTCTGTACTTGAACTGGCGCAGGCGCGTGACGAGCTCCCGCTTCTGCTCGACCAGGGCGCGGAGGTCGAGCCGGCCGTCGACGGCCGAGAGACCGGCAAACGGATGGTGGTGCTGCCGGAAGCGTGTCTCGGCCGCCTTGATGAGGGTCTTGGACGGAACGCAGCCGACATTCACACAGGTCCCGCCCAGAGTCCCGCGCTCGACCATCGTGACCCGGGCGCCCAGCTCGGCGCCGCGGATGGCGGCGGCAAAGGCGGCAGAACCGCCTCCGACGACCAGAAGGTCGCTCGCGGCCCCCCCTTCTTCGGGGCTCACGCCTCGGGCTCCCGTTGTTCTCCGGCGTCCTCGCGCCAGCGCTCGGCCGCGAGCTTCGCCTTGTAACCAAGCTGCTCGATGGCCTGGACGATCTCCTGCGGAGCCACCTTCTCGGGGTCATGCCTGACCGTCGCCCGGCCTTCACGATAGGAGGCTGCGACCTCCGTTACCCCATCGAGCTTCTTGACCACCCGCTTGACAGCCACCTCGCAACCCCCACACGTCATGCCTTGGACGTCGAAGACCGAGGTCACGGTCGTAGCCTCGTCCGGGGAGTCGGTTGGGTCCGCGGCCCGCAAGCTCAGGGTGGCTGCGACCGCCAGGATGCCGACGGTGAGAACTCCAATGATGAGTCGTCTGTTACTCATGATCCATCTCCTTTCTCACAAAACCCAGGCTGCGTAATAAGGGAAGGTCACCAGCAAGAGGGCGACCACAGCAACGATCCAGAGGGCAATCCGCTGGCGACGGCGACTGGCTGGAACCGCACACGTCTGCCCGGGCTCGCACTTCACCGGGCGGTAGGTTCGGTAGAAGGCGTAGCCCAGCAACAGGACGGTCAGCCCCGTAAACCACGGTGTCAGCGGTGCGATCGTCGCCCCCAGTGCCGCCGAGCCGACCCCGAGCACCGCCACGACGATCGGCAAGGTACAGCACACGGACGCGCCTACTGCCGCCAGCATCGCGGAGACGTTCAGCAGCGTGCTCTTTTTGGCCTCTTCCATGTCGATTACCTCAACTTTGTTTCAGGAGGGTGGCCAGGACCGCGGTGACCCGGTCCAGGCGCGTCCGCGGATCCCCCTCCATGCAGGTGTCCACGCAGTCCTTGAGCTCGTGCTCCAGCAGCACCGCCGAGAATCGATTCAGAGCCGCCTTCACCGCCGCCACCTGGAGCAGGATCTCGTCGGCGCAGCGCTCCTCGTCGAGCATCTGGCGGACCGCCCCCAGGTGCCCTTCGATGCGTGCCAGGCGGTTCTGCAGAGCTCGCTTCGACGCGGTGTCCAGATAGTCGGTGCCGACGGGGTGCAGGGTCGAAAACTCGGATGCTGGCTTCATATCTCTCCCTCCGATCGCCTGGATCATATCCCCCCTGGGGGGATATTTCAAGAGAGGATACGGAGCCCCCGGGGGATCGGATTGCTGCATGGTCTAGGCGAGGTACCCGAGCTCGACCGCTTTCAGCACCGCGCGGGTACGATCGCGGACGCCGAGCTTGGAGAGGATCGAGGAGACGTGGTTCTTGACCGTGCCCTCGGCCAAGTGCAGGGCCTCGGCGATTTCGCGATTCGAGAAGCCGTTGGCCACCAGGCGCAGGATCTCCTGCTCCCGCTCGGTCAAGGGATCCGGCAGCTCCAGCCCGGGGATCGAGCTGCCGAGCCTGCTGAGCCCCTCGACGATGCGCGCGGTCACCGCCGGCTGCACCGCCGTGCCCCCCGCCGCGATTCGGCGGATGGCCCCGGCCAGCTCGTCGAGGGAGACGTCTTTGCGCAGATATCCCCGGGCGCCCGCCTTGAGGGCCTCGAGCACGAGGGCGTCTTCGTCGAAGGTGGTCAGAATCAGCGTCGCCGGAGGCGGGGCGGGATCCGCCAGGGCCCGTAGCACAGCGAGCCCGTCTCGCTTCGGCAGGTGCAGATCGAGCAGCACGACATCGGGATCCGTAGCGGCTATGACCGTCAACGCCTCCTCGCCGTCGGCGGCCTCGGCCACGATCTCGATGTCGTCGAGGAGCTCCAGCAGAGCTCGCAAGCCCTCCCGTACGATGGTCTGGTCCTCGACCAGGCAGACGCGAATCATGACCACGGAAGCCTCGCCCGGAGCTCGAACCCTTCGCCCGGTGTGCTGTGGATCTGGAGGGAGCCACCCAGTCGTTCCAGCCGTTCGCGCATTCCGGTGAGGCCCTGGCCGGGCTGGACCTCGCCGACACCTCGGCCGTCGTCCCGTGCTTCCAGCTCCAGCCCATCCTCTCCCAGCCGCAGCTCGATCCACAGATGGTCGGCGTCGGCATGGCGCACGGCGTTGGTCACGATCTCCTGCACGCAGCGCACGATGGCCTGCTCGCGCTCGGGGTCGGCGGGACGCAGCCCCGAGGCGACCGAAAGCTCGACCTGCGGCCGCGGAATGTCCGCCACCACCCCGTGGAGGCTCGCGGCCAGGTCCTCGGGCGGATCCAGCCGCACCTCCTGGACGGCTTGCCGCACGTCGGCCAGCAATAGCCGAGCGATGCTCTGGCAGCGTTCGATCGCTTCCCGTCCGTCTTCGCCGGCCCGGTGGCGGGCCGCCTCCAGATGGAGCGACAGGGCACTCAGGTGGTGTCCCAGCAGGTCGTGCAGCTCGCGCGCGATGCGCGCCCGCGCGGCGGCCTCGCGTGCCGCCGCGAGCTGCTCACGGGTGGTGCGCAGCTCGGCGTTCATGCGCGCCAGCTCATGCCGCGCCCGTGCCTGACTGGCGGCGAAGTAGGAGAGGAACAGCGCCATGACCTGCAGCGTCAGGCCGAGGGCGAACGCCCACAGGAGGCTGCCCGGCAGACCCCAGTGGACGATGCCGAGCCAACCCAGCCCCGCGGTCTGCACAGCCACCCAGGCGAGACCCAGGGGCACCGCCACGAAGAGGCCGAGCTGGGCCGCCACGACGACCAGCAGCAGCGTCTCGAAACCTGTGCACACGATGTCGAACATGACCAACGCGGCCAGACTCTGGAGTGCGAGCAGCGGCAAGGCTGCGCGTCTCGGCCGCTCTCGGTCGGCCTGCCCCGCGGTGATCCAGAACGCCGGCGCGTACACAGCGGCCGCGACCAGCCACACCCCAAAGCTCACCGGCGAAAGGCGTGCTTCGACGCCGAGGAGGTCTCCCGGCAGCAGCAGGGTCAAGAGGGCCGGCAGACCTGACAGCAGCCAGGCCGCAACACCCACCGCGCGCAAGAAGCGCCGGCCGGTGCGGAGCGGATCGGACACCCGTACATTCTAGGGGTCGCCGCCGCGTCCTCCTTGTGCCGGAAGTCATGGTCCGAGATCACGACCTCTCGCACATGCGGCGACCGCACACGTCGCTCGACGTTACGACGCCCGACGAGGCGTATTCTCGAAAGGCTGCTCGGAAACCGGGGCGGCGTCACTCCTCGAGGATCACAGCGGCGCCGTCGATGGCCTCGGCCGCTGCCGAAAGGACCTCGGCGGCGACGCCGATCTGGGCCTCCGCCTCGTCCCACTGGCGCTGTTCGATCGCCTCGCGGACGCCCGGCACGGTCTTGACGCCGTAGCCGGTGTAGAACCCGGGGGCGTAGAGGTGATGGATGTACCAGGATCGCCGCGGCAGGCCATGGGAGCGGGTCAGCGCGCGTTCGCTGCGGTACAGGCGACGATCGAGCTCACCCGCCGCGGCAGAATCGAGCTCTCGCTTGCCCTCACGCCACGCGGCCACGCCCAAGTCGTAGCGCTTCGCGCTCGCCTCGAGAGTGGTGAGCGCATTGCGCAGCGGAGCGAAGTTGAGAAACGGGACCGGCTCCTCGGGCTCCGGCACGACCCAGGTCTCAGTCGGATCCCAGGCGACCTCGTACACACCGTCGCGGATGCGGCGATTCTCGGTCTCTGTCTCTTCCCGCATCGTCTTGGCGAGCTGCTCGAGCTCGTCCACGTAGCCGCTCACGGTCCGGGCGAGCGGCCGGAAGGTGAACGGCAGGAGCTCGGCGTTGGCCAGGCGCAAGACGAGCCGCCCCCCGACCCGGGCCAGCGCCACGCCGTATTGGAAGCCGGGATCCATGAACCGGCGGTAGTGATCGAACGAGTCGTAGACCGAGTGGTACTGGCCGTAGTCGCCCTCGCCGCCGAACGAGATGTTGAGCGACGCGATGCCGAGATGCTGGAGGAACGGCGTGTAGTCGCTGCCCGAGCCCAGGGGGGCGATCGGCAGGTCGCCGGGCTTGCGGGCCCGCTCCTGCTCGGCCTCCTCGCCGTGCAGCTCCAGGGCGGCGCGCATCCGCTTGGCGACCGGGACATCGGTCTGCGGATCCACGATATCCCGCGCCACCTCGTTGACCAGTGCCTCCAGGGTGTGGGACCCGCCGGCGTCGAGGAAGCCGCGACTGTTGCTGTCGGAGTTGATGTAGGCGACCGCCTTCTCCGTAAGCTCCGCGGCGTGGTGCTCTGTCCACTCGACGGAGCCCAGGAGCCCCGGCTCCTCCGCGTCCCAGGCGGCGTAGACGATGGTGCGGCGCGGACGCCAGCCTTCGCGGTAGAGCGCACCCAGCGCCTTGGCCTCCGCCAGCACCGCGGCCATGCCGGAGGAAGGGTCGGTGGCACCGTTGACCCAGGCGTCGTGGTGGTTGCCGCGTACGATCCACTGGTCGGGCAGCTCGCTGCCCGGCAGCCGGGCGATGACGTCATAGGCGGGGGCCTGCTGCCAGTCGAACGACACGGCGAGGCGCACCTTGGCCGGCCCGGGGCCGAAGTGGTAGGGGATCGGCAGGGCGCCGCGCCATGCCTCGGGCACCACCGGGCCGCCCAGCGCGGCGAGCAGGGGCTGGGCGTCCTGCCAGGAGATCGGCAGCACCGGGATCTTGGTCAGGGTCTCCGCCTCCTCGCGGGACAGCCGTCCGGCTCCGGCGACCGCCCCGACGCCCGGGGTCAGGGGATCGCCGGGATAGAGCGGCATGTCCGCCACCGATCCGCGCTGCCCTCCGGCGGCCGGCCGCCAGCCGCCCTGCGGGTACGGGTCGCCGGCGAAGAAGCCGTCATCACGCGGATCGGAGTAGAGGATGCAGCCGATCGCGCCCTTCTCCGCCGCCACCTTCGGCTTGATGCCGCGCCAGGAGCCGCCGTAGCGGGCGATGACGATCTTGCCGGTCACGTCGATGCCGCGCCGTTCGAGCTCCTCGTAGTCTTCCGGCACGCCACGGTTGACGTACACCAGTTCGGCGGTCACATCGCCGTCGATGGAATAGGCGTTGTAGAGCGGTAACTGCTCGTCGGTTTGGCCGGAAGTCGCATCCTCGGCGAGCGCCGGCTCGGCAAGATCGGCGGTAAACGGCTCGGGCTCGAGAAGCTCGACGTGGCGCGTCGTCGGAGTCGGGAAGAGGACCTGGAACTCCTCGATCTCCGTGGTGAAGCCCCAAGAGCGAAACAGTCCGGCGAGGAACTCGGCGTTGTCGCGCCCCCAGGGCGAGCCCACAGGGTGCGGCCGCGCCGAGAGCCGCTCGATCCAACCCCCGATCTCGGCGGCGTCGAGCGCGGCGTCGAAGCGGGCCTCGAGCTGACGCTCGCCCTCGCTCCCCGCGGGCGAGAAGCCGAGCAACGGCGGGTCGTCCGCGGTAGCGGCGACGCCGCCGGCGATCCAGATCAGGGTGATTCCGAGTGTTCTCCGCCAGATCGTCATGGTCACGCCTCCTTCCAGCACTGGAGGCAGCGTAGCCTACTGTGTCGGAGCAAATGGGAGCACGCCAACGCTGTGGCAGGCGCCGCGTCAGAACTCCCCCCCACGGGCCGGAAGTCACGGTTCGAGATCGTGACCTCTCGCACATGCGGCGCTTGGAGATCGCCGCTAGGGTGGTCGGCGTCCGGAGACGAGAAGACGAGGGGACCGATGCCAACCCAGACTCACGACATCCCGGAGCTGGCGGCCGAGTTCACCGCCGCGCATCCTGAGCTGAGCCCCACGCAGCAGCGACTCATGCTCGCCAGCTTCCGCCTGCTCGGCGAAGGAAAACCAGTAGGCCCCGACATACTCGCGGAGCGCGTCGACCTCCCTATTGAAGAGGTCACCTCCTCCATCGTCGAATTGCCGATGGTGCACCGCGACGAGCGTGGCCGCATCGTCGCCCTCGGCGGCCTCAGCCTCGCGCCCACATCCCACGTGCTCGAGGTGGACGGTCGGAGGCTATATGCCTGGTGTGCGCTCGACACCCTCTTCCTGCCGGAGCTCCTGGGTCACCCTGCCCGGGTCCACTCCACCTGCCCCGAGACCGGCGAGAAGATCTCGTTGACCGTCGACAGCGCCGGCGTACACGACGTCGAGCCACCGGGCGCCGTCATGTCGCTGCACGGCATCCGTGGGTTCGATCTCGACGACGTGATCAGAACCTTCTGCTGCTACGTCCACTTCTTCGCCTCCGAACAGGCGGCCGTTGCGTGGACGGCCGGTCGACAAGGTGCCTACGTCGTCTCGGTCGCCGAGGGCTTCGAGTATGGGCGCCTTTACAACCGTGGACGGTTCCCTGCAGCCTTCGAGGCGGGTAAGGATGATGACGATCCGAACACTTGAGAGGGCGGAGATCCGGGGCGAGGTTGCTGGGGTTCCGTATGTGGCGCTGCCTCCAAACCCGGCGATTGACCACTCTCCGACGGTGGTGGTCTGGCACTTGGCATCCCCGCCGCGCAGTGAGATCGCGATGGCCGCGGCGCTGCCGTTGCGAGGGCTGCCGGCCGCGCTATCCGAGCTTCGCGACCGGCTCCCGATCGCCGACGGCCCGCTTGGGCTGGTCGGTGGTTCCATCGGGGCCTGGGTGGCTCAGAGCGTGCGCACCGACACGAATGCGCCGGTACGTGCCGTCGCTCTGGTGAGCCCGGCGATCCGGCTGACCAGCGTGGTCTCGCGGTACGAGCGGCTGTGGGGCACCAGCTACCCGTGGAACGAACGCTCGCTGGCCGTCGCCGATCGCCTCGACTTCGTGGCCCGCGCCGATGAAATCGCCGAGCGGGAGATCGCGACGTTGCTGGTCGTCGGTACCCGCGACGACGAGGACGGATTTCGCCGGCCCGCCGACGAGCTGCGCCGGGCGCTTGCCCGACACTCCCCAGCCTGAGCCCTATCGGGCCGGCACACCCTGGCTCGCGCTCGTGACCCAGCTTGCAAAACTTCAAAGGACGTACCAGGATACAGTTGCGCAGAGACCGATGGCCCACCGTCTTGACCTCGTGGTGCTCGGCACGGGTACGGCGGCCGCAGGCGTGGTGAGCCGCTGCCGTGATGCGGGATGGTCCGCCGCCGTGGTTGACGAACGCCCGTTCGGCGGCACCTGCGCGTTGCGCGGATGTGATCCGAAGAAGGTGCTGCGGCGAGCGGCCGAGCTGGTGGACGCTACGCGGCTCTTCCACGGTAAGGGCATCGCCGATCCGGGGCTGGCCGTGGACTGGCCGGCGCTCATGGACTTCAAGCGCAGCTTCACCGATCCCGTGCCACGCGCGCGCGAGAAGGCGCTGGCCGATAAGGGCATCGCTACCTTCAAGGGCTCGGCGCGATTCGTCGATACCAACACGATAGTCGTCGGCGAGGATCGGCTCGAGGCGCGCTATGTGGTGATCGCGAGCGGCGCCAAGCCGGTGCCGCTGACCATGCCCGGGGCGGAGCACGCGATCACCAGCGACGAGTTCCTGGAGCTCGACGAGTTGCCCGGCAGAATCCTGTTCATCGGTGGCGGCTACGTCTCGTTCGAGTTCGCCCATATTGCCGCGCGCGCCGGCGCTCGAATCGTGATGCTGGATCGCGGGGAACGGCCGCTTGAGGCATTCGACGCCGACCTCGTCGCCATGCTGGTCGAGCGCACAAGGGAGCTGGGCGTCACCTTCCACGCTCGGGCCGAGGTCAGCTCAATCGAGAAGACCGACACCGGCACGCGGGTGACCGCCGGGGTCGAGGGCACAGAGGAGCGTTTCGTGACGGATCTCGTCGTCCATGGCGCCGGCCGAATGGCGGCCATCGAGGCCCTGGAGCTCGACAAGGCGAACGTGAAGGCGGACCGGAGGGGCGTCGAGGTCAACGAGTATTTACAGAGCACGAGCAATCCCGCGGTCTACGCGGCCGGCGACGCCGCGGCAACGGCCGGTCCGCCGCTCACCCCCGTGGCCGGGCTGGAAGCCAAGGTGGTGGCGGCGAACCTGCTCGACGGCAACCATGTCACGCCCGACTACACCGGGATCCCGAGCGCCGTGTTCACCATCCCCGAGCTCGCACGTGTCGGCCTGAGCGAAGCGGAGGCGAAGGCGCAGGGGCTGGAGTTCTCCCCCAAGTTCTCGGACATGCGCCGCTGGTACACCGTCCGCCGGGTCGGCGAGACCCACGCCGCGGCCAAGGTGCTGGTCGAGGAGGGCACGCGACGCCTGCTGGGTGCGCATGTCCTCGGCCCGGAAGCGAGCGAGCTCATCAACCTCTTCGGCCTCGCCATGCGCTCCGGCTTGCACGCGGACGATCTGAGGAACCTGGTCAGCGCCTACCCTTCGGCCGGCTCGGACATCGGCCATCTGATCTGAAACCGCTTGCCAGCGCCGCTACCCCGGTGCGAAAGCCCACGAGAAGAGCTTGTGCTTCCGCCGCCAGCCGGCATAGCGTAACCGTCCGGTGAACGAGGCGGTCGAGTTTCTCCTCCGGAACGGGTACGTCGTGCTCTTCCTGTTCGTCTTCGCCGAGCAGATCGGGTTGCCCCTACCTGCGCTTCCCATTCTGCTGGCCATGGGCGCGCTGGCTGGCGCCGGCGAGATGAGCTACGGCCTCGCCCTCGCCACCGCTGTCGCCGCCTCGGTGGTGAGCGATCTCATCTGGTACTCCCTGGGCCGCACCCGCGGCAGCTCCATCCTCAACCTCCTCTGCCGCATCGCGCTCGAGCCCGACTCCTGCGTCCGACGCACGGAAGAGACCTTTGCCGGCCACGGTGCCCGCGCGCTGCTCTACGCCAAGTTCGTGCCGGGGCTCAACACCGCCGCCCCGCCGCTCGCCGGCCTTTTTCACATGAAGCTCACGCGGTTCCTCGTCTTCGACTCGCTGGGCGCTCTTCTCTACCTCGGGGCCTTCAGCCTGCTCGGGCTCATCTTCAGCGAGCAGCTCGAACGCGTTGCCACGGTCGCTCTACAGCTCGGAGGCTGGCTGGTGGTGCTGTTGGTCGGCGGCCTCGCCGGCTACATTGCTTGGAAGTACGTCGACCGTCGGCGCTTCCTTCGCCGGCTGCGCATCGCCCGCATTGCACCGGAAGAGCTTCACCAGAAGATCGCCGCTGGCGAAGACGTCCTGATCGTCGACCTCCGTCATTCGCTCGACTTCGAAGCCGAGCCCGCCACGCTCCCCGGCGCCCTCCACATCCCGCCCGACGAGCTCGAGCAGCGCCACGCCGAGATCCCCCGCGGCCGCGAGCTCATTCTCTACTGCACCTGACCGAACGAGGCCACCAGCGCCCGGGTGGCGCTGCTCCTCCGGCGCCGCGGCATCCGGCGCGTCCGCCCGCTCGCCGGAGGCTTCGAGGCCTGGCGCCGACGCGGCTTCCCGCTCGACGCCTCCCCACGCGTGGCCGAAAGCCTCACCGGGGTCGGCCCACCGATGACCGGGAACGAGTCCGGCTAGCGACGATTCTCTTCGTTGTCTCGCTGTGCCGAAAGTCATGGATCGAGATCGTGACCTCTTGCACATGCGGCTCGGAGGAAGAGCGACTAGCTTGATCGCCGATAGGCCGCCATGACCGACGTCCTTCGCTTCTGAGTCTCCTTGTACGCCCCTGCTCTCCTGGTAACGGCGGTGCTCATCTGTGTCAGCAGCCTCACCTCGGCGGAGCCCCCCATCAGTACCGAGCACGCTGCCGGCAACGTCCACGTGATCTTCGGTCCCGGTGGCAACACGGGTGTGCTGGTGACCGAACGGGGAGTCGTCCTGGTCCACGATCAGTTCGCACCTCTGACCGAAAGGATCCAGGCAGCGGTCGCCACCATCGATGAGGCGCCCATCCGCTTCGTTCTCAACACCCACTGGCATTTCGATCACACGGGGGGGCAACGAGAACCTGGGGAAGGCAGGAGCAATCATCGTCGCCCACGACAACGTCTTCGAGCGCATGTCCACCGAGCAGCTCACGGAGTCCCACTCGGCCCCTCGCTCGCTGCTCTCTGCTGCCTCCTCAGCTCCAATCCTCCTCTTCAGGCCCCAGCAAAGGCGTCGTCGCGGCCTCCCGCACGTGTGCTACCATTCCTGGCGGGAAACGAATTCACTGATATGGAACGACCGTTGTCAAGTCTCGACTTCGGTCGAGGGTTCTTGGGACGGGTGGAGGGCAGCGGTGTCTGAGCTCGAGACTGAGATCCATCCTCCGCATCCGCGCCGTCTCTTGAAGACTCCGAGGATGGGTGGCTTCTCAGCCCTCGCTGCCTCAGTTGCTCGTCTCCATCGCCGCCGGGTAGAGCGTTGCGCACAGGAAGCCCACGAGCTCCCGAGCCGTCGCGGTGACCGCCTTCTGCGGCGGCTTGCCCAGCGACAGCAGGCGCCAATGGCGCCGGTGGAGTCGACGCATCGCTCGATCGGCCAGCGCGATGACCT
>JBOGJI010000271.1:0-2109 GCA_050747865.1 Thermoanaerobaculia bacterium
TGTTGATGGCCGGGGATTCTGACACCCCCTAACGGTTCGCGGAGTTTGTCACCCTCCACTCGGCGGGACAGCGGTCGGCATCGACGCTGGACCGTATGGAAGAGGAGACGGTGACGTTGGGACGCGCAGAGCAGAAACGGGCGCTGGTGTTGAACCAGGTCCTGGAGGGCCGAATGACGCAACGTGAGGCCGCCTTGGTGCTGGGGTTGTCGGTACGGCAGGCGAAACGGCTGACGGCGCGGTACCGGGCGGCGGGGCCAGCCGGCCTGGTACATGGCAATCGCGGGCGGTCGCCGTGGCAAGCGGTCGCGCCGGAAGTGGCGGCGCGGGTGGTCGCCGTGGCACAGAATCGCTACGCCGGCTTGAACCAGCAGCATCTCACCGAGAAACTGGCGGCCGAGGAGGGCATCGTCCTGGGCCGGACGACCGTGCGGCGGATACTGGCGCTCGCGGGACTGGCCACGCCCCGACCGCGCCGCCCGCCCACCGCCCGCCGACGGCGCGAGCGGATGGCGCAGGAAGGGCTGCTCCTCCAAGCGGACGGCAGTCGCCACCGGTGGCTCGGTCTCGCCGGCCCCGAGTTGACGCTGATCGCGCTGATCGACGATGCGACGAGCAGCGTGCTGGGGGCGGTGTTCCGGGAGCAGGAGGATGGGGTCGGCTATCTGCTCCTGTTGGAGGAGATCGTCCGCAGCCGCGGCATTCCCCACGCCCTGTACGTGGACCGTCACGGCATCTTCCAGCAGAATCAGCGCACGCCCCTGACCATCACCGAAGAACTGGCGGGTGGCCGCGCTCCGACGCAGGTCGGACGGGTGCTGGGCGAGCTCGGCATTCGCCACATCGCGGCCCACAGCCCGCAGGCCAAGGGCCGGGTCGAGCGCTTGTGGGGAACGCTTCAGGACCGGCTCGTGGCGGAACTGGCGCTGGCCGGGGTGCGCACCCTGAATGATGCCAATCGCTTCCTCGCCGAGTACCTGCCCCAGCACAATGCCCGCTTCGCCGTTCCGCCCGCTGATCCGATGCCCGCCTATCTGCCGGTGCCGGCTGACCTCAATCTCGCCCACGTCTTCTGCTTCAAGCAGACGCGCGTCGTGCGCGCCGACAACACGATTTCCTATGAAGGCCAACCGCTCCAACTGCTCGGCACGCCGGCCCGCCGCGGCTGGGCGCGGGCGCGGGTCGCGGTGCAGGAACGACTCGACGGCCAGCGCGTGATCGTCTACCAAGGCCAGGAGATCCCCAGCCAGCCCGCCCCTCCGGAGGCAGCGGCGCTCCGCGCCCGGGCGGTGATCGCTCCCACACCACCCGCCAGACCGCCAGCGCCGGTTCGTCCGCCCGCGGCCACCCATCCCTGGCGGCGGTATCGGGGGGTGACAAAATCCGCTGCCAGTTAGGGTGTCAAAGTCCGCGAACAATTACAGCCCCTTGCTGTGCTGCACCGTGCTCCTTCGCTCGCCGCGGCCCAGGAGGCTGTATGCAGAAAATTCATCGTTCGTCCTCACAGCACGGGTTGCGGCTCCGCGTCAAGCAACTCGCGGAGTACATCGCCGATACGGGCCCGTGCTCAGCGGCGGTGCGGCGCGCCATGGAGGGGCCGTACGAGCGGATCCCCTCCGATTTCGACTCGCTCCGCTGGGGCATCGAGCACGGTGCCATGGTCCGCCGGTGTGCCGATGAGCTGCGCGAGCTAGGCTACGCCGTCTATCGGGAGGACTCCAACTCCTTCTCGGTGTCGCTCCAACGCTGCGGCGGTGTGACGCTCCCTGCACCAGTGACTCTTGTCGGCCGGCCGGACATCGTCGCGGTCGGTGAGGACGATGTCCTCGTCGCTGACGCCAAGACCGGCAAAGAGAGCCCGGCGCACCAGGTTCAGGTGCTCCTCTACCAGCTCCTGCTGCCGCTGGCGCCGCGGACGCCATACGTCGACCGGGTGCGGGCACTGCCGGTCCTCGGCCAAGTCGTCTATAAGCAGCATCCATCGGTCGACCTGCCGGCCGCAGCGGTCGAGACGGCCTTCCGCCAACTCGTGGCCGAGGCAGTTGTCCGCTTGGTCATGGAGGCGGACCCGCTGCCCGAGCCGAGCGCCCGGGCCTGCCGGTTCTGCGA
>JBOGJI010000272.1:0-1616 GCA_050747865.1 Thermoanaerobaculia bacterium
GACTGATCCAGCCGGCTCGACTACCTTCCTAGCCGCTTGTGAGGGGCCGTGCGGGTGGCTTCGTAGGCCTGGATGTAGGCCCCGGCCGGGACGCGGCGGATCGCCTCGCCGATGACGTCGAGCGGCAGGTCGGCGAGCTTCCTGAAGCGGACGCAGGCCTTGCCCATGTCGAGCTTCTTGCCGGTGGCGGCCCAGGCGTGGCGGAACCAGCGGGTGTGCTCGTTGTCCGACTCCCCGTCGACACGGCCGCAGTAGAGACCCGAAAGGTAGAGCGACATGTAGTTCTTCTGCGACGCCAGGCCGGCGAACGGCAGGGGCTGCTTGGGATCGGTGTAGTAGCCGGCGGGGAAGACCCGGTGCGGCACGTAGTAGCCGATCATGCCGTATTGCATGCCCTCCTCGTAGTCCGCATCCAGGTTCGCGAGGATGGACTCGCGCACGGCCTGGAGCGCCTCGCGGCGATCCTCGGGCAGGCCCGCCAGATACTCCGCCACCGTCGTCGCCTTGCTCTGCACGACGGAGAGTCTACAGAACGTCGCTTCCGCCAGGGAGTAGCGGCCGGACGCGAGGAGTCCCTGTTGCAAGAACGCCATGAAGGCGTCGGCAGGCCGACACCGGCGTGACGCAGTCTGCGCTCGAATGTCGGCGGGGCACCACGACCCTGGGCGTCCTGACGCTCCGCCTCCGGCTCCGCGTCAGGACTGCGTCCAAGTTGCTCCCTGGCGGCCTCGCGCAAGCGCTCGGCCGGCATGGCGCCTTCCCCTCCCGCGTCTGGGCGGCTGGCAGCGGAGGGCCGTGCTGCGGCTGATCGTCGCGGTCTTCTCGCCGTGGGTCGAGCGCGTCGGATGGGAGCGCCTGCGGCGGCTCCCGGGGCCGGTGATCCTGGCCTTCAACCACGGCAACTCGGTGGAGTCGGTCGTCGTGCCGGCGCTGCTCATGGCGTACCGGGAGGGCAGGCCGATCCGCTTCCTGGTCGACTGGATGTACCTGCGGATCCCGGTCCTCGGCTGGCTCCTGCGCCAGATCGATCCCATCCCGGTCTACACCAAGCCGGCCCGCTGGCGCCTCTTCGAGAGGTATCGCCAACGCCGGAGAGGAGCCTCTCCGGTTGCCGCCGCCGTCGAGGCGCTGGCCGCCGGGCACACCATCGGGCTCTTCCCCGAGGGCACGCGCAACGCTTCGATCGACAGCCTGAAGCCCGGCCGCAAGGGACTGGGGTACGTGGTGCTGGCGAGCGAGGCTCCGGTGGTGCCGGTGGGCATCGATCACCCCGCCAGGTGGCGGCTCGGCCGCATGCCGAAGATCGGCCGCATGCGTGTGACCGTCGGGGAGCCCCTGGGCTTCGCCTACGAACGTGCGGCGCTGCGCGCGGCCGAGGGGGCGAGAGCGCCGCGATTGGACCTCGACCTCCTGCGCCGCCGGCTCGCCGGCTGGGTGGTGGAGCGCGTGATCGAAGAGGTCTATCGCGACGAGAAGGGTTGGATCGAAAACTGCGAGGGGGAGATCGCCGAGGACGCGAGCGCGATCGAGGACCGCTCGTGGTTCCTCTGCCGCGTCGGGGCCGAGCCCGTGGGGCTGATCCGGCTGGCCTACGATCCGCCGCTGGAGCTGCCCGA
>JBOGJI010000273.1:0-8271 GCA_050747865.1 Thermoanaerobaculia bacterium
CCGTCCCCGTCTTCGAGGTATAGGTCGAGCCGGCCTTCGAGGCGCCCGGGTAGGCGGGGAACCAGGCGGGCACGGAGCTCGTGTCTCCGCCGCCGATGGTGACCGTGGCGTCGCCGGACTCGTCGGTGACCGTGATCACGCCCCCTTCGCCGCGCGTTGCCCTCGTGGCGTCGACGGTGACCTCCTTGCCGTCGGACTCGATGCGGAACTTGCCCTGCTGGATGTCCGACCAGTCGGCGGTGAAGACCTCGCCGGTCTTCTTGTTGCGGATGGTCAGCGTCTGGGCCTCGTCGTCGGCCTCGACCAGCTCGAGGTCGGGATTGGCGCGCACGACCAGCTCGGCGGCCGCGCGGGCCGGGTTCTCCTGGTAGTCCTTCGCCACCTCCTTGACCTTCTTGGCGACGAAGAAGCCGCCGGCGAGCATGACCGCGCCGGCCAGCACCACGAGCCCCAAGCATCCGATGAGGATCCAGGCCAGGGGTCCGAGTTTCTTCTTCTGCTGCGGCTGCTGCGGCCCGGGCACTTGCGGCTCCATGCTCGTCTCCAGTCTGTATGCCGTCGGGGCGGCGGGTTGAGAATGCGACGAAGGCTACCATCAACGGGGGCGGGAACAGAACGGCCGGCGGGGTGCCTTCCCGCCGGCCGTTCCCAGGTGCGAGGGATCCGCCGTGCGAGCCGCTCAGGGAACCGGCTCGCCGTCGGCGTCGAGGTAGCGGATCTCGCCGAGGCGGATCTCCCGCACTCCCGCCTCGATCTCTTTGCGGTCTCCGACCACGACCCAGACGAGCTCTTCCGGGCGCACGACCTGGGCCGCCGCGCCGGCCACGGCGTCGCGATCGAGGGCCCGCACGGACTCCGGGTAGCGATCCCAGTAGTCGTCGGCGAGACCGAAACGCACGACCTCCGACACGGAGCCGAGGACGGCGTCGTTGGTCTCCCAAAGGCCTGGCAGCGTCAGCGTGTTCTGGTCCTTGACCTTCTCCACCTCATCCGCCGTCGGCGGCGCCTCGCCGACGATCCCGGTGAGCTCGCGGCGGATCTCCGCCATCGACTCCGCGGTCTTGTCGGTCTGCACCGGGGCGTAGACGAACCACGGGCGCTGGCCCTGGGCGTCGATGATGATGCTGCGGGTGCCGTAGGACCAGTGCTTGTCCTCGCGCAGGTTCATGTTGATGCGGGCGGTGAACGAGCCGCCGAGCACGTCGTTGGCCGCTTGCAGCGCCACCTCGTCGGGGTTGTTGCGCGGCACGGCGAGGTGGCCGGCGAAGATCACGGACTGGTCGGAGTCGGGACGGTCGATCAAATAGACCACGCCACCGCCGGAGCCCTCCACCGTGGCCAGGTTCTTCTCCGGAGCCTCGCCGGGCTGCCAGCTCGCGAACAGGGCCTCGAGCTTGGGCCTGATCTCCTCCAATGTGGTGTCGCCGACGACGAGCAGCGTCGCCCGGTTGGGCCGGAACCAGGAGTCGTGGAAGCGGCGCAGGTCGTCGCGGCGCATCGCCTCCACGGTCTCGACGTAGCCCGAGCCGGTGAAAGGCTGGCCGTAGGCATGATCCTCGCCGTAGAGGAGCTTGGGCAGCACCCTGAGACCCATGCTGAAAGGCGAGACCTGCTCCTGCTGGATCTCAGCCAGTCGCTGCTTCTTGAGGCGCGCCAGCTCGTCTTCCGGGAAGCTCGGGTGGAGGACGACGTCGGCGAAGATGTCGAGCGACGCGTCGAGATTCTCTTTGAGAGCGGACAGCTCGACGTAGGAGGTGTCGACCGTGGAGGACGTGGACAGCTCCGCGCCGAGCCGGGCCAGCTGCTCGCTGATCTCGAGGGCGCTGCGCCGCTCGGTCCCCTCGTCCAGCATGTCGAGGGCCAAGGAGGCGGTGCCGGCGGCGGCGAACTGGTCCGCCGCGTAGCCGGCGTCGAGCTGCAGGCCGAGAGTGACCACCGGCACGGAGGTGCGGGTGGCGACGATGAGGTCGAGGCCGCCGGATAGCTCGGCACGCTCGAAGGCGGGGAACTCAGGCTCCGGGAAGCTCGCCACCGCCGGCAGGCCCGAGCGGTCGACCTCGGAGTCGGTCGTGGTGTATTGCGGGAACGGGCGCACCTCGAGGTTGTAGTCCCCATCGGAGAGCCATCGCCGGGCGGCGGCCCGGAGAGGGTCGGGGGTGGCCGCCTCGACGCGCTCCAACACGCGCCTCCAGGCCCCGGGATCGCCGTAGTAGACCTGTCCCTGGGCGAGCAGATCGGACTTGCCGCCGAAGCCGCCCACCCGCTCGATGCCGCGCACCACCTCGGCTCGGTATTCGGTCTGCACCCGCGCCACCTCCTCCGCGGTCGGGCCGTCGGCGAGGAAGCGCGCCAACTCCTCGTCGACGGCCCGCTCCACCGCCCCGAGGTCTCCGCCCGGCTGCGCGGTGGCCATGATGATGAAACGGCTGCCGATCTCGCCGCCCCAGAGAAAGGCCGAAACGTCGGTGGCGATCTGGTCGTCGTAGACCAGGCGCTTGTAGAGGCGCGAGGTCTTGCCGTCGCCGAGGATGTCGGCCGCCAGATAGAGCTGCTCGGCCGCGGGCCAGGTGGACGGGGGCACGTTCGACACCCTGTAGAGCCGTGCCTGCGGCACGCGATCCTCCATCACCTCGCGCTGGCTGCCGGAGCGCGTGGCGGTCCACGCCTTGTGGCGGGGCACCGGCGGACCGGAGGGAATGTCGCCGAAATAATGGAGGACCTTCTGATGCACCTCCTCGGCGCCCACGTCGCCGGCGACCACGAGGGTGGCGTTGGCGGCGCCGTAATAGTCCTGGAACCACTGGTGGACGTCGTCGAGCGAGGCGGCGTCGAGGTCTTCCATGGAGCCGATCACGCTGTGGTGATAGGGGTGGCCGGCCGGGTAGATCGCGCGCACCATGCGCTCCCAGACCTTGCCGTACGGCTGGTTCTCGCCCTGCCGCTTCTCGTTCTGTACTACGCCCCGCTGCTCGTCGAGGCGCGCTTGGTCGACGGCGCCCAGCAGGTGCCCCATGCGGTCCGACTCCATCCACAGGGCGACGTCGAGCGCCGTCTTCGGCACTACCTCGAAGTAGTTCGTGCGGTCCTGGTTGGTGGTGCCGTTCATGCCCGTGGCGCCGACGCGGTCGAAGGCCTTGAAGTAGTCGTCGTTGTAGTTCTCCGAGCCGTTGAACATCAGGTGCTCGAAGAGATGGGCGAACCCGGACTTCCCCTGAGGCTCGTTCTTCGACCCCACGTGGTACCAGACATTGACCGCCACCACCGGCGCCTTGTGATCCTCGTGCACGATGAGCGTCAACCCGTTGGGCAGCTCGAAGCGCTCGTACGGGATGTCGAGCGACTCGGCGGCGTCGGCGCGGCCGGCAACGGCAACGGCGAGCAGCGGCGCCCAGCAGAACGCGCGGATCGAGCGGAGATTGGGCATCACGGGATTCCTCCTTCACACGTTCGCAACCCGGAGCCGGTATCGGCACCGGAAGGATCTGAACACTCCTCCATACGCTATCCCGAGTCGAGTGTTTCCCGAGAACTCTGCGGCAACCAGAGCGTAGAGTGCTCTGCGTATGGCCAGGTCGCATCCGTTCAGCGTTCGACTCTCCCCGCGCACAGACGAGCTGGTCACCCGAGAGGCCAGGCGTACGCGTCGCAGCAAGGGGGCCGTCCTCGAGAATCTCGCGGACGAGGCCCTGCGTACCCGTCGTTTCCCGGGCGTGGCCTTCCGCGGCTCCGACTGGAACCGGCGTGCCTGGGTCATCGGCACGGCGCTGGACGTGTGGGAGATCGTGGGCCAGGGCCCTGCCCTGGCCGTCCGTGGCACCGGTGACGAGGATCGTCTGCTCGTCGACAGGTCGCATGCGCGTGTCCTTCACACGATGTGAACGCCGCCGAAGACGACGTTGCGCACCATCGGCCGGGCGAGGAAGTCGTTGGGGAAGCCGAGCTCGATGGCGCTCGCCTCCTCGAGGCGCGCGAGCTGGGCGTCGGTGAGGCGGACGTCGAGCGCCCCCAGGTTCTCTTCGAGCTGCGTCAACGTGCGGGCGCCGATGATGGGCGCCGTCACCGCCGGATTGACCAGGGTCCAGGCGAGGGCGACTCGCGAGGGTGCATCGCCGGCCTCGGCGGCCACCTCCTTGACGACGTCGGCGATCCCGAGGCCGCGCTCGGTGAGTGCGCCGTTGGCGGCGGCGACGTTCTTGCGCGTGCCCACGGGGTCGGCCGAGCCGCTGCCGATCTCGAGGTCGGCACGGCTGTATTTGCCGGTGAGCACGCCACTCGCCAGGGGCGACCACGGAACGACGCCCAGCCCCAACTCCCGGGCCATGGGGATGAGGTCGCGCTCCACGGTTCGCTCGATGAGGCTGTACTCGATCTGCAATGCGATGAGTGGCGACCAGCCACGCAGGTCGGCGATGGCCTGCATCCGCGACACCTGCCAGGCGGGTGTGTCCGAGATGCCCACGTAGAGGACCTTGCCCGCACGCACCAGGTCGTCCATGGCGCGCAGGATCTCCTCCACCGGTGTCATCGCGTCCCAGGCGTGGAGGTAGAGCAGGTCGATGTAGTCCGTCTGCAGGCGCTCGAGGCTCCCCTCCACCGAGCGCACCATGCTCTTGCGATGGTTGCCGCCGGAGTTCGGGTCGCCGGGGCGGGTGGTCAGGGTGTACTTGGTGGCGATATGGCGCCGAGCGCCAGCGGCGAAACCCGCAGGCCGGACCGCCCCAGAAGGCGATAGGTATCGAGGGAAAGGCTCGAGATCGAATCGGTCATGTCATCACTCCTTGCTCGGGTTCCGTTGCAATGCAATGTCTTGGGTTACCGGTTCACCGCACGCATCCCGGCCTCGGGATAGCGCGCGCCGACGGCGGAGCCGATCGGCGCGATCACCTCGAGACGGTCGAGGTCTTCCTTCGTCAGCTCAATCTCGACCGCCGCCGCGTTCTCCTCCAGCCGCTCGATCCGACGGGTTCCCGGAATCGGCACGATCCTGTCGTCCCTCGCCAGCAGCCAGGCGAGGGCGAGCTGCGCCGGCGTGCAGCCCTTGTCGCGGGCCATCTCGTGGACGGCGGCCACGAGCTCCAGGTTCTTGTCGAAGTTCTCTCCCCGGAACCGCGGGTTGGTGCGGCGCCAGTCGTCGGCCGCCAGGTCCTCCTCGCTGCGGATGGCACCGGTGAGGAAGCCGCGGCCGAGCGGGCTGTAGGCGACGAACGAGATCCCCAGCTCGGCACAGAGGTCGAGCAGCTCGTCCTCGGGGTCACGCGACCACAGCGAGTACTCGGTCTGCAGCGCCGTGATCGGGTGCACGGCGTGGGCGCGGCGGATGGTGTCGGGAGCGGCCTCGGAGAGGCCCAGGTAGCGCACCTTGCCCTCGCGGACGAGCTCGGCCATCGCGCCGACGGTGTCTTCGATCGGCGTCTCGGGGTCGACGCGGTGCTGGTAGTAGAGATCGATGACCTCCAGCCCAAGCCGCCGGAGGCTGGCGTCGCAGGCCTGCTTCACGTACTCCGGCCTGCCGTTGACACCGAGGAACGCCCCCTCGGCGCCGCGCACATTGCCGAACTTCGTGGCGACCACGGCACCATCGCGCTTGCGCCGCAGCGCGCTACCGACAAGCTCCTCGTTCCTCCCCACGCCGTACATGTCAGCGCTGTCGAAGAAGTTGATCCCGAGATCCATTGCCCGGTGGATCACGGCGATGGAGCGCTCGTCCTCCGCCGGTCCGTAGAACTCGCTCATGCCCATGCAGCCCAGGCCGATGGCCGAGACTTCGGGGCCCGTGGTTCCCAGCTTGCGTGTTTTCATGATTCGCTTCCTCCAGATGAGTGTTGCGGGCCGTATCTCCATCGACCCACGACCCATGGTAGGGTGTCCGGGAACCTGGGATAAGGAATTCCTTATCCTGGTATTGACACTTCCCCTTTAGGAGCCGCCGATGCTCAGCAACGATCGTCGACAGGAGATCGCCACCTTCCTGCGGATCCGGCGCGCCCGGCTACAGCCGGAGCAAGCCGGCCTGCCCCGCGGCACGCGGCGGCGCACGCCGGGGCTGCGGCGCGAGGAGGTCGCCGCGCTCGCCGAGGTCAGCACGGAGTGGTACACGTGGCTGGAGCAGGCACGCGACGTGCGCCCTTCGGCCGACGCCTTGCAGCGCATCGGCACCGCGCTGCGGCTCGAGCCGGCCGAGTCACAGCATCTGCT
Organism: Thermoanaerobaculia bacterium; assembly: GCA_050747865.1. Taxonomy (GTDB): domain Bacteria; phylum Acidobacteriota; class Thermoanaerobaculia; order Multivoradales; family JAHEKO01; genus JBOGJI01. Next base: position 6,196 of record JBOGJI010000273.1, read on the forward strand.
CGCCCTCGGCGGCTACGGCCGCGCGAGCTCCGAGAACGGATCGGCCCGCGAGGCGGCCTCGAGCCCGCAGCTGCAGCGGCTCATGGATCAGCTCGAATATTGCCCGGCGTGGGTGTTTGGGGAGCGCTGGGACATCGTGGCATGGAACCGCGCCGCCATCATCATCCACGGCGACCTGGCCGCGATGGAGGGGATCGAGCGGAACGCCATCCACCAGCTGTTCCTGAATCCGCGCTTCCGGCGCATGCTCGTCGACTGGGAGCCGCACGCGCGCGACTGCGTCGCCAAGCTGAGGCTGGCGCATTCGCGCCACGTGGACGACCCCTGGTTCAACGAGCTGATCCACCTGCTGCGCGCGCGCAGCCCAGAGTTCGTCACCTGGTGGGACGAGCACAACGTGCAGCTCCCCGGAGACGGCGTCAAGGTCTACGACCACCCGGAAGCCGGCCGCCTGACCTTCGACTACGCGGTGCTCGTTGTCAGCAGAGAGCACGGCAAGACCCTGCATCTGGTCACCTACATACCCGCACCCGGAACCGGCACGCAGGAGAGAATGGAGGCCTTATTGGGCGCCTCAGAGCCTCACGCTCACACGCACCCAGAGGTCGCCGCGGCCCAGCCGGGGGCCTGATCCACCGCCGCCGCGCTCAGCGACGGAAGGGAACGAGGGCTCGCAGGCGACCGTCGCACAGATACAGCCCGGCCCACAGCAGGACGCCGAGATAGACGCCGAAGAGCACGTGGCTGATATCCCTGGAATGACAGTGCTGCCCCAACCTCCTTTGCCGAGTGCCCAATCTGGTGTTCTCGCTCACGAAGCGGTCCGCCACGCTTCGTTCGTCCTGAAGCCGGGCGCGTCTGCATCCTCGAGCGCGAAGGAGCCGTACGCCGGCTTGCCGGTGCGCTGGTAGACGTGGAGGACTACGCCGGTGGTCGAGGTCACGGTCTCGGTGAGCTTGAGGCCGCTCGGTACCGTGCCTCCGCCGAAGAGTCGTTTGCCCGTACCCAGGAGGATGGGATGGACCCACAGCCGGAACTGGTCGATGAGATCATGCTGGAGCAGCGTCTGGATTAGATTGCAGCTGCCGTGGACCTGAATCTGGCCGCCCTCCTGCTGCTTCAGCGTCCTGACCTCGGCGGCGATATCTCCTTTGAGGATGGCCGTGTTGCGCCAGTTCGCCGTGACCAGCGTCCTCGACGCGACGTACTTCGGCCGCTCGTTGAGGACCGCGGCGATAGGGTCCTGCGGGTCCGTCATGACCTCGCCCATGGTCTCGTCGAAGAGCGGCACGCCCCAGCCGCCGTGCTCGAAGCCGCTATCGCGGTCTTCGTCGGGGCCTCCGGGTGCCTGCATCACGCCGTCCTGAGTCAAGAACGTCCCTACCACCAGCTCTCTCATGACTTCCTCCCTCCACCCGGTAACTCGATGAGGACCTCGCATCCACTGAGGATGAAGCCCCGCAGCGCTTCACGCGGCGCCCTCACTTGCGAGCTGCACGATCCGGATGTGGTTGCCGAATGGGTCCCGGAGCCCCACGTCCGTGCCGTAGGACTGCTTTACCGGCTCCTGCGTGAACTCCACCCCCTTGTCCCGCAGGATCTCGTAAGTCTTCTGACAGTCTTCTGTCGTGAACCCGACCGCGAAGCCCGAAGCCCCCTTCGCGATCAGCTCTTGCACCTGCGTCGCGGTCGCCTCGTCCATCGCCGGCGGCCCCGGCTTCTCGAGCAGGATCCTGCGCCCGGCTTGCCCCGGGACACGCACCGTCAGCCAGCGCATAAAGCCCAAGTCGATGTCATCCTGTACCTCGAGTCCGAGCTTCCCGACGTAGAAGTCCAGCGCCTCATCTTGGTCGGCGACGAAGACGTGCGAAATGTGGATTCCGTTCAGCATATAGGCACTCCTTTCTCGGTTACGGTTCGGAGCACTGCCGTCCCACAAACTTCACAGAACCCGTCAGTTGCATACGTAGGTCCCTCTGCAGGGCGTAACTGCCAGCAGTAGTTGGAGTTCCAGGACTTGCGAGAGGTGTTCCTGGATCTCACCCTCGGTGGGATCTAGAAACGGTGCTCGGAATG
>JBOGJI010000274.1:0-5108 GCA_050747865.1 Thermoanaerobaculia bacterium
TCACCGGGCCGCTGCGTCGGCCCTGGGCCGGCATCCCAGCCGGCACGGAGAGATGTCTTCGATCTGTCATCCCCTTTCTCACAGCGCCTCGTGGCGCACCTTCGACTTCCTCGGCTTCCACCATCGCTGGGTGCGCGGTGCCAGCCCGCCAGGCACGTCGCCTTCCTCGCCCGCTGGCCCGCACGTCAGGCGATGCAGCACGCACCGTCCGACAGTCCACGACGCGCCAGCGGCTGCTGCTCCCCGTCGATCAAGTCACGCGGGAGATCAACACCTTCTTGCGCGGCTGGGCGGGCTACTTCCGCTACGGGAACTCGGCCCGCCACTTCGACGCGATCACCGGCTACGCGTTCAACCGCCTCGCCCTGTTCGTCGGCAAGCGCCAGCAGCGGGGTCGTGGCTACGGCCGCTGGCTCGTCCAGGGGTCGGACCGCGTCGGCCTGATCAGCCTCAACGGATCCGTCATCGCGCCCAGGCCCAACCGGGACTGGCGGGGATCGCCGAATGCCGGCGGTGAAGGACGTCGGTGAGCCGTGTGCGGGAGAACCGCATGCACGGTTCGATGGGGGGCGGGAGGAGACCAGCGCCAGTCGGCCACGGCCGCGCGGCGCCAGGCGCCTCCCGCCTACCCGACACATCCTCCTTCCTCTCGGTCGAGGAGTCGTTCGCGGTCGAGCGGAGTCTCCCGCACGGGCACGTCGAGGCCGCGCTGGCGATGGCCAGGCGGCTCGGGCTCGCCCGCCTGCTCGACCGCGCGCCCTCGCGCGAGCGCTCGCTCTGCCTGGCGATGCTGGTCGGGGCGCGTGCTGCAGCCGGCCTCGAAACTGGCGACGGCGCGGGCGCTTGCCGACTCCACGCTCGCCGCCGGGCTGGGCGTGGAGGGAGCCGACGAGGACGACCTCTACCGAGCGCTCGACTGGCTGTCCGAGCGCCAGCAGGCGATCGAGCGCCGCCTCGCCCGCCGCCACCTGCGTCCCGGCGAGCACGCCCTACGACGTCTCCTCGAGCTACTTCGAGGGCCGCAGCTGCCCGCTCGCCCGGCGCGGCCACTCGCGCGACCGCCGGCGCGGCTCGCTCCAGCTCGTGTACGGGCTCCTCTGCGACCGGCGTGGCCGCCCGACCGCGGTCGAGGTCTTCCCCGGCTCGCTGCACGACGACCAGACCGTGCCCGACCGGCTCGCCGCGCTCAGCGAGCGCTTCGGCTGCGAGCGGCTCGTGCTCTGCGTCGACCGGGGCATGGTCACCGAGGCGAACCTGGATGCGATCGCGCAGGTCGGCTTCGCCTTCATCAGGGCGCTCAGGGCGCCGCAGGTGAAGCGGCTCGCCAAGCAGGGGGCGCTGCAGCTCTCGCTCCTCGACCAGCTCGACCTGGCCGAGATCGACAGTGACGACTTCCCGGGCGAGCGGCTGGTCGTCTGCCGCAACCCGCTCGTCGGCCAGAGCGGACGCGCAAGCGCGAGGCGCTTTTGCAGGCGACCGAGGCGGAGCTGGAGGCGATCGCCGCCAGGGTCGGGCGGGGCACGCTCGCGGGCGAGGCGGAGATCGGGCTCGCCGTCGGCGCCCTCCGGGACCGCCACCGGGTCAGGAAGCACTTCAGGATCGAGATCACCGCCGCGACGCTGCGCTTCGAGCGCCGCGAGGCCGAGGTCGCCGCCGAGGCCGCCCTCGACGGCATCTACATCCTCCGCACAACCGTCGCCGCCGAGCAGCTCGAAGCCGCCGACGTCGTCCGCTCCTACAAGCAGCTCGCCCAGGTCGAGCGCGCCCATCGCAGCCTCGAGGGCCCCGATCTCGAGCTCAGGCCGATCCAGCACCGGCTCGAAGAGCGCGTGCGCGCACACGTCTTCCTCTGCACGCTCGCCTACTACCTCGAGTGGCACCTGCGCTACTGCTGGCGCGAGCTCCTCTACGCCGACGAACACCCACCGCTCGCCGCCGACCCGGTCAAACCGAGCCAGCGCTCAGCACAGGCCGAGCGCAAGGCGCGGCGCAAGCAGACCGCCGACGGCGACGCCTGCCACTCCTGGCCGACCCTGCTGCGCCACCTCGGCCTCCGCTGCCGCAACACGATTCGCCTCGCCGGCACCGACGCCCTCTTCGAGCGACTCACCCAGCCGACGCCCGCCCAGGCCCGCGCGCTCGAGCTCTTCCAGACCGCCGAACTGCCGCCGTAGTCACGACCGAGCCAGCCCGCCCGCAGCACCACCGCCGCAGGCAAGCCGAAAACGGCCGCCGCTCAGGGGAACTTCGGCCTAACGACGGCCACCACGGTTTCGTTCGCCTCGAACCGCCAGCATTTCGTTCGCGTGCGCTTCCCGTGAGCCGCCAGGGTTTCGTTCGCTCGTGACGCCCGCACCGCCTCGCACGCTCGCCGTGTTGGCGTTGCAACGGCGGAAGCGATGCGATGGCCCGGACGGAGGAGGAGCTTCGTAAGGAGGCGGTGAGGCGGCGGCTGGCGAGCGAGGCTACGGCGGAGATCGCCCGTTCGCTGGGGCGCTCGGCGCGCTGGGTGCAGAAGTGGGTGGGGCGGCAGGTGAGGTTGCCGCGATCTCGTTGACACCTCAGGGCTATGCGGCGATGGCCGCCTCCAGGTGTTGATCTTCTTTTTTTCATTCTCTCGTACTCGAGCTCGTAGTTCAACGGGGCTGCGGTAGCCGAGCGTGGAGTGGCGCCTCCTCGGGTTGTAGTAGGGTCGGCGGCGGGGCGCCGGTGCCAGCCTTGCGGCCGGTGGTTTCCCCACCGCCGCCCTCGAACCGTACGTGCGCGTTCCCGCGCTCTCCACGGGCATGCCGGTGCTCATTCGGCGATCTGGGTGGTAAGCCGCTCGAGGCTGATGGCGGAGTCGCGCGGGGCGACCTCGCCCGTCTCCCAGGGCGTCGGGATCTTCTTCCCGCGGTAGCGGTAGCGGGTGACGAAGCAGTGCGTAGGTCGCGCGGGGCGACGTACGCCTCTGGCAGCAGGTCGGTGCGCAGCAGGTGCGCGAGCGTACGCGCGTCGACCGCATCGATCTTCACTCGCGCCGCCGCGATCGCCCGCGTCCGCAGCGGATGCGCGAGATGCAATGCAGCTCGTGCTCGTCCGCCTCAAGCAGCTCCGCCAGCCACTCCCGGCCGAAGGTCGCCTCAAGCGCCACCCTCGCCTCGCCACCCAACTCGGCGAGGATCGCCCGCAGCGCCTCCGGCTCGTTCGCGACGTTGCCCGACAGCAACTCGTTCCCATCCTCGGCGAGCGCCGTCACGTGCGAGCGCTTCCGGTGCAGGTCGATACCGACGTAGATCATCGTCGGGCCTCCTTCCGTCCGATTTGCACTCGCCCCGGCATAGCGCCGGGACAGGACGGGCTCAGGAGACCCGCTCCTTCATGGCATCAAGAAAGCGGGGGCGGTCCACGGCCCGGGGCGCTTGCGCCGCTTGCCTACGTGAGCGCTCGCGAGCTGAGCCTGCCGCCGCAGGCGCGCACCCGCTACGCGGGGCGGAGCTTCCCTGGTCGCTTCCGCTCGAGGGCGGGGAGACGGCCACCCTGCGCGCGCTCTTCCTCCACTCCTCGGAGGAGGAGCAAGCCTGCTGGGCAAGCCGCGCCAAGCAGCTTGCCCGCGCCGAGGAGGCGCTCGCCCGAATCGAGCCCGGCCTCGGCGGACACCACTATCCCGACCGAGCCTCCGTCGGGCGCCGCCTCGCCCAGCTGCTCACCGGCACCCCGGGACGCTTCCTGCGCGCCCAGGCCGGTGGGCAGGAGGACAATCCGACACTCCGTTTCTGGCGCGACGAGGAGGCGATCCGGGCAGAGCGAGCGCCTGGACGGGATCTGCTGCCTGATCACGAACGTCCCCGAGCGGGCCGATGCCTCCAGCCTCCGTGCCTGGTACAAGGAGCAGACGCGCGTCGAGCGCACCCACCGCAGCTCAAGGGGCCGCTGCGCGTGAGCCCGCTCTTCCTCCAGAGCGACGCTCGCAGCGTCGCTCTGATCGCCGTCTGCGCCTTCGCACTCCTCGACTACACTCTCGGACGAGGTCCGCCGCTGCTACCCGGAGGGCCTCGCCGCCCTCGGGGAGGGAAGGCGCGGGCTGGCCACCGCCCGGAGCGTGTTCGCGCTCCTCGACCAGCTCGAGCTCGTCCACGCGCACGGGCGGAAGCCGGTCCGGCCGTCGAGGGCCCCGCTCCTGCCCACGAACTCCTCGAGCGACTTGCCGCGTGTCGCTGAGCGCTAGCTGCCAAGCCAGCCCTGCCGAAGTGCCGAAGATGCGTGTAGAGAGTGGGAATGGGCGCAGCATCCTGCTATCAGGTGTGAGCTGAGGCCCGCGCCACCCCTGAGCTGTGGTCGCAACCCGGACTGCGACCGGCAACCCGGACTGCGACCGGACTTCCCAGCGAGTTTCGCCTATCTTCGCCTATCACTTATAAGCTAAGTGGCAGCCGAAGAGCCCGCAAGGCCGAGAGAGAAAAAAGCCCGCAAAGCCGCCCGCGAAAGCCGAAAGAGAAGCTCCGAATGAGGCACCGAGGAAGCGGAGTGCGGCGCAAAACGCTCGCGACCTGCGCTGAGTGCCTGCCGGCCACGATGCCCGTCCACTCTGCATGAAAGCATCGGTCGTCGCGGCGTCATCCTCGCGGCTCTACCTCTTTGGGTCTAGCGATATTTCGTTCTTGACAAGTGCGATGGATATTTCGTTCTTGACAAGTGCGATGAAGTGAGATATAGAATGGCTCACTCTCGTTCAGCGACAGAGAGATGTCAGAATGAAGCGTCCGAGGCTTTATTCTGCGGCACTTATTACCTGGGGGAGCGTGCCGGGGTCTTCGTCGTCTGTGCGCGGCTCTCGAGGTGTCAGGGGCAGATTAGGGCTAGCGGGCGCCGTTGCTCTACTCATTTCAACCTTTTTCGTCGCGCCGGCCCGCGCCGGCGACCTGCTCGTAGTCGGCCATGAGACGCCGGCCCTTGTCTCGACCGTTCTAGCCCCCAGCAGCGCCACCTCCACTCTCACAGGCGCGGTCGGCGCTGTGTCCAGCGCGGTTGATGCCGTGTCCAGGACGGCTTCCTCCGCCACCGGGACCGCCACCAAGAGCACGGTGCCCACCACAGCTACGCAGGCGACCACCAGCGCCCTCAACCGC
>JBOGJI010000275.1:0-1250 GCA_050747865.1 Thermoanaerobaculia bacterium
GCTGCGACTCATCGCCCGACGCGCCTTCGGCTTTCACTCCCCGCGCCCGCTGATCGCACTGCTCTTCTTGACCTGCGGAGGAATCCATCTCAACCCACCTCTACCCACTCGAACTTGAGGAGAGGCACTCTTTCCCAGCAACTACAGGAGGTTGATAGTGCCAGGTATCGTGAGTGTTCCTTCCACCCTAAGAGGTCTCCCGCTGTGTGCACGACGGCCACCATCCCGGGCTGCAGATCGGGCCGCTGGGTGGCGGCGACCATGAGCTGCCGCACCCCCTCCCAGCCGGCTCGGCAGAGCTCGCCAAGCAGTTCCCGGTGGTGGAGCAAGTACGGGCGCAGCATCCGCGGGATCGTGAACGTCCACAGGGCGTGCCCTACCTGCTCGAGCACCTCGTCGGCGAGCAGGGAGCCGAAGATGGCCCCGCGCTTGGCGGCACAGGACGGACACAAACCCCGGCGCTGGCAGGAAAAGGCGACGAGAAATTCAGCCCGGCAGTCGTTGCAGACGACGCGGGCAAAGCCATGCTCGTAGAGGTCGCAGTCGAGAAAGGCGAAGACGGCTTCCTCGATGGCGCCGCGCCAGAAGCCGTAGCGGCGTTCGAAGCGCTCCTCCCACGTGCCCTTGACCTCGTCGTAGCAGCTCTCGACGAGCTGATAGAGCGGCGAGGCTCGCGGCTTGCGCGGCCGATAGAGCGCGGTGCATTGCGCAGGCAGGATGACGGTCCTCCTGCTCGGGAGGACGGGAACCCGCGGCTCGGACTTGCGGATCTACCACGGCGACTGCTCAGGGGGCTGCTTCTGGCGGCTCAGGGGCGGTGGAAGCCGAGGAGACGCGCATGGCGCTGTTCCTGCGGCGACGTCGTACACTGCAGCGCGATGGCAGGAGGCCGCGCGGACGCAGCGCAGGTTGGCGGCGCGTCGCAGGACCACGCGGCGAACCATTCTGTAGTCAGGGAATCACCCGTACTCACGGATCGCGAGGGATCAGGGAACCGGCAGGACGTGGATTCCGCAGTCTCGCTCCACGGCGTGGAGGACCTCTTCGCTCACCGCAACGGTCTCTGCGACGGGCCAATCGGCCTCTCCGGCCACACCGAAGAGGGCGATGCCGATCTCTCGCCGTGAGGGATCCTGGCCGCAGAGGTAGCGCACACCGTCGACGCCGGCATCCCGGAGGGCCGAGGCCCAGCGTTGCGTCGCCTCGTAGTCCGGCGTCGAGTGGATCTCGCCGGTGACCCCGAAGCGTCG
>JBOGJI010000276.1:0-6110 GCA_050747865.1 Thermoanaerobaculia bacterium
ACCCTGGCCAACGCCTTGAGCGCGAGCCGGTCTTTCGTGACCGGGGCTATGGACCGTATAGCGAGAGGCTGAAGGTCTTGGCGAGGAAGGCGGCCATCTGGTCGCGGCTCACCGGGTTGGCCGGGCAATAATTGCCGCCGCCGCAGCCGGCGGTGATGCCGCGCGCCACCAGGTCCTCGATCCAGTCGGCGAAGAGCGACGGGCAGGGCACGTCGCCGAACACTCCGGTGCACGCCGGAGGCGCGTAGCCCGGGCCCTCCAGGGCCTTGAGCAGGAACACCGGCATCTGGTCGCGGGTGTTGGCCGCCCACGAGCTCGGTGGCGGAGGCGCCGTCGTTGCGCCAGGCCGGTGCCACGGTGACCAGCTCGGCGGGCTCGAAGACGCCGTTGCCGTCCGCGGTGCCGGAGTCGGGGTCGACCTCGAGCTCCACGGCGGTGGCGACCACGGAGGCCGACACGCCTTCACCCTCGACGGCGAGGCTCGCCGTCGAGCTTTCGGCGCTGTCCGCCTCCAGCGTCGCGGTCGCGGCGCCGACGTCTTCCGGCGTGAACGTGACGCTGACCTCACAGCTCGCTCCCGGCGCCAGGCTGGTGTCGCAGTCGCCGGCGCCGGCGATGCTGACCGCGTCGGTGACGTCGAGATCGCCGGTGGCGGCCTCGTCCTCGTCGATGCCGGCCAGGGACAGGACGAAGATGCCGGGCGGCACGAGGATGGTGTCGGCCCCGGGCAGCGCGTTCGCCTCCTGGATCGCGGCGCGCAGGCTGCAACCGGGATCCGGCGCGGTCTCGCACAGGCCGTCCCCGGGTACGGCGTCGACCGCGTCGTCCATCCGGTCGACCGTGAGCTCCGCGGACAGACACGGCGTCGCGATCACGAGCAGCGGCCCGACCAGGCGACAGAGGGTGCGGGTCGGAAGGCGCCCGGTCATCCGGGGGAGCGGTCCCGGCCTCAGGGGTCCGAAACGACCGCGGCGGCGGTTTCGTAGAGCGGGAAGCGCGCCGTCAGCTCCTGCACGCGCTCGGTAACCGAGGCGTGGACGGTTTCGTTCTCGGAGTCCGCCAGGACTTCCGCGATGAGGTCGCCGATCGAATCCATCTCGGCCTCGGCCATGCCGCGGGTGGTGACCGCGGGGGTGCCGACGCGGATACCCGAGGCGACCAGCGGCGGGTTCTGGTCGTAGGGGATGGTGTTCTTATTGACCGTGATGTCGGCCGCCTGCAGGGCCGCCTCGGCCGCCTTGCCGGTCAAGCCGCGGGCGGCGACGTCGACCAGGAAGACATGGTTGTCGGTGCCGCCGGAGACGATGCGGAAGCCGCGCCCGGCGAGGCGGGCGGCGAGCCGGCGCGCGTTGGCGACGATCTGTGCCTGGTAGTCGCGGAACTCGGGCCGCAGGGCCTCGCCCAGCGCCACCGCCTTGGCGGCGATGATGTGCATCAGCGGGCCGCCCTGGACGCCGGGGAAGAGCGCGCGGTCGAGGCCCTTGGCGTGCTCCTCGGTGCACATCACCAGACCGCCGCGCGGGCCGCGCAGTGTCTTGTGGGTCGTGGTGGTGACGAAGTGGCAGTGGGGGACGGGTGACGGGTGGAGCCCCGTGGCCACCAGCCCCGCGATGTGGGCGATGTCGGCCATGAGCAACGCTCCTACCTCGTCGGCGACGGCGCGGAAGCGCTCGAAGTCGATCACCCGGGAGTAGGCGGAGGCGCCGCAGACGATCAGCTTGGGGCGCTCCTCGCGGGCGATGCGCGCCACTTCCTCGTAGTCGAGGGTCTCGCTCTCCCGGTCGACCCCGTAGGCAACGACGCGGAAGTCGCGCCCCGAGTAGGAGAGGCGGTGGCCGTGAGTCAGGTGGCCGCCGCAGGACAGGTCCATCCCCATCAGGGTGTCGCCGGGCTCGAGCACGGCGAAGTAGACGGCCATGTTGGCCTGGGTGCCCGAATGGGGCTGGACGTTCACGTGCTCGGCGCCGAAGAGCCGCTTGGCCCGCTCGCGGGCCAGCGACTCGGCGACGTCGACGTATTGGCAGCCCCCGTAGTAGCGGCGGCCGGGATACCCCTCCGCGTACTTGTTCGTCATCACCGAGCCGGCGGCAGCCAACACCGCCGGCGAGACGAAGTTCTCCGAGGCGATCAGCTCCAGGCCCTCGTTCTGGCGCCGGCGCTCGTCCTCCAGGGCCTGGTGGATCTCCGGGTCGAGCTCGGCAAGGGGTCGCGTGTCGAGCATCGAGTCGGTGGCTACGTGGTTTCCTTCTCGCTCGTCGTCTTCTTGGCGGTGGTCTTCTTCTTGGTCGCGGTCTTCTTGGTCGCCGCCTTTTTCGCCGTGGTCTTCTTGCTGGCCGTCTTCTTGGCCGCCGTCTTTTTGGTCGCGGACTTTTTGGTCGCGGTCTTCTTGGCCGCGGCGGCCTGCCCGGCGGGGGCCGTCTCCTGCTCCGACGCCTTCTCCGCGGTCCCGGCCTTGGCCGGCCGCTTGGACCGTTGCGGACGCTCGCTGGCCTGGGCGAGCTTCTTCTGCAGGCGCTTCTTCAACCGCTTCCGGCGCCGCTGGCGCCGTCGGCGCAGCTCTCGATCCTTCTCCCGCATGCCACTCCTCCGATCGAAGTCGTTACGGCCCTCCGAGGGCGCGGCGAGTCTACAGGAACTCACTATAGCGGCAGATTGTCGTGCTTCTTGCGCGGCAGGCTCTGGCGCTTGCCGTCGAGCTGGCGCAGGGCCCGGACCACGTGGCCGCGGGTCTGGCGCGGCGGGATGACGGCGTCGACGTAGCCGCGCTCAGCGGCCAGGTAGGGGTTGGCGAACTTCTCCCGGTATTCGGCGACCAGCCGGGCGCGCAGCTCGGCGGCGCCGTCGCCGGCCGCCGCCAGCTCGCGCCGGTAGAGGACGCTGACGGCACCCTCCGGTCCCATCACCGCGATCTCGGCGGTGGGATAGGCGAGGTTGACGTCGGTGCGGATGTGCTTGGAGGCCATGACGCAGTAGGCGCCGCCGTAGGCCTTGCGGGTGATCACCGTAATCTTCGGCACCGTGGCCTCGGCGAAGGCGTAGAGGAGCTTGGCTCCGTGCTTGATGATGCCGCCGTACTCCTGCTGGGTGCCGGGCAGGAAGCCGGGCACGTCCTCGAAGGTGACCAGCGGCAGGTTGAAGGCGTCGCAGAAGCGCACGAAGCGGGCGCCCTTCACCGAGGCGGCGATGTCGAGCACGCCGGCGAGATAGGCGGGCTGGTTGGCCACGATACCGACCGCCCGGCCGGCGAAGCGGGCGAAGCCGACGACCAGGTTGCGGGCGTAGTCGGCGTGCACCTCCAGGAACTCGCCGTCGTCGGCGACGCCGCGGATCAGCTCGTGGATGTCGTAGGGCCGGTTGGGATCGCGCGGGATCAGATCGTCGAGCGCCGGGGTCTGGCGATCGGCGGGGTCGTCGGTTGCGACCGCCGGCGGATCCTCCAGGTTGTTGGAAGGCAGGTAGGAGAGGAGCCTGCGCACGGTGAGCAGGCAGGCGGCGTCGTTGGGGGCCGTGAAGTGGGCGACGCCGCTGGTGGCGGCGTGCGTCTGGGCGCCTCCCAGCTCCTCCTTGGTCACCTCCTCGTGGGTCACCGTCTTGATGACGTCGGGGCCGGTGACGAACATGTAGCTCGATTCCTCGACCATGAGGATGAAGTCGGTGATCGCCGGCGAATAGACGGCGCCGCCGGCGCACGGCCCCATGATCGCGGAGATCTGCGGCACCACGCCCGAGGCCAGGGTGTTGCGCAGGAAGATGTCGGCGTAGCCGCCCAGCGACGCCACCCCCTCCTGGATGCGGGCGCCGCCGGAGTCGTTCAGGCCGATGATCGGGGCGCCGTTCTCCACCGCCAGGTCCATGACCTTGCAGATCTTGCGTGCGTTGGTCTCCGACAGCGAGCCGCCGAAAACGGTGAAGTCCTGGGCGAAGACGTAGACCAGCCGCCCGTCCAGGGTGCCGTAGCCGCAGATCACCCCGTCGCCCGGGATGCGCCGCTTCTCCATGCCGAAGTCGGTGCAGCGATGCATCACCAGGGCGTCGATCTCGACGAAGGAGCCGGGGTCGAGCAGCAGCTCGACGCGCTCGTGCGCGGTGAGCTTGCTGGCCTCGTGCTGGCGCTTGACCCGCTCCGCGCCGCCGCCGGCGCGCGCCGCCTGGTGCCGCGCTTCCAGCTCGGCGAGCGGATCGGGCGCGCCGGTGGGCTCGGAGGTGCGCCGGGGTGTGGGCTCGGGCTCGGCCATGTCCGGTCGCGACAAACTATCATCCCGAGGTGCAACTGCCGCGCTTCGACGTCGCCGCCGTGGCGCGCTGCCTCGCCCAGATCGCCGACCGGGAAGGGGATTTCGCCGACGCCTTCTTCGAGCGCCGCGAGGTGGTGGAGCTGGCCGACGGCGAGCCCGCTCCCGAGTGGCGGGTGCGGCGGGAGGAGGGGTTCTGCCTGCGCCTGATGAGGCAGCGGCGGAGCTGGCTCGCCTGCCGCGACCACATCGCCCGCGAGCCGTTCGCCGCCGCCCTGCGCCAGACCGCCCGCGCCGTGCCGCAGGCCCCGTATCCGGCGCCGGAGTTCGAGCCGGCGCGCGAGCGACCGTTCCACGCCGAGGAGGTGCAGCAGTTCCCCAGCCGGCTGGCCCGCGAGGTGCGCCGCCACCATGTGGCGTTTCCCCTGCAGTTGACGGTGCGCAGGCACCTGCGCCTGGTGCGTTGGATGGACACGCGCCTGGCGCCGGAGGCGGAGAGCGAGCGCTTCTACAGTCTGACGGCGCAAACGCCCTGGGGTGCGGTGGGGGACCTCCTGGAGGCGCTCACCGACCAGGCAACCATGGCGGCCTTCGCGAGCCGGCTGCTCGCTCGCTTCCACAGTCGCGGCGCCTCGCCGCCCGATCCCGGGCCCGCGGTGGTGATCCTCGCTCCGGCCGCCGCGGCGACGCTGGTCCACGAGGCGGTGGCCCACGCCCTGGAGACCGACACCCTGGCGCTGACCGGCCGCCCGGAGGCGGCCATCGGGCTGCAGCTCGGTCCGCCACAGCTCTCGGTGCTGGACGACCCGGGCGCGCTGCCCAAGGGCGTCCGGCGCCGGGTGGACGACGAGGGGATGCCGGTCCACCGCCGCTGGCTCCTGCGCCGGGGCAAGGTCGCCCAGCCGCTGGCCGATCGCGCGGCGGCCGAGACCTCGACCGCCCTGGAGGCAGGGTGCGGGCGGCGCGCCTCGCGTGGCCTCGTCCCGGTGCCGCGATCCACCCACCTCGAGATCCTTCCCGGCCCCGACGACCCGGCTGACCTCTTCCGCGAGGCTGAAGGCGGCCTGTACGTCGAGGAGGTGGATCGCGGCCGGCTCGATCCCGCGACCGGCACGTTCCAGCTCGTCGCGCCGTACGGGCGACGGATCCGATCCGGTGCGCCGGCCGACTGGGTCGGGCCGTTCAGCCTGCGCGCCGCGCTCTCCGACCTGGCGGAGCGGCTGGAGGGCGTCGGCTCCGAGTCCGTGTTCGCCGGCGCCGGCTGGTGCGCCAAAGGCGGGCATCGGCTGCCCGTCTGGGCCACCGCCTGCGCACTGCGGCTGGCCGGAGTGGGGGTCTCGAGTTGACAGGCTCTCAGGCGGCCGATCGGCTGCTGGAGGACCTGGAACGCGCAGGCCTGCCGCGGCGGGAGGCCTACGTCAAGCAGGGGCGCTCGCGGCGCGTCGAGGTGAGGCCGACCGGGGCCGTCACGCAGCTCAACGAGGAGGACGGGTGGGCGGTGCGGGCCGGGACCGAGCGCGCCGCGTTTTTCCTGGCCGAGTCCGGGGAGCCACCGGAGCGCCCGCGCTGGCCCGATCCCGACGGGCGCTCTATCGAGCTTGCGGAGGCTCGGGAAGGGGGACCGTGGAAGCCGTCTCCGGACCTCGACGTCCCCTTGCTGGTCGAAGGGGAGGCCGTGGCGCTGCTCGAGGACATTGCTCTGGCCCTCGCCGACGAGCTGCCCGGGGCGCGGCTGGCGGAGGCGTTTCTCGAGGACGGCGCCAGCCGGGCGTGGCTGGCGAGCAACCGCGGGGTACGGCGCGAGCAGCGCTCGCGGACGGCGGCCCTGCGACTCTTCGCCCTCCTGCCGGCCTCGGGCGCCACGGCGGAGTGCTACCT
>JBOGJI010000277.1:0-1850 GCA_050747865.1 Thermoanaerobaculia bacterium
GGGTGCACGACACCAAAGTGATGGGGTGACCTGAGGCCAGTAGGGGAGAGGGTAGCGGATTCCCTGTCTGTCGGTTATAATCACCGACAGACAAGGAGGTCTCCATGCCCAAGACCGACCCGGTACCCGAGTCCGTCCGCATTCTCGCCGACAAGCTCCGTCAGGCACGGCCGATGCGCCGGGGCTCGCTGGGAGTGCGCTTCATCAAGTGCGGTAAGGCGCGGTGCGCCTGTGCCACAGACGATACGGCACGCCATGGCCCGTACTTCAGTCTCACCCGTTCGCGCACCCGCGGCACGCAGTCCCGGCGTCTGACGGCGGAGCAAGCCGCAAGAGCCCGCGAGCAGTTGGCCGCAGGGCGCGAGTTTCGCCACGTGGTGGAAGCCTTCTGGCAGGCCTGCGAGGCATGGGCCGATGCCGAGCTGGAGGCGACGGCCGCCGGCTCGGCGGCCAAAAAAGGGGGCTCAAGGAGGCCCTCGACGCCGACGTCGTCGCCGAGATCGAGGCGTTCGTAGGGCCCGGGGTCCTCGACGGTCTCGACTTCGAAGCGATCGAGATGGAGGCGCGGCGGCGGGCGCTGGCGGTGGCTGCGCGCGTGGTCGAGCGGCAGCTCAACGCCGACACGTCCGATCACGCCGCGTCGACGCAACCCTGCCCGGGATGTGGCCGGGCGGCCCGCTATGCCGGCCGCCGCAAGAAGACGTTCACCGCGGCGCTGGGTCTGATGACGCTCGAGCGCGCCTACTACCATTGTGCCGCGTGCGCGTGCGGGTTCTGCCCGCGCGACGCGGTGCTGGGCCTCGAGGACACGCCCTTGTCGCCAGCGGTCACCCGCATGGTCGGCAAGGTGGCCGCGAGGGTCAGCTTCGCCGAGGGCAGCGACCTTCTGGACGAGCTGGCCGGAGTGCGTGCCGACGCCAAGCAGGTCGAGCGCTACGGGGAGGCGTTGGGCGAGGAGATCGCGCAAGCCGAGCGGACGGATGTGGAGCCGGAGCCCCCTTGTGCCCCCACGATGTACCTGGGCACCGACGGTACCGGGGCTCCCATGCGGCGCTCCGAGCTTGTCGGCCGTGCGGGCAAACAGCGCGACGGGTCGGCCAAGACGCGCGAGGTCAAGCTGGTGACGATCTGGAGCGCCGAGACACGCGACGCCGAGGGGCTGCCCGTGCGCGATCCCGGCTCGGTCAGCTACTCGGCGGCGATTGAGAGCGCCGCCACGCTCGACACCGACCCGGAGCTGTCGCCGTTTGCCCAGCGCGTCGAGCGGCAGGCGATCCGCCGGGGCTTCGATCAAGCGCAGCGTCAGGTCTTCCTCGGCGACGGCGCGCGGTGGATCTGGAACCTCGCCGACGAGCTGTTCCCCAGGGCCGTCCAGATCGTCGACCTCTTCCATGCCAAGCAGCGCCTCTTCGACGCCGCCAGGGCCATCTATGGGGCCGGCAGTGACTTGGCCCAGCAGTGGGCCGTCAGCCGCTGCGAGGAACTGGACCAGGGCAGACTCCTGTACATCGTCCAGGCCCTGCGCGCGCATCTCTCCACCCACCCACAGCTCCACCAGTGCCTCCGCTACATCGTCCGCAACCGCAGTCGCATGCGTTACACGCGGTTCCGCGCCCAGGGACTGTGTGTGTCCACCGGAGTGGTCGAGGCCGGCTGCAAGGGCGTCGTGGGCACCCGCCTCAAGCGCCCCGGCATGCACTGGACGGTCGCCGGCGCCAATGCCATCCTTGCGTTACGGTGCTCAATGCTCAACGGCCGCTTCGATGACGCCTGGCAGCGGCGATCCAACAGGTACCGCACCTCGGCCGCCGCCCCCGGCTGAGCTCATCTCACAAATCTGACGTGCGCCC
>JBOGJI010000278.1:0-6455 GCA_050747865.1 Thermoanaerobaculia bacterium
CTTAGTCAGGACTTCGTGCGCTCCCCTTCAGCGCCAGCGGAGGTGTTCGGTGTCGGGGAGCTCGAGGCCGAGGCGGTCGGCGATGCGCATGCTGTAGTGGTCGAGGAAGCGGTCCATCGACTCGCCGCCGATGTAGAAGGCGGGCACCGGGGGCAAGATGACGGCGCCCAGGTAGGCGAGGCGGCGCAGGTTCTCGAGGTGGACGGCGGAGAGCGGGGTCTCGCGGAAGCCCAGGACCAGCGGCCAGCGCTCCTTGATCGCCACGGCGCCGGCGCGGTGGATCAGGGTGCGTGCCGTGCCGGTGGCCAGCGCGCCGAGGGTGGCCGCGGAGCAGGGCAGGACGACGGTGCCGGACAGGGTGTACGAGCCGGAGGCGATGGGAGCGTCCAGCTCGCCGTCGCGGTGCACGGCCACCTTTCCTCGCGCCGGCGCGTCGAGACCGGCGGCGTCCACGAGATCTTCGGCGCCGGTGCGATCGCGTCCGAGCTCGTGGGAGAGCACCTGCGCGGCGCCGCGCGACACCACCAGGTGCACCCGCTCGATCTGCTGGTGCCGCGCCAGGACGGCGAGGAGGTGGCGCGGCAGGGCCATCCCGGACGCCCCCGAGACGAGAAGCGCGATGCGGCGGCTCACGGACGGATGCTACGGGAACGGCCGGTCGGAGGCCAGATCGAGGGCGCGACCGGTGCGGCGCCGGTGACTTGGTGCTCAGAGCCTGTGAAGGATTCTCAGGAGCGGAGGCCTTCCCGGCGGGCGCGCATCAGCCGGTCGCGCAGCGGCGCACGATCTCCACCATGCGGTCGACCCCCTGCTCGAAGGCGGCGACCGCGATGCGCTCGTCGGCCGCGTGCACGCTGAGCATGTCGGCGCCGCCGAGGGCAAACGGCGAGACGCCGTAGGCCGGCACGCCTCGCGCGCGGAAGTGGCGGGCGTCGGTGACCCCGGCGATGAATGCCGGGACGACGGGCGCCGAGTCGTCGAGCACGTCGCGGACACAGGCGTAGGCCCAGTGCCCGGTGGGGGAGGCCGGCGCGGCAGGGGCGTCGAGCAGCACCTCGAGCTCGACGTCGGGACCGAGGGTGGCGCGCAGCTCGCCGAGGAAGGCGCGGCTGTCGGTATCGGGCAGCAGGCGCGCGTCGAGCCGCGCCAGGGCTTCGGGCGGCGTCACATTGACCCGGGTTCCCGCCTCCAGCATCGTGACCTGGACGCTGTCGAGAAAGAGCCCCGCCATCCCGCGCGGCAGGTGGTCCTCGAGCCGGTCATTGCGCGCCGCGGCCTCGACGTCCGCCCACACGCTGCGCATCGGCTCGCCGTGCATCGGCGCCAGGGCGGCGAGATAGGACTTGGCCGCCGGCGTGACGCGTAGACGCGGCTCGCGCTCGACGACACGGTCGAGAGCGCGCACCAGCAAGGCGGTGGCGCTGTAGTGGTCGAAGGCCGCGGCGTGTCCGCCCCGGCCGCGCGTGCGCGCTTCGAGCCACAGCGGCCGCTTCTGGGTGACCTCGATGCCCCACCACAGGGGCTTGCCGCCGCGGGCGCGGTTGGCTCCTCCCTCGGTGAGCACCGCGGCGGTCTGCTCGGCCAGCTCCGGCTGGCTCTCGAGCAGCCAGGCGAGTCCCTGCGTCCCGCCCGACTCCTCGTCGGCGGTGGCCATCAGCACCACGTCGCGCACAAGCGGCGCCCGGCTCCGATGCAGCTCGAGGAAGGCCGCGAGGTGGGCCACCCCCAGGCTCTTGGCATCGAGCGCGCCGCGCCCCCACAGCGCCCCGTCGGCCAGCGTCGCCGCCCAGGGGTCGAGCATCCACTGCGCGTGCGCGGCCGGCACGGTGTCCATGTGGTGCAGCAGCACCAAGGCCCCGCCGCGTGTGTCGAGCCCCGGAGGGGCATCCGCATCACCGGGGCCCGGGACCTCCGTCTCCGCGTGCCGGATCTCGTACCCGGGCGGGAGCGTAGTTCGGCTGCGTCTCGGAAGCCGCGCTACCAGGCTGACCCGCCCCTCCGGCGACTCGTACAGGCGGGTGGGAATTCCCTCGCCCTGGAGGATCGCCGCCAGGTAGGCGGCAGCCCGGTGCTCGTGGCCCGGCGGGTTGGAGGTGTCGATGCGGACGTAGCCGGCGAGCCAGCGCAGCGGTTCGGAGGGCGTTGTCTGGCCCAGGGCGCCGACCGCCGCGGCCGCGAGCAGGAGCCGGGAGAAGCGGCGCATGGGCGCTCGCCCGCACGTCGCACGCTGCCCTCTGGATCCTGCGCTACTGTCCGGTGCCCGTCCCTCCAGCGCGTTCCTGGGCGCCGCCCGGCGAGCGGATGAAGGATCCGTCGAGGCCGACGATGTCCTGGGCGTATTGGTCGGGCGGGAATGACCCCACGGTGTACTCCGGACCGGCCTCACAGCCGCCAGCATACGACTCGCCGGGGCATCCGGGCACCCCGTCCTGCCCGAGGCTGCGGATGGCGAACACGTACCGCGACATGGGCCTGCCGGAGTAGTAGAACTCGTAAGCGTTTCCCCAGCCGTCGTTCTCCGGGACCAGCTGGATGTAGCTGGTGGCGCCCGGGTCGGCGGGCGACAGGAGGTTGCGGATCTCCGACACAGAGGCAGGTGCGTCGCTGACGGCCTGCAACGTGAAAGTGCGGTCCTGTCCGGCCGCCGCGGCGCCGACCTGGTCGGTGATGTAGCTGAGCATCGCGGTCATCAGCTGGCGCATGTCGGCGGTGGTCTTGCGCTGGTTCGCCTTCTGCAGGGCGTCGAGGAAGTTGGGAACCAGGATCACCGCGATGATGCCGATGATGGCGACGACGATCAGCAGCTCGATGAGCGTGAAGCCCCCTTGCCTGCGCCTGCGGTGCAATCTGCGAATCATGGGTCTGTCTCCTTGCACTGCTATACGTCCGCGCTCGCGAACTCGTCCATCCTGATTTCTAGGACGGGGAATCGGCCTCTTCCCTGTCACCTCGCTCGACTATACGCCGAACCACATCGACGTAGAGATCCACCCCGCGCACGAAGCCGGGCATGGACATGCGCTCGTTCGGCCCGTCGATGCTGTAGGTCTCGGCGGCGACGACGAGGAAGGGGGAGAACCCGTAGCTCGGAACGCCCGCCCGGCGGAAGAAGCGCGCGTCGGTCGCGGTCCAGGGGAGTAGCCAGGGCCCCACCGGGGCGCCCGGATGGATCCGCTCGATCGCCCGGCGCAGCTCCCGCGGCACGGGATGCGCGAGCGGGCTGCCGCCATCGGCGCCGCGCGCCTCCTCGACATGCCAGGCGACGCCGGCCGTCATCCAAGCCGGGAGCAAGCCCGGCAGCGTCTCCTCGAGCTCGACCCCCGGCGGCAGGTGGAGGACGAAGGGAAGCCGATAGCCCCCCCCCGGCGCCTCCTCGATCTGCATGGGGTGCAGCTCGGCGCGGAACATCGCCTGGACGTACGCCGGCAAGTCCCGGAAGGCGGCCGCGTCGGTCAGCGTACGTTGCGGGTGGCGCATCGCCGCCGCGAGCTCCGGGCGCCCCCGAGTCGGCGCGTAGGCACGCAGAACCGCGTCGACCTCCGGGGCCAGGCTGAGCGGGAAGGGGGGTTGGCGGCTGTGCTCCTCGAGGTCTTCACGCAGATGCTCCAGCCGCTCCCGCGACGCGGCGCAGAAGACGCCGTCGGCGAAACGCTTCTGCGCCACCTCGATGCCCCAGAACTTGATCTGGTCCGGACCGATCGCCTCGACCACGCCGCCTTCGGTGAGCACCGCCCAGAACCGCTCCGCGAGCTCGGGATGCCGGCGCAGCAGCCACTCGGTGCCGAGCCGGCTGCCGGTCTCCTCGTCCCCGGTGGCGAGCAGCACGACGGACAGCTCGGGGCGCCTCCCGGCGCGAGCCAGCTCGAGGAACGCCGTGAGCTGGGCGACCGCCAGCGATTTCATGTCGAAGACGCCGCGGCCGACCAGCCACGGCGGGTCGTAGACCGCCGCGAACGGCGGATGCGCCCACAGCTCGGGGTGCTCGATGTCGGCGACGTCGATGTGATGGTGCAGGACCAGCGCCTCGCGCCGCTCCCCCTCGATCACCGCCCATAGGTTGGCGCTGCGTTTCCCCAGCCGCTCCACGTGGGGCTCGATACCGGCGGCGCGCAGCTTGCCTGCCAGCCACTCCGCGCCCGCCTGCTCATTCCCGGTCGCCGCCGACGTGTCGATGCGCACGTACTCCCGCAGCAGCCGCACCGCCGGCTCCGCCGCCCAGTCGCGCGCGATCCACTCCGTGTCCGCATCGACCTCGCCGCCGTGCCGTATCCACCAGGTCGCCGCGACCAGCCCGGCGACAGACGCCGCCAATAGCCCGTAGACGACGAGCCGCCGGCGAAGGCCACGCGAGCGTGGAACGAGCGACATGCTGGCCGATATTAGGACGCTTGCCTGGGTCGGGCCGGGCCCGCGCTGGCTCTGGAGCTGTTGACGACCACGGGCGGTGGTCGATGTACGATCCCGCCCATGTTCGGGCAATCCATTCCCGCGTTTACGCTCGCCCGCCTGATCGAGCAGGTCGGCTCCGAGGTGGCCGCCCGCTGGACCCACCTGCTCACCGCCTCGTCGTTCATCGGCGGCGACGAGGTGGCCGCCTTCGAGCGGGGCTTCGCGGAGTACGTGAGCGCGCCCGCCTGCGTCGCCGTCGCCAACGGCACCGACGCCCTGACCGTGGCCCTGCGTGCCCTGGACCTCGAGCCCGGGGACGAGGTCCTGGTCCCTTCGTTCACCTTCATCGCGACCGCGGCCGCGGTCGTGTGGGCGGCAGGCCACCCGGTGTTCTGCGACGTCGACCCCGGGACCCTGAACCTGGCCCCGGCGAGCGTCGCCGAGCGCGTCACCGAGCGCACCGTGGGCGTGATCGGCGTCCACCTCTTCGGCCGCCCCTTCGACGTCGACGCCCTGACCGCGTTGTGCCGGGAGCACGACCTGTGGCTGCTCGAGGACGCCGCCCAGGCCCACGGCGCCGCCTGGCGGGATCGGCGTGTCGGCACCCTGGGGCGCCTGGCCACATGGAGCTTCTACCCGTCCAAGAACCTGGGCGCCTTCGGCGACGCCGGAGCCCTGACCGGCGGCGACCCCGAGCTGCTCGAGCGCGTCCGCCGCATCGCCAACCACGGCCGCATCGCCCACTACGAGCACGGCGAGGTGGGCACCAACAGCCGCATGGATGCCCTGCAGGCCGCGGTGCTGAACGTCCGCCTGTCACGTCTCGAGGCCGACAACGCCCGCCGCCGCGAGATCGCCTGCCGCTACCACGGCTACCTGGGCGATCTCGACGAGGTCACCCTGCTTACCGACCCCGAAGGCACGGTCTGCGTCTACCACCAGTACACCCTGCGCACCTCTCGCCGCGACGCCCTGCAGGCCGCCCTGCACGAGCGCGGCGTAGGCACCGGCGTCCACTACCCCCTGGCGCTCAGCAGCCAGCCCGCCTTCGCCGGCCACGAGCCCGCGCCTTGCCCCGAAGCGGAGCGGGCGGCGCAGGAGGTGCTCTGCCTCCCCATGTTCCCCGAGCTAACCGACGACGAGGTGGCGCACGTCGGGGAGTCCGTGCGCGCCTTCTTTCGCGATTGAGTGACCGCGTCGAGCGGGCATGGGCGCGCCCAGCGCGGTGGTCCTGCCCGGCGCGGAGCGGCGTCTCCGGATCAGGGGAACGAGCGCCGGCCGACGCTAGCAATGCATCGCAGAGGCGCAAGGGCCCCAATCTCGCGCCACCGCGGTCCCGCTGCAAGCACGGCCGGCAGGCGATCCGCTTCCCGCGCAACGCCCACTTCACGATCACCGCCGGCGGCAAGCTCCGGCTGCCGAAGATCGGCGAGTTGCCGGTGCGCTGGTCGCGCAAGCTCCCGAGCGAGCCGTCCAGCGTCACGGTCATCCTCGACACGGCGGGCCGGTACTTCGCCTCCTTCGTCGTCGAGATCGAGCCGACTCCCTTGCCGGAGCGGCAGGAGGAGGTCGGGGTCGACCTGGGGCTTTCCTCCTTCGCCGTCCTCTCCGACGGCACGAAGATCGAGAATCCCAGGCTGCTGCGCAGGACGGAGCGCGAACTCCGGAGGGCACAGCGGGCGCTGTCCCGCAAGCAAAAGGGATCGAACAACCGGCAGAAGGCTCGGGCAAAGGTCGCCCGCGCACATGTCCGCGTGGCCGACGCTCGCCGGGACTTCGCGCACAAGCTCTCGACGCGGCTGATCCGCGAGAACCAAGCGGTGTGCGTCGAGGACTTGGGCGTGAAGGCCATGGCCCGCCCGCGCCTAGCCAAGAGCGTGCACGATGCGGGCTGGTCGAGCTTTACCCGCATGCTCGAGGAGAAGGCCGGCCGGTACGGCCGGACCTGGACGTGCGCCTGCGGCGTCGCGCACGACCGGGACGTGAACGCCGCTCGAAACATCCTCGCCGCCGGACGGGCGGAGAGGCAAAACGCCTGTGGAGAGGGCGTAAGACCGGGACCGGCG
>JBOGJI010000279.1:0-8813 GCA_050747865.1 Thermoanaerobaculia bacterium
CGTTCAGGCGGGCGACGCCGCCGCCATTGGTCGCTACCCACCGGGTGCCCGCCCGGGTTTGGAGGAAGTGGTTGACCAGCGGGTGGGGCAGGCCCGATCGGGTGCGGAAGCTGACGAAGGCCGAGCCGTCAAAGCGAGACAGGCCGCCGTCGGTGCACACCCAGAGGAACCCGTCGCGATCGGTCGCCACCGACATGACGCGATCGCTGGCGAGCCCGTCCGCCACCGTGTAGGTGCGCACCAACAGTCGTTCGGCGGTCGCGGGGAGACCGAGAACCGTGGCCACGCTGAGCGTCACCGCACAGCGCAACGGCCGTCCAGGAGGAAACGGGCGTACCAACATCGAGCTACCGGCACCAGTCTAGCCGCACGCAGACTCCCTTGATTCGGCTATCTTGACCGCGCGGCACGGGGTCACTATAATGGCCCTATGATCCGTCAGATGACCGCAACGGAAGTCAAGCGGAAGATCCTCGTATTGCTCGACGAGGTCGCCGCCGGCGAGGAGATCGAGATCACCAAGCATGGACGCAGGGTGGCCAAGCTGGTGCCGGCAAGGGGTCCGGCCGTCGTCGGAGGTGCCTTCTCCGGGACGGCGGTGAGCGCTCCTGAAGACGATCTGCTGTCGACCGATCTCGAGTGGCAGCTTCCGTGACGACGATCCTGCTCGACTCGCACGCCCTGCAGTGGTGGTCGGCCGAGCCCTCCCGTCTGAGCACAGCTGCGGGAGACGCGATTGCCGCGGCGGACGAGCTCGCCGTCTCCGCGGTCACCTGGTTCGAGCTCGCATGGCTCGCCGAGCGTGGGCGCATCGTCGTCACGATCCCCGTGCGCTCGTGGCTCACCCAGCTTGCGGCTGGTGTGCGCACCGCCGGGATCACTCCGGCGATCGCCCACACGGCGGCCTCTCTACCGGACAACTTTCCAGGGGATCCTGCGGACCGCCTGATCTACGCCACCGCACTCGAGCACGAGTGGCAGCTCGTGACCAAGGACAGCAAGATGCGCCGCTTCCCCCAGCCGCGCTCGATCACCGTGTGGTGAAGCTCTCCTGCGCCGGCACTTAGAATGTGGATTGCACCGCTCGCCGCATGCGACGGGCGGTGCGGCACTTGGATTGCTTGCCTCGGTCGAGCGGTATGACCCCCACGGACCCGCAGCCCCCCTCGGCTCAGCGCCAGCACCGTCCGGGACGGTTGCGGCGCTGGCTGGTGCGTCCGGTGGTCTGGATCCTGGTTCTGCTGGTGGTCCTCGCCGCCGTCGCCTGGTGGGGGTTGCAGACGCCATGGGCGAAGGAGAGGGCGCGCGCCGAGCTGGTGCGGCGGCTCTCCGAGGCCTTGGAGACAGAGGTCACGGTCGAGCGGCTCGACTTCTCGCTGGTGCCCTTGGCGGTGACCGCCGAAGGCGTGGCGGTGGCCGACATCGACCCCACGTACCCGCCGCTGTTCGAGGCCGACCGCGTGCAGGTCGGTGGCAGCGTCGTGCGGGGGCCGCGCTGGCAGATCCACCTGCGCAGCCTCGTGGCTGAGGGGCCGGTCCTGCGCCTGCGGCGGCTGCCGGACGGGAGCTGGAACCTGCCGCGTCCCGAGCGCGAGGCGGCGGCTGAGTCCCGTTTCGAGGTCTACATCGGGTCCCTGGATCTGCGGCACGGTCTGTTCGTTCTCGAGGACCGGGAGCTGCCGCTCGATCTCGCCGCCCGCGACGTCTCCGGCCGGCTGCTCGGCGACGGGCCGGACGCCGCGCGTGGTGATGTCGAGGCGCAGGAGGTGGAGCTGCGGTTGCCTCAGGGGAAGCCGTACTTGGGGCGGGTCTCCGGGCGCGTGCGGGTCGCGCGCGCGGGGCTCGAGCTCTACCGGGCACGCGTCGAAGGGCCCTACCTCGACGCCCGGGTGCAAGGGCAGGTGCGGTGGGAGGACGGGGAGCAGCGTGCCAGCTTCGCCGTCGAGGCGGACGGCGACGGCCGGCTCCTGGACGCGCTGGGCTACGTCGAGGAGCAAGTTCGCGGCCGCTTCGACGCCCGCGTGCAGGTTCTCTGGGAGCCCGACCTCTGGGGGGTGCGCGGCAACGTCACCTCCCCGGAGCTGAGCCTGTTCGACTGGCCGCTGACCGCGGTGACGAGCACCGTGGCCGTGGACGAGAACGCGGCCCGCGTGGACATCACCGAGGCCGGCTTCGGCGGCGGCCGCGTCGAGGGGGAGGTGCACGTCGATCTCAAGGGCGAGGCGCGCCCCACCGACCTGACGCTGGCCGTTCGGGACGTGGATCTCGAAGCCCTGGTCCAGGGGCTGGGCCTGCCGGTGGAGAACGTGTTCGGACGCGTGGGCGGCAGCGCCGAGTACCACTTCGCGCTGGACCGGCCCGAGGCGGGAGACGGGCGGGCCGATCTGCAGGTCGAGGCGGTGGCGGGCAGCGGCCCCGGGGTTCCGCTGCACGGCTTGGTGCCCGTGGCGATCCGCGACGGCGTGGTCCGCGTCGGCGAGCTGGCCCTCGCCTCCGACACCCAACGCCTGACCGGCGACGGGGTCTTCCGGCTCGCCGAGGGAACGGGCCGCTTCGATCTCGAGGTCGGGAGCGACCGGCTTGGCGAGCTGCGGCACCTGCTGCCGTTTGACACCGAGACCGAGCCGCCCCTCTGGCTGCCGCGCCGCGGCAACGGCGAGCTGACGGCGCGCGTCGACATCGCGCCCGCCCGCGTCGGCGCCGAGATCGGGCTCCTCTTGCGCGACGTGGTCGCTCCCGGCCTCGCCGCCGAGAGCGTGCGCGGCAATTTGACCGTGGGGGAGAGCGGCGTCGAGCGGATGGACCTCGAGGCGCGGCGACCCGAGGCGATGCTCGTGGTGCGCGGATCCGTGCCGTTCGAGGAAGGGGTGGCAGGTGCTCCGCCGCTCGACATCGAGCTGGAGGCGGCGCGCTGGCCGGTGGCCGACGCCGATCCGTGGCTGCCGGCGCCGTTGCCGCTGGACGGGCGGTTCAGCGGCGACCTGCGGCTCACCGGGGGTCTGGAGGCCGTCGAGGGCCACCTCGCGGGACGCGTCGACGAGGTGGCGGCAGGGCCGGTGCGGTCGGGCACCCTGGAGCTCGACCTCGCCTTCGATCCGCGGCGCGTGCAACTGCGCAACGCGCTGTGGACGACGCCGGCCGGCGCCGTCGAGGCAACGGGCACGTACGAGCCGGAGAGCGGGTCGCTGGACTTCCGGGTGGCCTCCGAGCCGCTGGCGCTCGCCCGCGAGCCGCTGTCGACGCTGGGTGCCTCCGGGCTCCAGGGCCACGTGCGGCTCGACGCCCGCCTGCTGGGTACGGTGGAGGATCCGCGGCTCGACCTCACGCTTGCCGCCGCCGACCTGCGATTGGCCGGCGGCGCGGCGCTGCCGCCGAGCGAGTCCCGTCTGCGCTGGCAGGGCGGTGAGCTCGAGGTGACGGCGGAGCTGCCCGGGCTGCTCACCGTCCGCGGCGGCGGAGCGCTGACCTGGGAGACGGCCGACCTGCGCCTGGAGCTGGAGGGGCACGAGCTGCGCCGGCTACTGCAGATAGGGGGTGTGGAGCTGCCCCAGGAGGTCGCGGGCGGCTTCGGCGGCGAGCTGCTGGTGCGGCGTGCGGCGGCGGACCCGGCTCTCCACGCCGAGCTGATTCTCGACCGCCTGGAGGCGCGCTACGCCGGGCACCGGCTGTACGCGCTGGAGCCGGTGCGGGCGCGGCTCGAGGGCGGCGAGATCCACCTCGACAGTCTCTATCTGGGCACCGACCAGGAAGGCCTCGACCTGTTCGTGGGGGGAAGCATCGGCGCCGCGGATCCCTTCCCCTTGGATCTGCATCTGCAGACCAGCCTGCCGGTGACGTGGCTGGAGCTGGTGGCTCCCGAGCTCGACGTCGCCGGGCGGCTGGACCTGCTGGCGACGGTGCGGGGCACCGCCACCGCGCCCCGCTTCAACGGCCAGGGGGAGCTGCGCGAGGGCCGGATGCTCGTCGCGGGCTTCCCCCACTCCTTCGAACAGATCGCTGGCGTCGTGCTCCTGTATCCCGATCGGGCGGTGATCGACCACTTGAACGCCCGCTTCGCCGGCGGTGATGTGCGGGTCGCCGGCACCGTGCGCCCCGAGCAGACCCACCCCCTGGGCTGGAGCTATGAGCTGCAGATCGAAGGGGACGGCCTGCGGCTTCGCTACCCAGCCGAATGGCGGCTCGTCGGCGACGCGCAGCTCATGCTGGCGTCGACGCCGCACGGGCGGCAACTTACCGGGGTGGTGAACCTGGAGCGCGCCTTCTACCTGGCCGACGTGGAGGTCGGACCGATCCAGCTCCTGCAGGACTTCCTGCGGCGCAATCCGCAGCGCCTGGCCGAGACCGACGAGACTCTGCGCTCGACGCAGCTCCAGGTCCAGGTCGTGGGCCCCGATGCCCTGCGTGTGCGCAACAATCTGGCGGACGTCACCGGCGACATCGAGCTGGTGATCCGGGGCTCCGCCGCCCGGCCGGTGCCCTTCGGCCAGGTCACCGTCGATCCTGACAGCACGCTGAGCTACGGCGGCAACGAGTACCGGGTGGAGCGCGGCACGCTGGTCTTCGCCAACCCTTACCGCATCGACCCCTACGTCGATCTGGTCGCCGAGACCGAGATCCAGCAGTACCTGATCCGGCTGACGCTGGACGGCAGCCTGTCACGGCCCAACGCCACCTTCAGCTCCAACCCGCCGCTGGCCGATCTCGACGTGCTGGCCCTGGTCACTACTGGCAGTCCGACGACGCCGGGAGAGAGCCTGGTCGGCACCGGCGCCGGCACTGGAACGGAAGGCTCCGGCGCCGCCGAAGGTTTCCTCTACGGGCAGGCCGCCGGCCTGGTGTCCGAACGCGTCAACAGGCTCTTCGGTCTCGACAAGTTCCGCATCGATCCCCTGACCACCGGCAGCGGCGAGCTCTCCCAGGCGCGGGTGACCGTTGGCGAGCAGATCTCCCGGGACGTCCTGGTCACCTACTCCTGGGACCCCTCGACGACCCAGCAGCAGATCTTGCAGGTCGAGTGGCGGATCAGCCCGCAGCTCTCCCTCCTGCTGACGCAGAACGGCGACGACACCTACAGCGTGGACGCGCAGTGGGAGAAGCGGTTCTGAAGGCCGTGACGGCAGGGGCCCTCGCCTTGGCGACGCTGGTACTGACGGCTGCGGCCACGGCGTCGGCGCAGCAGGTGGCCGCTGGCCATCCGCTTATCGAAGCCGTGGAGCTGCGCAGTGACGTGCCGGCGCGCGACCGGGAGGAGATCTGGCGGCTCGTCACCTTGCGCCCCGGCGAGCCGCTGAGCGAGCAGGACGTGGCGGAGACCCTGCGCAACCTGGCGGCCTCCGGCCTGACCCAGGACGTGCGGATCTTCCGGCAGCCAAGCGACGGAGGGGTGACGCTGGTAGTCGCCGCCTGGGGTCGGATCCGCGTCGCCGAGGTGCGTCTCACCGGCGACCTGGGGCTCGCCGAGGAGGACCTGCGCGCCGCGGTCGAGGTGCGCCCCGGCGAGCCGTTGAGCGAAAGCGGCGTGCTGCGCAGCGTCTTCGCGCTCCAGGACCTGTACGAAGAGAGCGGCTATCTCGAGGCCGACTCACGAGTTCGGGTAGAGCACGACGAGGCCGCCAAGACGGCCGTCGTGACCTTTCGGCTCCGTGCCGGCCCGCCGGCACGGATCGCCGACTTCCGCTTCGAGGGAGATTACGGCCCGATCTCCGGCGCGGAGCTGGTCGACATGTTGCGCCTCAAGGCGGGAGACAGGCTTCGACCGCGCTCGGGTCGCGAGAACGCGCGCCGCCTCGAGCGCTCGCTGATCGATCGCGGCTATCGCTCGGCGCGGGTCGAATACGGCGGCTACGAGCTCCACCCGGAGAGCGACACCGCGACCCTGGTCTGGCAGATCGAGCTGGGGCCGCGGGTGGAGCTGACCGTGCGGGGCGTCGAGCGGCGCGATCTCGAGCGGCGCGATCTGTTGCCGTTCATGGGGCCGGAAGGGTACGACGAGGCCCTGCTCCTGCAGGCCGTCGACAGGATCCGTGATCACTACCAGAGGCGGGGCCACTGGGCGGTGCAGGTCGAGCAGGAGGAGCGCCGGCAGGACGGCGTCGTGCGCATCGTGCTCACCGTCGATCCGGGCCCCGTCTTCACCCTGGAGTCGGTGGCGTTCGAAGGCAACGAGACCTTCTCCGGCGAGCGCCTGCGACAGCTCGTCGCCACGACGCCGCGCCGTTTGACGGTCCCCGGCAGCGGCCGGCTCGTGCAGTCGGGGCTCGGCGCCGATCTGAACAATCTGCGCACGTTTTATGTTCTGCAGGGCTTCGACAACGCCGAGGTCGGGCCGCCGCGCATCACGCAGGCGAGCGAGAGCCTGGCGCTCACCATCCCCATCCGCGAGGGGCGGCGGAGACGGGTGGCGCAGGTGGAGCTGCGCGGCGTCGAGGCCCTCGACGCGGAAGACCTGAAGCGCTCCCTCCCCCTGACCGCAGGCGGGGCGTATCACCCGCAGCACCTCGACGACTCGCTGGACCTGGTGCGCTCCCGCTACGAGGACGCGGGCTATCCGTGGGCACAGGTTGAGGCCGACGTGGAGTGGAACGCGGACGGCACGGTGGCCGCGGTGAGGTTCGAGGTCCTGGAAGGGCCACAGGTGGTCGTCGACCGGGTCATCGTGCGCGGCCTCGAGCGCACCAACGAAGCGGTGGTGCGCCGCGCCCTGGGCGTCGAGCGCGGCGAGCCGATGAGCATCCGCCGGCGTCTGGAAATGCAGCGGCGCCTCTACCAGCTCGGGGTCTTCTCCCACGCCGAGGTCCGTCTCGCGCCGGGGACGCCGTACGAGCGACAGCGCGACGTGCTGGTGCGCGTCGAGGAGGGCGCCAATCGCCGCTTCACCTACGGCTTCGGCTACGACTCCGAGCAGGGGCCGCGTGGTCTCCTGGGGCTGGGCTGGAACAACCTGTTCGGCCGCGCCATCCAGATGCAGGGGGAGGCCAAGGGCAACGACGAGGAGCACCAGATGCGCCTGCTGGCGCGCCAGCCCTACCTGGGCCGCTTCCCGCTGCCGGTCACGGCGTCGCTGTTCCGGGTGCAGGAGGATCACGACGAGTTCCTGTCCAAGCGCCGGGGTGCCCAGGTGCAGGTCGAGCGGCTCTTCGACGAGCGCTGGCGCCTCAGCCTGCTCTACAGCTACCGGGTCGTGGAGGTGGAGCCGGGCCCGGCGTTCGATCCCCTGCTCATCGACCGCGAGCTGCGCGACGTCGACGTGGCCAGCCTGACCCCCGGCCTGCTGTTCGACGACCGCGACGACCCCATCGACCCGCGGCGGGGCTGGTCGGCGAACCTGCAGCTGGAGCGCGCCTTCCCCCTGTTCGCGGCGGACGAGGAGTTCCTGAAGCTCTTCCTCCACGGCACCGCATACAAGAATCTCGGCCGTCCCGGCCTGCTGGCGGCCAGCCTGCGCCTGGGCGCCATCGAGCCGCTGGCGGAGCTCGGTCGCGACCCCATCGTGCCGCCGGAGCTGCCTTCCAGCGGCGTCCCCATCTCCGAGCGCTTCTTCGCCGGCGGCCGGGCCAGCCATCGGGCGTACGGCAGGGACGACCTGGGCGTGCCGAGGCAGACCCTGCTCCTCTCCACGGTCGACGGCGAAGAGCAGCTGGTCCCCGTCGGCGGCAACGCCCTGGCGCTGCTCAACCTCGACTACCGCTTCCCGATCGCCGGGGCGCTGGAAGGCGTGGTCTTCTTCGACCACGGCAACGTCTGGGCGGACTGGGACAACATCGTGCTCGACGAGGCCAAGCCGGGAGCCGGCGTGGGCTTGCGCTACCGCTCTCCCATCGGTCCGGTGCGCCTCGAGATCGGCTGGAAGCTGGACCGCCGCGGCGCCGGGGACGGGCTGCCGGCGGAGGATCCCTACGAGGTCTTCTTCAGCTTCGGCAATCCGTTCTAGATTCATTCACAGGCTCTCAGTTCGTGATAGAGTGCGAAGGGCGCGGTCGATTGTCCGCCGCGACCTTCCCGGCCACCAGCGAGACCGTGAGCGATTCCCCCGCGTCGTCCCCGTTTGCCTCCGTCGAGGAGGCGGTCGCCGACTTCCGGGCCGGCCGTTTCGTCATCTTGGTGGACGACGAGAACCGCGAGAACGAGGGGGATCTGGCCATCGCCGCCGAGGCGGTGACGCAGGAGGGCATCGCCTTCATGGCGCGCGAGGGTCGAGGGCTGATCTGTCTGGCGCTCGCCCCCGAGCGCTGTGATGCCCTGGGGCTGCTCCCGATGACGGCGCAGAACACCTCCCCTCTGGGGACCGGATTCACCGTCTCCATCGAGGCCCGCGGCAAGGTGAGCACGGGCATCTCGGCGGCCGATCGCGCGGCGACCATCCGCACCGCCATCGACCCCGCCACCCGGCCGGAGGACCTGCTGCGGCCGGGACACGTCTTCCCGCTGCGCGCCCGCCCCGGCGGCGTGCTGGAGCGGCCGGGGCAGACCGAGGCCTCGGTGGATCTGGCCAGGCTGTCGGGGCTGACGCCCGCGGCCACGATCTGCGAGATCATGAACCACGACGGCACCATGGCGCGGCAGCCCGAGCTGGCGGCCTTCGCCCGCCTGTACGGCCTGAAGCTGCTGCGCGTGCGGGATCTGATTCACCACCGGCTGCGCCATGAGACGGTGGTCGAGCGGGTGGCGTCGCCGCGGCTGCCGACGCCGTGGGGGGAGTTCCAGGCGCATGCCTATCGCGCCCGCCACACGGGGGAGGAGCACCTGGCGCTCGTCCTGGGCCAGGTCGACGGCGAAGAGCCGGTGCTGGTGCGCCTGCACAGCCAGTGCCTGAC
>JBOGJI010000280.1:0-11758 GCA_050747865.1 Thermoanaerobaculia bacterium
ACCGAGGCGACGGGAGCCGCGGCGAGCTGCCGCGCGACCTGCGCTCCCGGCTGCGCGCCGAGGAGAAGCGGATCGTGCTCGCGGCTTTGGCGCGCGCCGGCGGCGTCAAGCGCCATGCCGCCCGGGAGCTGGGGATCGACGAGCGCAACATGTCCTACTACCTGAGGAAACATGCGATCCGCTTGTAGCTGCCGAGTCGCTCATAGATCCTATGGACAGCCCTGCCGGATTCGCTCCGGAGTCTCGCGCGCAAACCGTTGTCGATCCGAGACTTGGGCGCGTCCAGCAGGGACGGTGCCACTGGCACGAGGGTTGCGCCCCTTGAAACACGGAGCCCTGTCGTGACCGAGCCAAGAAGATCCCGTCTGCGCCGCCGGCTGGTCGTGGGCGGCTTGTTGCTGGTCGCCAACTCGGCCTACCTCGCCGCCGCCGGCTCCCCCCACCTGTTCTACTTCGCCAACGTCGCGGCGCATTTCTTCGGCGGCCTGCTGCTCACCGTGCTCTTCGTCGTCTGGTGGCGGCGGGAGCGCCGCCGCGGGCTCGATATGGCCGCCTGGGCTGTGCTCGCCACGGCCGCGCTGGGGATCGCGATCGCCGTGGTGGGCAACCGCTTCGCGACGCGGCCGCTGGTCTGGATCCATGCGGGGGTCGGCGTCTTCGCCCTCGCCGCCCTGCTCGTCGCCTTCCGAGCCTCGAGGCACCACCGCCTCTGGCGGCTCTCCTTCGCGGTCGTCGCCGGGGGTCTCGTGCTGGCGCCTGTGGCCTGGTTCATCGGTCAGCGGCGATGGCACGACCGCTACGCCTTCCGCCAGCCGCCGGCGCCACTGGCCATGGCCGACGAGTCGATGGGCGGCGCCGAGGGCCCGTTCTTCCCCTCCTCGGTGCACACGCGCAACGCCGGCACGGTCCCGTCCTCAACCTACCTGAAGCCGGACAGCTGCGCCCGCGCCGGCTGCCACCCGGACATCTTCGACCAGTGGGCCTCGTCGGCGCACCACTTCTCGAGCTTCAACAACCAGTGGTATCGCAAATCCATCGAATACATGCAGGAGGTCGCCGGTGTGCAGTCGTCCAAGTGGTGCGGCGGCTGCCACGACCCGGCGATCCTGCAGTCGGGCATGATGGACACGCCGATCCAGGAGATCCTCCACACCCCGGAGGCGCAGGCGGGGTTGACCTGCACCGCCTGCCACATGATCTCGGGCGTGCGCTCCTCCATGGGACAAGGCGACTACGAGATCACGGTGCCGCCGTTGCACGACCTGGCGACCTCGGACAACCCATTGTTCACCGCGGCGCACGACTTCCTGGTGCGCCTCGACGCCGAGCCGCACCGGCGCACCTTCTTGAAGCCCTTCTTCCGCGGCCCGGACTCCTCGGAATACTGCTCGACCTGCCACAAGGTGCACCTCGACGTGCCGGTCAACTCCTACCGCTGGATCCGCGGCTTCAACGAATATGACAACTGGCAGGCGAGCGGCGTCTCCGGGTTCGGGGCGCGCTCGTTCTACTACCCGCCGCAGGCCCAGACCTGCTCCGACTGCCACATGCCGGAGGTGCCGTCGGACGACGCCGGCAACCGCGGCGGCCGGGTCAGCTCGCATCGCTTCGCCGCCGCCAACACGGCGCTGCCGTTCGCCAACCGGGACGACGAGCAGATGCGCGCGGTGACCGACTTCCTGCAGGCGAGCCAGGTCACCGTCGACGTCTTCGCCATGACCGCGGCACTGGCTCCTCAGAGCGCCACGGCGCGGGCCTCTGGCACCGAGCCCGGGCGGCAGCGCCGGGAAGAGGGCGGTCAGCTCGAGACTACGTTCGCCGTAGGTGAGGAGCGCGGCATGGGGGTCGGTACGGGAGATGTCGCCCGCGGACCGCTGGCCGCCGTCTACGCGCCGCTCGATCGCATCCCCGCCACGGTGCGGCGCGGCGAGTCGACCCGCATCGACGTGGTCGTGCGCACCCGCGGCGTCGGCCATTTCTTCCCCGGCGGCACGGTGGACGCCTACGACTGCTGGCTGGAGCTCAAGGGCGTGGACGGCACCGGGCGGGTGATCTACTGGAGCGGCATGGCCGACGAGGAGTCCCCCGTCGACCCCAGCGCCCACTTCTACAAGTCCCTCTCGATCGACGCCCACGGCAACCCGATCAACAAGCGCAACGCCTGGGCGGCGCGCGCCACGGTCTACGTGCGCCTGATCCCGCCGGGCGCCGCCGACACGGCCCACTTCCGGCTCGTCGTGCCGGAGGACGCGGTCGATCCCATCACCCTGACCGCGCGGCTCAACTACCGCAAGTTCTCCTGGTACAACACGCACTTCTCCTTCGCCGGCGTCGCGGCGGCGGAGCAGCCGGAGGGCGCCACGCACACCCCGCACTTCGACGATCGTGAGTTCGCGTTCACCGGCGACACCGCGGACGTGTCCGGCAAGGTGAAAGAAGTGCCGCGGCTGCCGATCGTGGAGATGGACGAGCACACGGTGACGCTGCGGGTGGTCGACGCCGGCGCCGAGCTCCCCGACATGACCCGCGCGCAGGTCGAGGCCGGAGACCGCGAGCGCTGGAACGATTACGGGATCGGCTTGCTGCTGCAGGGCGACCTGCGCGGCGCGCGGCGCGCCTTCCAGCGGGTCACCGAGCTCGAGCCCGGCTACGTCGACGGCTGGGTGAACCTGGGGCGGGTGGCGGTGGCGGAGGGGAACCTCCCCGAAGCGCGACGGGTGCTGGAACGGGCGCTGTCGATCGACCCGCAGCTCGCCCGCGCCCACTTCTTCCTCGGCCTGGTGGACAAGGAGCAGGGCCGCTACGAAGAGGCGCTCGAACATCTCGAGCAGACACGCACTCAGTACCCCGAGGACCGCGTGGTGCTGAACCAGATCGCCCGCATCCACTTCCTGCGCCGCGACTACGGCCGGGCGGTGGAGAGTCTCGACGGGGTCTTCGCCGTCGATCCCGAGGACCTGATGGGCCACTACACCGCGATGCTGGCGTACCGCGGCCTGCGAGACATCGAGCGCGCCGAGCGCCACCAGGCGCTGTACGAGCGCTTCAAGGCGCACGAGGCGGCCCAGGAGCTGACCGGGGCCTACCGTGAAGCGCATCCGCACGACAACCGCGAGCGCCAGCCGATCCACGAGCACCCGTCGGTTCCCCGCGAGGAGCTGGAACGGATAGGCTCGCCCGAGCTCGCCGTCACGGCGGGGTAGGTCTCTCCTCTTGCGAACCGTGCGTCTCGTCTCTGTCCTGCTGACCGCCGCCTTCGCGACCTGGGGCTGTCAGCGGAGCTCGTCCCCAGATCCCGCCGAGGCCGTCCCGGGCGACTCCCGGCCGGCGGCGGCCACGGCGTCGACGGAGCCCGTCTTCGTCGACGTAACCGTGGCCAGTGGGATCGACTTCGTCCACAACACCGGCGCCTTCGGCCGTAAGTGGCTGCCGGAGACCATGGGCTCCGGGGTCCTCGTGTTCGACGCCAACGGCGACGGCCTGCTCGACCTGCTCTTCCTGAACGGCACCGCGTTCGAGGGCCAACCCGGCAAGCGCACGCCCCAGGGCTTCTATCGCAATCTGGGGGGCTTGAAGTTCGAGGAGGCGACGGAGGCGGTCGGGCTCGCCCTGTCGGCCTATTGCCTGGGCGGCGCGGCGGGCGATCTCGACAACGACGGCGACGCCGATCTCTACCTCTCCTGCCTGGGCACCGATCACCTGTTCTGGAATGAAGGCGGCAGCTTCCGCGAGGCGGGTCCCGAGGCCGGCCTCACCGACGAATACGAGTTCGGCGTTTCGACGGCCCTGCTCGACGCCGACCACGACGGCCTGCTCGACATCTACGCCACCCGCTACGTCACCTGGACGCCCGAGACCGACCTCTTCTGCACCCTGGACGGCGAGGCGAAGTCCTACTGCACGCCGGAGTCCTATCCGGGCGCCTCGCCGCGCTTCTACTGCAATGAGGGGGGCGGCCGCTTCTCCGACCGTACGGAGGAGGCCGGCCTCTCGGCCCCGGACGCCAAGTCACTGGGGGTGGCGGTCCTGGACCTCGACGGCGACGGCTGGTCCGACCTGGCGGTGGCCAACGACACGCAGCCCAACCTGCTCTACCGCAACCGCGGCGACGGCAGCTTCGAAGAGCTGGGCGTGCCCTCGGGCATGGCCTTCTCCGAGACCGGCGTGGCCCGCGGCGGCATGGGGATCGACGCCGCCGACTACGACCGCTCGGGGCTCCCGTCGCTGGTGATCGGCAACTTCGCGAACGAGATGGTGGCCCTCTACCACAACGAGGGAAACCTGCTGTTTGTGGACACCGCCCCAGTCTCCGAGCTGGGGCGCGAGACCCTGCTGTCGCTCACCTTCGCCACCTTCTTCTTCGACTACGACCTCGACTCCTGGCTCGACCTGCTGATCGCCAACGGCCACCTGGACGCCGACGTCGAGCGCGTGCAGCCGAATGTCAAATACGACCAGCCGACGCAGCTCTTCCGCAACACCGGCGGCGGGTATCGCGAGGTCACCACATCGGCCGGAGGCGATCTGGCGCGGCCGCGGGTGGCGCGCGGCGCCGTCTGGGCCGACCTCGACCGCGACGGCGATCCCGATCTGGTCCTGACCACCAACGGCGGGCGTCCGGCCGTCTTCGACAACCGCCAGGGCGAGGGCCATCACTGGCTCGGCCTCGAGCTGCAGGGTACGCGGAGCAATCGGGACGGGCTGGGCGCCCGCGTCACCGTGACCGCCGGCGACTCCTCGCAGTCCTGGCTGGTCCGTGCCGGCGGCAGCTACCTGTCCCAGTCCCAGGTCAGCCCGCTTTTCGGTCTCGGCCCCCACACTGAGGCCGACGTCCGCGTGGAGTGGCCGTCCGGCACGGTCCAGACCGCCGACGCCCTGCCCGCCGACCGCGTCCACAACCTCACCGAACCCAAGCCGTAGCACCTACAGCGTATCCAACCGACGCCGCCAAGGAAGGGCAGACGGTATGGACCAGGTGAGATTGTTCATCGGCACTACTAGACGGCGCCGGCCTACTGGCGTCGCTCGCCGAGATGCGCCATGACCCGCTCCACAAGGCGATCGCAGTCTGCTCCGCGGAACGCAAAGAGCTCCGGGGTCGTGGCGCCGAGGCGGTCCTCGATCTGACCTCGAAATCGAGAATCCGAGATCGGCTGCTAGACTGGCGATCTTCGCAGACCTACGCGGATGAGGGTACGCATGGCAGGCCAAGTCGAGCTCAGCGGACCGGACCTGAGGAGCGACGGAGCGCTCGCCACCGAACTCGAGGAGGGCGGGATGCTCGCGGGGCATGCCGATGGGAAGCCCGTCGTCCTGGCACGTCTCGATGGCGAGGTCCACGCGGTAGGTGGTAAGTGCACCCACTACGGTGGACCGCTGGGCGACGGATTGTGCGAGGCCGGTCGCCTGCACTGCCCCTGGCACCACGCCCGATTCGATATCCGCACCGGCGAGGCGGTCGGCGCTCCGGCGCTGAACCCGCTGCCGGTCTATCGAGTGGAGGAGCGTGGTGGTCGCCTCTTCGTGGAGGGTCCGGTGGAGACCGCCGTCCCGCATCGCCAGCCGCGGCGCGCACCGGAATCGGTGGTGATCGTCGGAGCGGGAGCGGCGGGCGCCACCGCGGCGGAGACCCTGCGACGGCTCGGCTACGCAGGTCCGATCACCCTCTTCGGCTCCGAGGCGCCGGTAGATCGGCCGAACCTGTCGAAGGACTACCTGGCGGGCACCGCCCCCGAGGAGTGGCTGCCGCTACGACCCGAGTCCTACTACGCCGAACATGGGATCGACTTGCGCCTGGGACGCCCGGTGACCGCGATCGACCGCACCGCCCGCGAGGTCGTGCTCGCAGACGGCGAGCGGCTCGAATACGGCGCGCTCTTGCTGGCCACCGGGGCCGAGCCGGTGGAGCTGGCCGTCCCTGGCGCGGACCGGCCTTGGGTCCACACGCTGCGCACCCTGGCGGACAGCCGAGCGCTCCGCGCGGCGGCCGAGGCGGCCGGAGATGCGGTGGTGATCGGGGTCGGCTTCATCGGCCTGGAGGTGGCGGCTTCACTGCGCCAGCATGACGTCGCGGTCACGGTTGTCGCCCCCGAGGCGCTGCC
Organism: Thermoanaerobaculia bacterium; assembly: GCA_050747865.1. Lineage (GTDB taxonomy): Bacteria > Acidobacteriota > Thermoanaerobaculia > Multivoradales > JAHEKO01 > JBOGJI01. Next base: position 6,102 of record JBOGJI010000280.1, read on the forward strand.
ATTGGAACGGGTGATCGGCAGGCACCTCGGTCGGTTCGTGCAGTCGATCCACGAGGAACACGGCGTGCGATTCCGCCTCGGGCACACCGTGCAGTCGATCGGTGAGCAGGCGGTCGTGTTGGACGATGGCAGCGAGCTCCGCGCCGATCTGGTCGTCGTGGGCATCGGCGTGCGGCCCCGGGTCTCTCTGGCCGAAGCGGCGGGACTCGAGGTGGCGGACGGGATCGTCGTGGACGAGCAGCTTCGCACCTCCGATGCCCACATCTGGGCGGCCGGAGACGCGGCGCGGTATTCCTGGGCCGGCGAGTCGTTGCGCATCGAGCACTGGGTGGTGGCGCAGCGCCAAGGCCAGTGCGCGGCGGCCAACATCCTCGGGGCAGGGCAACCGTTCGACGACACGCCCTTCTTCTGGAGCCAGCACTACGACGTCCCGATCGCCTACGTCGGCCACGCGCCCCGCTTCGAGGACGAGGTGGTCCGCGGGTCGGCCGAGAGACCTGATGTCTTGGTGGGATATCGCGCCGGCGGACGCGTCCGCGCCGTAGCCTCGATCTTTCGTGACGTGGAGAGTCTGAAGGCCGAGCTGGCCCTCGAGCGCGGCGACGACGCAGCGGTCGAGGAGCTGTTCACCTGACGCCGTTCGGACCCCCCGAGCCCCGGTGCGCGGTCATTCGCTACGGAATCCGCGAGAAAATCGCGCACTAGCGTCTCGACATCTCTGAACCGGTAGGGCTCCTCCCGGCCTTCCACGTGGCGTCATCGAAGTCGAAGCGATCACGCTGGAGCAGCTCGGGCCGTACGTTGGCTATCATGCCAACAGGAAGCCCTGTTGTCAAAAGAGCCAACGCTCGACGCTCTCTCGAGCGCGGCGTATCCGACGATCGCTAGAGGCCCTTCAATTCGGTGACGATCTCTTGCACGGCCTGTTTGGCGTCGGCGAAGAGCATGACGGTGTTGGGGCGCTCGAACAGGTCGTTCTTGATGCCGGCGAAGCCAGGGGAGAGCGAGCGCTTGACTACCACGACGCTGCGCGCCTCCCACACCTGGAGGACTGGCATACCGTAGATCGGGCTGCCCGGCGTTGACTGGGCGGCGGGGTTGACCACGTCGTTGGCGCCGACTACCAGCACCACGTCGGTGTGGCGGAACTCGGAGTTGATGCGCTCCATCTCGACCAGCTGCTCGTAGGGGACGTCGGCCTCGGCGAGCAGCACGTTCATGTGCCCCGGCATGCGGCCGGCCACCGGGTGGATGGCGTAGACCACCTTCGAGCCGCGCGCCTCGAGGGCGTCGGCCAGCTCCTTGACCGTGTGCTGGGCCTGGGCCACCGCCAGGCCGTAGCCGGGCACGAAGATCACCGAGTCGGCGCCGTCGAGCAGCAGCGCCACCTCCTGGGCACCGGCCGAGCGCACCGTCTCGTATTCGCCGCCGGCGCTCGCCGCGGCCCCCTCCTCGGCGCCGAAACCGCCGAGCACCACATTGAGCATGGTGCGGTTCATGGCCTGGCACATGATGCGGGTCAGGATCAGCCCCGAGGCGCCGACCAGGGCGCCGGCGATGATCAGCATGTTGTTGTCGAGCACGAAGCCGGTGGCGGCCGCCGCCAGCCCAGAATAGGAATTGAGGAGCGCGATCACCACCGGCATGTCGGCGCCGCCGATGGGGATGACGAGCAGCACGCCGAGCACCAGGCTGGCGATGACCAGCAGCAGGCCGCTCACCGCGATCGTCGGGGTTTCGAGAGCCAGGACCGCGAACACCGCGCCGGCGGCCAGCGCCGCGGCGGCGAGCAGAAGGTTCAAGGCGTGCCGGCCGGGCAGGAGCAGCGGGCGGCCCGGCATCCACCCGCGCAGCTTCAGGAAGGCCACCACGCTGCCCGAGAGCGTGACGGCGCCGATGAGCACCGAGAGGACCGCGGTGAGGGCGGTCTCGCCGCCGAGGCGGGCCGCCAGGGTTCCGGTCTCGCGCACCGCCGCCACGTGCTCGGCCACCAGGCCGAGGGCGACCAGGGCCGAGGCGCCTCCGCCGCAGCCGTTGAACAGCGCCACCATCTCCGGCATCGCCGTCATCTCGACCTTGAGAGCCGCCACGGCCCCGACGGCGCCGCCGACGACCAGGCCGGCGAGGATCCAGCGGTAGTCGACGACCCCCATCTCGAGCAGCGTGCCGACCACCGCCAGCAACATGCCCACGGCCGCCAGCGCGGCGCCGCGCCGGGCGGAGGGGACGCGCGTCATCCCCTTCAAGCCGAGGATGAACAGGATGGCCGACAGCAGGTAGAGCAGCGGCACCAGGAGGCCCGGGACCCAGCTCGCCACCGGCTAACGTCCTCCCTTGCGCCGGAACATCCGCAGCATCCGATCGGTGACCAGGAAGCCGCCGACCACGTTGACGGTCGCCAGCACCACGGCGACGAAGCCGAGGGCGGTGGCGAGCGTCGAGGCGCCTCCCTGCGCCGCCACCAGGGCCCCGACCAGGGTGATCCCGGAGATCGCGTTCGAGCCCGACATCAGGGGGGTGTGGAGGGTGGGGGGGATCTTAGTGATGACCTCGAAGCCGACAAACATCGCCAGCACGAAGACGTAGAGGCCGATGAGCATGGCTCCCGTCATGACGTAGAGCCTGTGACCCCATCTCCCGTGGGTCGCGTTGCGAGCGCGGCGGCCGTGGGCGCGTACCGCACCTCGCCGTCGTGGGTGAGCAGGGCGCCGGCCACCACCTCGTCCTCGAGGTCGATGCGCACGGCGCCGTCGGCGAGCAGGCAGTCGAGGAGCGCGAACAGGTTGCGGGCGTAGAGCACCGAGGCGTCGAACGGCGTCTCGGCGGCGAGGTTGGACGGCGCCAGGACGAGCACGCTGCCGTGCTCCACCTCCTCGTCGGCGCGCGACAGCTCGCAGTTGCCGCCCTGGGCGGCGGCCAGGTCCACGATCACCGAGCCCGGCCGCATGCGCTCCACCATCTCCCGCGTCACCAGCCGCGGCGCCGCCTTGCCGGGCACCAGCGCCGTGGTGATGACCACGTCCGCGTCCGCCACCCGCTCGGCGACGATGTCGCGCTGGCGCGCCAGGAACTCCGGGGTCATCTCCCGCGCATACCCTCCTTCGCCTTCCCCGGCCGGCGCCTCGGGCAGATCGATGAACCGCCCACCCAGCGACTCGACCTGCTCGCGCACGGCCTCGCGGATGTCCGAGACCTCGACGACGGCGCCCAGCCGCTTGGCGGTGGCCACCGCTTGCAGCCCGGCGACGCCGGCGCCCATCACCACCACCCGCGCCGGCGGGATGGTGCCGGCGGCGGTCATCAGCAACGGGAAGTAGCGATCGAGGCGCGCGGCGGCGAGCACCGCCGCCTTGTAGCCGGCGAGGCTGGCCTGCGACGACAGGGCGTCCATGGGCTGCGCCCGCGTGATGCGGGGGATCAGCTCCACCGCGAGGGCGCTGACCCGTCGCTCGGCGAGCAGGCGCACGGCATCTAGCTCTTGATAGGGGTCGAGAAATCCAATGAGCACGGAGCCGGGCCGGAGCCGCCCCAGCGCCTCCGCCGGCGGCAGCCGGACCGCGAGCACGACGTCCGCGTCCCAGCCTTCGCCCGCGGGCACCCGCGCGGCACCCGCCTCCTCGTATCGGGAATCGGAGATGTGGGCCGCCTCGCCGGCGCCGGCCTCGACCCGCACGGCGAGACCCGCCGCCACCATCTTGCGCACCGTCTCCGGGGTTGCCGCCACCCGCCTCTCCCCGGCACGCCTCTCCCGCGGCACCAGCACGGCCGTCACCGCCGCCTCCTCCCCGTTGCGGATCGCCCGGTCATTCGTCGTGAATCGTATCCGCCGCGGGGCCGCCCGTCGGCCCGCGGGAGAGCCACGAGACGATCATCGATCCTGCGATGAGCAGCGCCACCACCAGCAGGGACCACTGGGTCGGGATGTGGACGAAGCCCTCGATCAACATCTTGACGCCCACGAAGGCGAGCACCAGCCCGAGCCCGTAGTGCAGGTAGCGGAAGCGATGCATCATGCCGGCGAGCACGAAGTAGAGCGCGCGCAGGCCCAGCACCGCCATGATGTTGGAGGTGAAGACGATGAAGGGATCGCGGGTGATGGCGAAGACCGCCGGGATCGAGTCGACGGCGAACACCACGTCCGTGGTCTCGATGACCAACAGCACCAACAGCAGGGGCGTGGCCGCCAGCCGGCCGCGCAGCCGCACCCAGAGGTGGTGGCCGTGATAGCGCTTGGTGATCGGCACGAAGCGACGCACCAGCCGCACCACGGGATTGCGCTCGGGATGGACCTCGATGTCTCCGTGGGTGAGGAGGCGGTAGCCGGTGTACACCAACAGGGCCCCGAAGATGTAGATCACCCAGTGGAAACGCGCCAGCAGGGCGGTTCCCAGGAGGACAAAGACGCCGCGCAGCACGATCGCCCCCATCACCCCCCAGAACAGGGCCCGGTGCTGGAACTTCGGCGGCACCGCGAAATAGCGGAAGATGACCAGGAAGACGAAGATGTTGTCGACCGACAGCGACTTCTCGATGACGTAGCCGGCGAGGAAGTCGAGCCCCGCCTGGCTGCCGAACTCGAGATAGACCCAGAGGTTGAAGGCCAGCGACAGGGCGATCCAGAAGACGCTCCATCCCACCGCCGCGCCGAAGCGCTCGGCGTGGTCGCGGCCGTGGAAGACCTTCAGGTCGAGGATCAGCAGGACCAGGATGCCGGCCAGGAAGGCGCCCCAGAGCACGGGGCTGGCAACGGTGGGGAGCATGGGATTGGCCGGCGCAGCGGGCCGCGGCGGAAATATAGCAGGGAGCCCGGGACCCCTTCCGGCGTCACACGCTAATGACGGTCAGGATGTCCTCGAGCCCGACGAAGTCCATCGGGTTGCGGGTGTAGAGATCCAGACTGTTTGCCACAGCGGTCGCAGCGATGAGGAGATCCGCCAGCCGTGTACGACTGGATCGGCCGGCCACTCTGGTGGCGGCGAACACCCGTCCATACGCTCGGGCAGCATCGGCGTCAAAGGCCAGGGGATCCCATGTTGCCGTGGCCCACTGCAGGCGGTCCTGGCGGCGCGCCCGTTCCTCTTCTTCGTCGGTGGCGTGAGGACCGGCAGCCAGCTCCGCCAGCGTCACGGCGGCAATGGCGGACTCTTCCGGCAACAGCTCCGGAGCGAGCAAGTCGTGGTCGACGATCACCGAAGTGTCGACCAGGCCGCGAGTCGGCTCAGCCATCGGCCCGTGGATCCACGACGGCGTCCAGGTCCGCGCGCAACCGGGCCAGGTCGACTCGCGGAGCCCGCCGGGCGGCATCGGCAATCGCGGCACGAGACACGAACCGGCGTGGAGGAACCGGCCGGAGCTCGGCGACCGGCATCCCGTTGCGGGTCACGGTGATCTTCTGGCCCGCTTGAACCTCGCGAAGGACGGCGGCAGAGTCGTTGCGCAGCTCTCGCTGGGTGATGATTCGATCCATGGCGGTATTGTAGCAGATGTCGCGTTTCGTAGCAACCAGAGCCCTAACAAGAGACCTGGCATGGGGACGACCGCGCTAGTGTTGTGTCTCCAACATGGCTTTGCCAGATGCGCGAGTCATCTTCGTCGCTGGCAAGGCGCGCTGACGCAGGCATAGCTGGGGCTATGTCGAGGACGCGCAACGCCGCCAG
>JBOGJI010000281.1:0-24048 GCA_050747865.1 Thermoanaerobaculia bacterium
ATGCTGGAGTACGTGGAAGGACAGCAGTAGCCAACAAAACCGCGGGGGCCCTGTGGCCCCCGCGCTAAGGAACGCCGATTGGAACGTGTCGGCTAGAAGCGGAACGTGGCGCTCACGCGGACTTCCCTCGGACGTTGGAAGGCGGAGACCGCGTCGGTCCCGACCGGCCTGAGATAGAGGGGATTCTCCGTCGCATCCGCCATCACGGCGTCGGTATCGAACGGAACCTGCCCGAAGAAGAAATCCTGGGATCCGCAAGCGTCGTCATCGAAGCCAGCGGGACTACAGAGGTCGTCCAGGTAGTGATCCGTATCGACCCGCACGACGGTGTCCTCGTCGAACAGATTCAAGACGTTGAGCGCGAGCTCCAGCTCGTAGCCTCCGATCTTGAACGGATGGGTGATCTGCAAGTCCGTCGCCGTGAGGTCGTCCAAGCGGCCCTCGCTCTCACGCCCATGCGGGAAGAACGGGACGCCGGCGTAGCTCACCTCTTCGGAGATCGGGGCACCCTCGGCCCAGCGCTGGTTGAGACCCAGAACCGTTCCCCACGGCGTGCGGTAGAGCCCCTGGACCTTGATCTGATTCGGGCGGTCGGTGTTTAGCGGGCCGATCACCAGGTTGCCGTTCTGGTCGTAGCCGTTGTGCAGGGCGTCGAAGTAGCGCTCCACGTTCGGGTCGGAGCGGCCGAACTCGTCGGAGCTGGCGAGACCCGAGTAGTTGCCCTCCAGCTCGCTGTAGGTGTACTGCGCGCGCAGCGACCAGTTGTCGACGAAGCGGCGCTCGAAGCTCAACGTCAGGGCGTCGTAGTCGCGCACGGCTTCGGGTTGGGGTGGCAGGCCGGTGTCGCCGGCCACCACGCCCTTACCGGGGTTACCGATGATGAAGGTCTCCTGGCAGATGGTGCCGACGCACTCGCGGAAACCGATGTCCTCGATGGTCTCCTGCAGCTCCTTGTTCACGTAGCGAGCGCCGAGCACGATGTTGGTGGTGAGCTGGTGCTCGAGACCGAGCTGGATCTCTCGCTGCTCCATGGGCTTCAGGTCCGGATCGATCGAGTCGGCTGGATTGGACGGAGCCCGCAAGTCGATCGCGACGGGATCTCCCAGCGCCGGGCAGACGTTGTCGTTGATGTCGTTCGTCGAGATGTGGCAGCTGTCGTCCAGGGTTTCCCAGTCGAAGGTGTCGAGCGGATAGAGGTAGGAGATCCACTGGTCGCCGCCGAACGAGCCGCGTGGCATCGCCAGCTTCGTGATGTCGTAGTACGTGCCGTAGCTCCCGTACAGCTTCCAACGTTGATCCGACAATACATCCCAGGCGAAGCCAACACGCGGTGCGATCTTGTCGTCGTAGTCGAACTCGATCGCGTACTGGCCGAACTCAGGAACATTGACGGGGTAGTTCGGAATCCTCTCCTGCTCGGCACGCACGCCGAGATTCAGGGTCAGGTTCGGGAGCACCGCCCACTGATCCTGGATGAAGAAGCCGAGGTTCTCGCTGGTGATCCCGTCGCCAACGGTCTTGAAGCTGCGCACCTCGACCGATCCGAGGTCACCCTGGACGCCCGCTCCGAAGCGATCCGCAAGGCCCCAACGGATCCGGTACAGGTTGCCGTTCTCTCCCTCCAGCACGTTGTTCTCGATCTCGGCGTACTGGACACCGGCCTTGAACGCATGATCGCCGGCACCATGGGCGAACAGATTCCCCGCGAGCTGGGCCTCCTGCCGCTGCCACTCGTCCTGGAAGGTTGGATTGAAGGCCGCAGTCGGGACCGACAGGAAGGCCGCATCTCGGAAGCGCGGATCGCTTGTTGGCAATCCAACGGCTTCGGGGCTGTTTGGCGAGAAGAAGAAACTCGCCGTGTCGTCGATGCCCGCGTCTTCCCTGTCCTGTTTGTAATAGCCGATGCGCCCGGTCAGATAGAAGTCGTTGGTCGGGACGTAGTCGGCGTAGGCCGAGTAGTTTTCGTTCGGGAAGTCTGTGTCGACGCCCAGGTTGGCGTCGAGTGGCGTCGAGCCGGACCTATCCGGCAGGGCGCCCTCGCGGTCGTACGGACTGCGGTTCGCGCTGACACGATAGAGGAACTGGGATCCGAGGTTGCCCTTGATATTGCCGGTGAAGAGGTCTCTCTCGTTGTCTTGTCCGGACGTCTGCGAGGTTTCGAACGGAGTACGATCGATCTCCTCCGTCGAGCGCTGATACGCCACGAAGAACCAGGCCTTGTCGCGTGCGATCGGGCCGCCGAGACTGAAGGCGGGCTCGAGCTGGGTGCGGTCGTCCTCCGGGAAATCACACAGGAAGTCGTCGCGTCCGCACACCGTGGCCGCGTCGATGCGGTCCGTCGGACGCTCGTCACCCCCCCAATCGCGGTCCTCGTAGTCGACCCCCAAGGAGCCATGAAACTCGTTGCCGCCGCTCTTGGTGATGACATTGATCACACCGCCGACCGCGCCTCCGTATTCGGCATCGTACCCGGCGGTCTGGACCTGCACCTCTTCCACGAAGTCGGCGCGCAGATCCATGCCCTGCAGACCCTGATCCGGATCCGTGACCTCCACCCCGTCGATGACGAAGCGATTCTCCGCGCCCGAAGCGCCGTCCACCGAGACGGCCTTCAGGCCCGTATTGCTCATCGCGCCGAGGAAGTCCTCCTGGTTCACGCCAGGAGCCTGCGTGACGACATCGGAGAAGTCACGTCCGCGAGGAATGAACTCGATCTGCTCGCGCGCGATCGAGACGGCCGTTGCGCTCTGCGTCACGTCGATCTGCGCCCGCTCGCCGGTGACGAGGATCTCTTCGGTGAACTCACCGACTTGCAGCTCGAAGTTGACGGTCGTCGTCGTCCCCAGCGTGATGCTCGCGCCTGTGGTCTCGGCGGGCTGGAAGCCCTCGATCCGCGTCGTCACGGTGTAGACGCCTGGCGGCACGCGTGGGAAGCGGTAATTCCCTCGCTCGTCGGTCGTCGACACGAGCGTGCCAATGCCGGGACCGGTGACCTCAACGGTGGCGCCGGGTAGAACGCCGCCCTCGGCGTCGGTTACCTGACCGGCGATGGCGCCGACTTGTTCCTGGGCCATGGCCGGCCATGCGCACAGCACAGCCAAGGCGAGAGCCCATACGATTGCCGATCTCTTTCGCATGCGTTCCTCCTCCTTCATCTTGTTACCGACGAATACGCGGTGATGGTTCAGGACCACGACCAAGACCCACTCAATAGCCGTGCCAATCGACGCGACGAACGGCATTCACGTAAATAGCTGAAAATAGTGGTGATACAAACCCTTGGGGTCGCCAGAATGGTCCTCTCGCAGAGCCCCCAATTCGGATTCTTGAAGAGTCCATCCAACAATCTGCAACGGAAACCGCGCAGCCCCGGCGGCACCCGGCCTAGCCGCCGGCCGTCGTGGAGGTCAACACGCTGACGCGATTGGCGAGCTCGTCACGCACGGCCACCGCGACGGTCTGGCGGCCAGCGCCCAGGAGCAACTCCTGGCGTACCGGCCAGACCTTCTGGAGGGCTTCCGCAAGGTCGGCATCCGGCACCTCGATGGGGATCCGGACGCTCTGGATCGGCGCGAGATTGCCGTCTGCGTCGAGGGCCGAAAAATAGACCGTCGCGCGGCCGATGTGGCGGTCACCCTGGGGCACCAGGAGCAGCTCGCGCAAGGGGATACGGACGACCAGGGGCAGGACTTGTTGATCCTCGTCCCGCCGCACCGCAGAGAGGGACAGTTGCACCGCGAGGGGGTTGTGTTCCTGCCCGAAGCGGAGCGCCGCTTCGACGGCTTCCTGCATGCGGGTGTCGGCATTCTTCTCGCGGAAGCCTTCGCGGTGGCGTACGGTGAGACCCTTGCGGATCACGCGCACCTTGATCTTGTGGTAGCGGCCGTCCACGGTCATGTTGCGGGAAAAGCCTAGGGAGTAGTACGAGTCGAAGGTGGCCGCAACTTTGTCGAGCCCGGGACCGACGTCGTTGGTGTTGAGGATGGCCACACCGCCGGTGCGCTGCGCCATGTAGCGCAGCGGGTCGTCCATGTTGGCCTGGTGGGCCGCCAGCACCGCGCCGTGCCAGTCGGCGGAGACGCTGCGCCCGCGGTACTCCGCGTCGAGACCGGCGCCGACCTGGAGGCCCGCGGCGTCCAGGGTGAAGAAGGCGACCCGGTTGGCGTTCGCCAGGTTTGTCAGCTCTTCGAAGCGACGGGATAGGTTGAACTCGACCTCTCGTGCGAGCGCGGCGCCGTCGTCGAACTTCTGTTGCTGGGCGTAGAAGAGGTCGCTTCCCGGGGTCATGGGGATGCCGTTGGACAGGTACAGGACCGCCTTGCGCCCGGGCAGGCCGGCGAGCGAGCGGACGGTCTCGGACAGGGCGTCGAGGGTGAACTGCATGTCGTTGCGGATCGACTCGGCGTGCAGGCGAATCTGGCTGCCGACCTCGATCGAGGACTCGGCCTCGTCGATGGCGCGCAGCATGTCCTCGCGCTCGGCGGCGCCCGCCGAGCCCCGCCCGGAGTGGGTCTCGAGATCGAGCAGAGTCCGCGTGACCGCCTGTGGATCCGAGGTGAAGGGCTGGCGGACGCGCAGCGGGCGGTCGTAGGAGACAACCATGACCTCGTCGGTCGCGTCGACGGTGTCGTGCAAGAACGCGCGCAGTTGCCGGAACACCCGGTTACGGTTGAGCGGGTCCAGGTTCGAGTTGTCGACGTAGATCACCATCCAGAGTCGCTGCGACTCCGGCGTCTCGTCGGTTAGCGGCGCTGCCTTCGCTTCGACGGGTGCGGTAGGCGTCTCGCCCGGGGCGGGTGTCGGCGCCGGCGGCTCGCTCGCGGCCGACGAAGCCGCGGCCGCGGGTCCGGCGACGGCAAAGAAGTTGGTGATCGCCTCGGGCCTCCCGTCCACCACCAGCTCGAAGTCGTCGCGGGTCAGTCCGGTGACCGGGTTGCCCTGGCGATCGGTGACGTAGACATCGACGTTCACCACCGAGACGTCCACGGTCTCGACGAAGGCCCCGACCGGCTGGTCCGCCTCTTGAGCTCGGGTCGCTCCCGACAGGGCAATGGCCCCGGAGAGGAGAGGCACGATCAATAGGTGGGAAGGATTGTGCACGTTGAGACGGCTCATCGTCCGGCTGGCCGATCTGCGATCGCCACTGTAGCGCAGATCCTGGCAGGAGAGACGTCGAAACGTCCCGAACCGTGAGCATCAGGACCGCGCCGGGATCTGCGGATGACGAACAGGAGGGGCTCGCGTCAGCCTGTGAGGGAGCGGATCGCGTCGCGGAACTCGAGGATCGCCTCGCCATGGTCCTCGCGTGCCGCAAGTCGCGCGAGGAGGGTCAGGGCCAGGTTGGGGAAGAGCCGGCTACCCGTGACCTCCCCGTAGTCGTCGCCCTCCAGCCAAAACACGCGAATCGCGCCCTCTCGCCACTGCCACACCTCGGGAACTCGAAGCCCGCGATAGATCTCCAGCTTGCTGAGTCCACCGCTCGTCCAGATCACCTCGATCGCCAGATCAGGACGGTCCTTGCCGCGTGGGTTCCCCAAGATGTAGCACTCGTCTGGTTCGATCGCGATCTCCGCGGGGGGGTGTTTGAGCGTCCAGCTGCCGAACGAGCTCAGCGGGGTTCCGGTTTCCAGTGCATAGAGTTCAACCATGCGACCGAGCAGACTCTTGATGCCTTCGTGGGGCCGCGATGGAGCCATGAGCTCGAGCTCCCCCTTGAGATAGGTCATCCGCGGTGCCGGCTCGTCGCCGCGCAACGCGAGGATGGCCTCAAAATGCGCCCAGGGGACGCCGTGAAGCACTACGCGCTGATCGGCGGAGCCGACGATCTCGCCCGGCTGAACGCTTGCAGCCACAGACATGATGTCAGTGTACCACTCGGTGCGCGAGCACCGCGCGTATCCCGGTTGTGCGTCGTGCCGATACACTGCGACGCCGATGGCCCACGAAGGCTCTGGTACCCGGCGCCGCGTTGGATTCGCCGTGTTGACAGTCAGCGACACGCGGACGCTCGATACCGATGTCGGGGGCCGGATGGCGGCCGACCTGGTGGAGGCCGAGGGGCACCTGGTGGTCGAGCGGCGGCTGGTGCCGGACGAGGTGGATGCCATCCGGTCGGCCTGTGAGGCGCTCCTGGACGACGAGCGTGTGGAATGCGTGGTGGTTACCGGCGGCACGGGGCTGACGCGCCGGGACGTCACGGTCGAGTCGCTGCGGCCGCTCTTCGAGCGCGAGCTGCCCGGGTTCGGTGAGCTCTTCCGCAGTCTCTCCTGCGCCGAAGTCGGACCCGCGGCGATGCTCAGCCGGGCGACCGCGGGGGTCGTGAAGGGACGGGCGGTCTTCCTGTTGCCCGGCTCGCCGGCAGCGGTCGAGCTGGCGCTGACCCGCCTCATCCTGCCCGTCGTCGGGCACCTCGTCGACCAGCTCGATCGCGCCTGAAACGGCCGAACATGCCTCACGCGAAGTTTATGTTGCCGCGGATACCGGTTTGCCCCGCCCTGTCCAGTAAAGTCACCAACGCCGCGCGCTCGAGTGCTCGTGACCGTCTCCGGACCAGAACGATAATCCCCGCGTGAGGTGAGCTCTCGGCCAGCGTGAGGAAATCGTCGCGGTTGCAGGTGATCAACACGCTGTCACGCTCGCGAGCAAGCTCAAGTACCGCCTCGTCGGAGGTTGTCGTGGGCACTAAGTCGCGCACCCTGAGCACTTCGTGACCCAGCGCCGTCAGGGCGAATACGATGTCGTCGGGCACATCGTGATCGAGCAGGAACCTCACGGGCCGCTGTCGGCCATTTGCCGCGCGACAAGTACGTCGATCTCACCGCGATGGTCCTCGTAATATGCGAGGCACTCGTAGACGTGGGCTCGGGTGATTGTGGGAAAGCAACGCGCGACAATACTGTCAACGGTCTCTCCGTTCTGGAGGAGGCCGATGACGTCGTGGACGCCGATCCGCGTTCCCTCGATAATCGTGTGCCCGCCGCGTACTCCTGGTTCGGACGTCAGGTAGCGATAGGCAGCAGCGGTTCCGACTTGCCGATTCACGCGACAATTGTAGCGCGAGTCTCGATGAGAGGAACGCCGGGCCATCCGACCCGATGCACTGCATGGCTCACCGCGGCGGTTGAGCTGGTGCTGACCCGCGTCATCCTGCCCGTCACTGGGCACCTCGTCGACCAGTTGCACACGCCCCCGACGTAGCGGCCGAGCTTGTCTCGGCCGAAGCAGTGGCCGACACGAGGTCGGCCGCTATACGCCGGGCGAGTCTCAGGTCCGCCCGCGCTGGAACATGCGGACGAGGACGACCAGCAGGGCGGCTCCCAGCGTGGCGATGATCAGGCTGCGGAGATCGAAGCCGGAGACGCCGCCGAAACCGAGGGCGGAGGAGATCCAGCCGCCGAGCAGGGCGCCGACGATTCCCAGGACCGCGGTCCACAGAATGCCGCCCTTGTCTGGTCCGGGGACGATGAACTTGCCCAGCACGCCGGCGATGAGGCCGATGATGATCCACGACAGGATGCCCATGGGTTCCCTCCTTGTGCGCCGGTCAAAACCGGCATGGTGTAATGGTGAAAGTCCAAGACGTTGAAGGGCTAGCGACCCACGACGACCCCGAGTCATGCGTCGAGGCGGGTAACCGCCTGGGCGAAGCGTTGACAGGGGCACGTACGGGCCGGGTATACAGCCGCGAAAGAACCATCCTCCGAGGTGCCGACGCTGTAAGGAGAAGCGGAAGGCAACATCGGGCGCGTCGCCATCGCGAGACGCGTTCGGACCTCGCGCGGTCAAAGACCCCGTGCACGTGCGCACGCACCATGTTCGGGAACCGGGAGATCCCAGAGTCGCCCACGGGAGATGGAACCGGGGGCCGTGTCGGGAAGCCGAAAGGCGTACGCCGATGACGAACGGCTCTGGGAAGTCGGACCGCTTCGTAGTACCGACGAAGCCGCCGAACGAGGCCGGGCAACCGGCGGAGGAGGCGGTGGAGGGAAGGGAGCGGGCCAAAGGGAGCTCGCGCCAGCAAAACGCGATCCGGACTCAGCGCCGGGACGTCGCGTCCAATGCGCTGGAGCGGGTACGTCGAGTAGCAAGACAGGCTAGGAAGATGCGGTTCACCGCGCTCCTGCATCACATCTACGACCTGAACCGCCTGCGATCGGCCTACCTCGCTGTGAAGCGGGATGCCGCCGCGGGTGTCGACGGCGAGACGTGGCGGCACTACGGCGAGGCCTTGGAGGACAATCTCCGCGACCTCTCTGGAAGGCTGAAGAGCGGGGCGTACCGGGCAAAGCCGGTCCGCAGGGTGTACATCCCTAAGGCCGACGGGCGGCAAAGGCCGCTCGGCGTGACCGCGCTGGAAGACAAAGTCGTCCAGCGCGCGACGGTCGAGGTGATGAACGCCGTCTATGAGACCGACTTTCTCGGCTTCTCGTACGGGTTCCGTCCGGGGCGCAGCCAGCACAACGCGCTGGATGCGCTCTACACGGGCCTGCTGACGAGGAAGGTGAGCTGGGTGCTCGACCTGGACATCCGTGGTTTCTTCGACACCATCGACCACGGCTGGCTGGTCAAGTTTGTCGAGCACCGCATCGCGGACCGGCGCGTCGTGCGGCTTATCCAGAAATGGCTGAACGCCGGCGTGCTGGAGGACGGAAAGCGCACGCGGATCGAGGAGGGAACGCCTCAGGGCGGCAGTGCTTCGCCTTTGCTGGCGAACATCTACCTCCACTACGTGTTCGACCTGTGGGCTCAGAAATGGCGTCGGACGCAAGCCAAGGGTGACATGATCGTCGTCCGGTTTGCCGATGACATCGTGCTGGGCTTTCAACACCGGTCGGACGCCGAGCACTTCCAGCGCGAGCTGACCGAGCGATTCGGGAAGTTCAACTTGGAGCTGCATCCCGAGAAGACGCGGCTGCTGGAATTCGGACCGTTCGCGGCCGAAAACCGTCGGCGGCGTGGACAAGGGAAGCCGGAGACCTTCGACTTTCTCGGCTTCACGCACATCTGCGCGAAGAAGAGGAGCAACGGACGGTTCACCGTGCTTCGGCAGACGGTCCGCAAGCGCCTGCAGGCGAAGCTGAACGAGGTCAAGGCCGAGCTTCGGCAACGCATGCACCGGCCGATCCGCGAAACGGGCGCGTGGCTGCGCAGCGTGGTGGGTGGGCACTTCCGTTACTTCGGAGTGCCGATGAACCTTCCCGCACTGAACCGCTTCCGCTTCCAGATCGGGCGGCTCTGGATGAGGGCGCTCCGGCGTCGCGGACAGAGACACCGTCTCACCTGGACGCGCATGGCCCAGCACATCGCTCGATGGCTGCCGCCTGCGCGGGTGTGTCATCCCTATCCACTCAAGCGACTTGGCGTCATCACCTGAGGTGGGAGCCGGATGCGGGAAATCCGCTCGTCCGGTTCTGTGGAGGGGGTGATCAGAAATGGTCATTCCTACTCCGACTCAGGTCGAGTCCGTTGCGCACCGGCGCATTGTACAGTCATCCGTCTCGATACAATCAGGCGATGAGCTCCCAGCGCCCCCGCCTCTTCCTGGTCGACGGCTTCTCGAACATCTTCCGCGCCTACTTCGCCATCCGCGGCCTAACCAACTCGCAGGGCGTGCCCACCAACGCCACCTACGGCTTCCTGCAGATGCTGCGCAAGCTCCTGCGCGACGAGGAGCCGGAGCTGATCGGCGTGGCCTGGGACCTCGGCGAGCCCACGGTGCGCAGCGAGCGCTACGCCGCCTACAAGGCGCACCGGCCGGAGATGCCCGAGGACCTGCGGCCGCAGCTCCCCTGGGTGCGGCGCACCCTCGAGGCCCTGCGCATCCCGATCCTCGAGTACGAGGGCTACGAGGCGGACGACGTGCTGGGGACCCTGTCCCGCAAGGCCGAGGCCGCCGGCTACGACGTGGTGCTGGTGTCGGCCGACAAGGACCTGATGCAGCTCGTCACCGACCACGTGCGCATGCTGCACACCGGACGCGACAAGGTCTACGGGCCGGAGGAGGTGGAGGCCGACTTCGGCGTGCCGCCCGCCCGGGTCGTGGACGTCCTGGCGCTGATGGGCGACACCGCCGACAACGTCCCCGGCGTCAAGGGGATCGGCCAGAAGGGCGCGGTGCAGCTCATCAAGGACTTCGGATCGCTCGACGATCTGCTGGCGCGCACCGACGAGGTGCCGCGCAAGAGCTACCGCGAGGGGCTGCAGACCCATCGCGAAGATGCCGAGATGTCCCGCGAGCTGGTCACCATCCACTGCGATCTGCCCGTGGACTTCGACACCGAGGGCCTGCGCCACGACCCGCCCGACGGCGAGGCGCTGGCCGCGCTGGCGGCGGAGCTGGAGTTCCGCTCGCTGCTCGAGGAGCTGCGCGGGAAGACCGCCGCCGCGGCATCCGACGAAGGCGCGGCGCTCGTCGACGCGGAGACGGCGGAGCGCTTCCGCGAGAGCGCCGACGCCGTGGGCGGCCGGCTGACGCTGCTCTGGGTCGAGCGCAACGGTCTCACGGGTCTGGCGGTGGGCGGTGGCGAGGGCGAGGGGGTGTGGGCGGACCTGCGGCGCGACGGACTGGCGCCGGCGGTCAAAGGCTGGCTCGCACAACGGATGGCGGACCCGAAGACCGAGCTGATCTGCCACGATCTGAAGCCCATCCATCGCCTGGTCGCGCTCGACGGCGACCCCGCCTGCGCCACCTTCGACACCATGCTGGCGGCCTACCTGCTGCGGCCGGCGGCGCACGGATTCTCCCTGGCCGAGGCGGCGCTCGACCGCCTGCAGCTCACCCTCGCGGCACCGGACGCGGCGGGCTTCGGCAAGGACGGCGAGGCCCCGCCCCCGGGCGACCCTCGGCTGCCGGCCTGGGCCGGCGGGCGTCTGGCCGCCACCCGCCGGCTAGCCGAGGCGATGGTGCCCGAGCTCGCCGCCGAGGCCGGCATGACGCGCGTCTACCAGGAGATCGAGGCGCCGCTCACGCCGGTCCTCATGCGCATGGAGCGGCATGGGATCCGGCTCGACTCGGCGCACCTGCGGCGGCTCTCCGAGGAGTTCGGCCGCGAGATGGGGGAGCTCGAGCGGCAGATCTTCGACGAGGCGGGGCACGAGCTCAATCTCAACTCCCCGCGCCAGCTCGGCGAGGTGCTGTTCGAGGAGCTCGGCTACCCGGTGCTGCGCAAGACGCGCAAGACCAAGAGCTACTCGACCGACGCCGCCACCCTCGAAGAGCTGGCGACGCGCGGCTTCCCCCTGCCGCGCCTGCTGCTGCGCTACCGCGAGCTGTCGAAGCTCAAGTCCACCTACGTGGACGCGCTGCCGGAGGTGGTGCAAGAAGACGGGCGGCTGCACACGGAATACGTGCAGGTCGGCTCGGCGACCGGCCGCCTGGCGTCGACCAATCCCAACCTGCAGAACATCCCCGTGCGCACCGAAGACGGCCGCCGTATCCGCCAGGCTTTCGTCGCCCCGAAAGGCTACCGCCTGCTGGTCGCCGACTACAGCCAGATCGAGCTGCGGGTGCTGGCGCACATCGCCCAGGAGCCGGCGCTGATCGAGGCGTTCCGCGAAGAGCTCGACATCCACGCCGCCACGGCGGCCGCGGTGCTGGGCGTTGATCCCGGCCTCATCACGCCCGACCAGCGGCGCGCCGCCAAGGTGGTCAACTTCGGCATCCTCTACGGCATGAGCGCCTTCGGGCTGGCCAACAACCTGGGCATCCCGCAGGCCGAGGCGAAGAAGTTCATCGACACCTACATGGCGCGCTACCCGCGGGTCCAGGAGTACATCCGTACGACGATCGAGCGGGCGGAGTCGACCGGGCGGGTGGAGACCCTCTACGGGCGCATCCGCTGGATCCCCGAGCTCACGGCCAAGAGCCCGCCGGTGCGCGACAACGGCCGCCGCATCGCGATCAACGCCCCGATCCAGGGCACCGCGGCCGATCTGCTGAAGCTGGCGATGATCGCGGTCGACAGGCGCCTCAGGGCCGAGCACCCGGATGCCGCCCTGCTGCTCACCGTGCACGACGAGCTGGTGCTCGAAGTGCCGGAGAAGGAGCTGGACGCGGTGACGGCCCTGGTCACCGAGGAGATGCAGGGCGTTGCCGAGCTCGCCGTGCCCCTGGTCGTCGAGACCGGGGCCGGCCGCTCCTGGTACGAGGCCAAGGAGTGATGCCCGACGCGCCGCTACATCCGGGGACGCGGGCGGACGGCTCTGCAACCCTGCGTCCGGCATCGCGTATGCATGGGGAGCGCCGAGATCGCGCTCTGGAATTCGTGTGATGTGCCATAAGTCAGCGCCCGTGAGAGACGCTCGTCGCTCTACGCTGCTGCCGGCGCTGGCCGCGCTGCTCCTGCTGCCTGTCGCCGTGGGCGGGCTCGACCTGCACGCGGGCGCCTCGCCGCAGCACGGCGTCGTGGGAGGGCAGCGGGAGCTGACGGTTCCCGACTGTGAAGGCGGCCGGGACCGGCACATCGACACGACCCGCTCGGAGCGGCGCCTCCCTTGCGCCGCCTGCGCCCGCCTGCTGCAGCAGGGCGGCGTCCACGAGGCGCCGGTGTTTGCCGTGGCGCCGCCGGTAGAGCTGGCGGCCGCGCCTCCGCCGCAGGCCGAGATCCCGGGAGCGATCGGCCTCGATCGCCCGAGCGGCCGCGCTCCCCCCGTCTCCTGATCTCCAGCACAGTGTCCTCGTAGCCCGCACCCGCGCTGATGGCGCGGGCGGACCCGTTGACCGAGGCCGGGTCGTTGCCGGGAGGCTCCGTTCGGCCGGGAGATCTTGGAGAAAAGCTCATGTTGCAGTGGAAGACTTGGATCGTCATCGCATGTCTCGCCCTGGGAGGCGCCGCGGCGGCGGTCGCCGACGCACCTCAACCGGCGGATCCCAGTGCCGTGGAAGGCCGGGTCGTCGACGCCGCGGGGGAGCCGGTCGCCGGCGCCACGGTGGAGCTGGTGGAGCTCCATCGTCGCACCACGACGACGGCGGATGGAGCGTTTCGTTTCGACAATCTCGCCGCCGGGCGCTACCTCGTCGAGGTGGCCGGCGAGGCCGGCGAGCTCGCCCTCGAGCGGGTGGTCGTCGGGCGCGGCGAGACCGCGCAGGTCACCCTCACAGCCCGGACCCTGATCCACCGCGAGGAGATCGTGGTGTCGGCCAGCGCCGACCCGCGCAGCCTGCTCGAGGTCGCCCAGCCGGTCACCGTGCTGAGCGGTGAGGAGCTCATCCTGCGGCGGGCGGCCACCCTGGGGGAGACGCTCTCCGGCCAGGCCGGCGTCTCCTCGACCTGGTTCGGGCCGGGAGCCAGCCGGCCGATCCTGCGCGGCCAGGGCGGCGAGCGGGTGCGGACGTTGACCGGCGGCCTGGGATCGGCAGACGCCTCGGCGACCAGCCCGGACCACGCGGTCTCGGTCGAGCCCCTGGTGGCGGAAAGCATCGAGGTGCTGCGCGGCCCCGCCACGCTGCGCTATGGCTCCAGCGCCATCGGCGGCGTGGTCAACGTGCTGGACGGCAGGATCCCGGTGCACGCCGCGGAGGAGCCGCTCTCCGGCGCGGTGGAGGTCGGCGGCGGCACCAACGGGGACGAGGCCTCCGGGGTGGTGGCGCTCGACGGCGGCGGCGGCCGCATCGCCTGGCACGTGGACTACTCGCTGCGCGACGTCGGCGACCTCGAGATCCCGGGTCACGCGGAGCTGGAAGAGGAGCACGAGGGCGAGGAGGAGGAGCACGAGGAGGAACCGGGCATCCTCGAGAACAGCTCCCTGCGCAACGAGAGCGGCGCCGCCGGGATCTCCTGGATCGGCGATGCCGGCTACGTCGGCCTGTCGGTGTCGGGGCTGGACAGCGACTACGGGGTCCCCGGGCACGCACACGAGGAAGAGCACGAGGGAGAGGAGGATGTGGAGGAAGAAGAGGAGGTGGTACGGATCGACCTGGAGCAGCGTCGCGTCGATCTCGAGGGCCGACTCACCCGACCCTTCGGCGTCTTCCGCGGCCTGCACGTGCGCGCCGGAGTCTCCGAATACGAGCACCGGGAGCTGGAGGGCTCCGAGGTCGGCACGCGCTTCACCAACGACGGCTACGAGGGCCGCGTCGAGCTGGTGCAGCGGCAATACGGCCGCCTCTCCGGCTCGGTCGGCGTGCAGGCGGGTCGCTCCGACTTCACCGCCGCCGGGGAGGAGGCGTTCGTGCCCCCTTCGGTGACCGACAGCCTGGCCGGCTTCACCTTCCAGAACATCGACTTCGGCGATGTGGAGCTCGAGCTCGGCGCCCGCGTCGAGAGCCAGGACAGCGATCCCGAGGCACTTCTGCCGGAGCGCAGCTTCACCGCGGCCAGTGGTTCCGTGGGTGCCGTGTGGAGCTTCACCGAGGGTTGGGCCCTGGCCGGCTCCATCGCGCGCACCGAACGGGCGCCGAGCGCCACCGAGCTCTACGCCAACGGGCCGCACGTGGCGACCCGGACCTTCGAGGTCGGCGATCCCGACCTCGACGTCGAGGTCAGCCGCGGCGCCGACCTGTCGCTCAAGGCCGGCGGGGAGCGGTTCCGCGGCGGGCTGACGCTGTTCACCACCCTCTACGACGGCTACATCTTCGAACAACCCACGGCGCTCGAGGAGGACGGGCTGCCGGTCGTGCAGTTCGTGCAGCGGGACACCGAGTTCCGCGGCGCCGAGCTGGACGCCGACTGGCATCTGCTGGGGATCGAGGCCGGCGAGCTGGATCTGGGGCTGCGCGCCAGCCTGGTGCGCGCCGAGCTGCGGGACAGCGGTGAGCCCCTGCCCCGCATCCCGCCGCTGGAGCTGGGAACCGACTTGCGGTGGCACGCGCCGCGCTGGTCGGCGGGCGTCGAGGTCCGCTGGCTTGACGACCAGGATCGCGTGGCGGCCGAGGAGAACGAAACCGACGGCTACACCTTGCTCGGCGCGTCGCTGGGCTACCGGCTGCTCTTCCGCCAGGCGGTCGTCGACTTCATCCTCAAGGGTGAGAACCTCACCGACGAGGAGGCCCGTGTCCACACATCGTTCCTGAAGAACCTGGCACCGCTGCCGGGCCGCAACCTGCGATTGATGGTGCGCACCTCGTTCTGACGCTAGCGCCGGACCACCTGACGGCGATCGCCGATGCGGCGGGTGGTTCCGGTGGAGTCGAGATGCTCGAGCAGCGGGATCGCCCATTTGCGGGTGAGACCGAAGCGCTGCTTGAAGTCGGCGACCGTGAAGCTCTCCGGGCCTTCGCGCTGCAACGTGCGGCGCAGCTCGTCCACCGCCTCGGCCGACAGCAGCAGTCCTCCGGGGAGCCGTACCAGCCGGCCGCGCTCGATCAGGTAGCCGATCAAACCGTCGACGATCTGCGGCTTCGCCTCGAGCTGTCGCCGCAGATCGGTGGGGGAGGGCGGGGCCAGCGCGGCGGCGCGAAACCGCTCCTCGATCTCCCTCACCAACCGGGACTCCCGCTCGTCGAGCTGTTCGCCTCGCCCCGGCAGGTCCACCCGGTCGCCGTCGATTGCCAGCACCCCCTGGCGGGCCAGCCAGTCGAGGTAGACGTCCGCGTGGGCCCGGCCGGCGGCCGTCAACAGCCGCTCGGCGGCTTCGGCCTTGGACATCCCGGCCGCCAGGCGATTCGTCCGGAAGTGCCCTTCCAGCACCTGGACCGCGCGCCGGGACAGCCGCTCGAACGTGCGCGGGGCGATCCACCGAGGCGGCGCCGTGGTGCCACCCGGAAGAGCGAGCAGCCGCTGCTCCCGGCGCAACGCCTCGAGGCGGTGCTCCGCGTCGTCCGCCGAGACCCCGAGCCGCGCCGCCAGCTCGCCGGCGTCCAGCCCGTGCTCCCCGGCCTGATCCGCCCACAGCAGGATCGCCTCGCCGTCCTCCAGCAGCCGCTGCGGCGCCGACACCGCCCCGCGGCCTCGCGCTCCGCGCCAATCGGGGTCGAGGATGCGTCCGCCCCCCAGCGTGAGCGGAGGCGAAGGCCTGCGCAGGATCACCCGATCGCCCCGGATCGTCGCGACCGGAGCGGCCAGCCGCAACTCGACGGCGCCGTCGCTTCCCGGTGCCAGCGGCTCGGCCAGAGGGCGCACGCGGCCCTGGACCTCCGTGGTCAGGAGATGAACCCGCGCCTCGGTCCACCCGGTGAGAGGCGCCGGTGCGTCCTCCGGCAACGAGAGAGCGACCACCCAACGCGCGGACGATCGCAGCGAGCCGGGAGACACGAGCTGGGCGCCGCGCGCCACGTCCTCCATCCGCGCCCCGGCGAGCTGCAAGGCCGTGCGCTGGCCGGCGAGCGCCCTGTCAACGTCGCGCCCAAACACCTGCACCGACCGCACCCGCACCGTTGCCCCTCCGGGCAGCACCTCCAACGCATCCCCCGCCCCGATCGCCCCGGCCGTCAGAGTCCCGGTCACGATCGTGCCCCGCCCCTGGAGCTGAAACGCCCGATCCACCGGCAGCCGCGCCGGAACGGTGTCGTGGACGGGCCGGGGCACGCGGTCGGCCGTGGCGACAAGGGCGTCGCGCAGGGCATCCAGGCCCGCGCCCGTGCGGCTCGACACCGGCAGGATGGGTGCCGCGGCATACGGCCCCCCGGCCAGCAGCTCCTCGATCTCCGCCCGGGCCAGCGCCACCGTCTCTTCGTCGACCAGGTCGCACTTGGTCAGAGCGACCACAGCCTCCGGAATGTCCAGTAGCCGGCAGATATCCAGATGCTCGCGGGTCTGCGGCTTCACCCCCTCATCCGCCGCCACCACCAGCAGCACCACCCGAATCCCCCCCAGCCCCGCAAGCGCGTTGTGCAAGAACTTCGCATGCCCCGGCACATCCACAAACCCGAGCTGCAGGTCCCCCACCTCGAGATGTGCAAACCCCAGATCGATCGTGATCCCCCGCCGCTTCTCCTCCTCCCACCGATCACAGTCGATCCCCGTCAGCGCCTCGATGAGCCGCGTCTTCCCATGATCGACATGCCCCGCAGTCCCGATCAGGAGGTGCCGGGCTTGCAAGTTGCAAGATGAGGCGCTTGGTGTGCTCGCTGGTAGCCGCTCTTCCATCTTGCAACTTGCAAGCCCGGCACCTTCAGTCATCAGCTTGCCAGCTCTTCTCGCGCAATACGGGAGAGCGTCGCGCCATCCGCGCGTCCCGCAAACCGCGGCAGCAACGTCTTCATCACCTGCCCGATAGCTTGCGGCCCGGTAAGTCCTTCCGCGTCGACGAGCTCCCGCACGGCAGCCCGCAACGTTTCCTCATCAACCTGCGCCGGCAAATATTCCTCCAGGATCGCGATCTCGCGCTCCTCCCGCGCAGCCGCCTCCTCCCGCCCCCCGCCGCGATACGCCTCCACCGCCTCTCGCCGCTGCTTCACCCCCCGCCGCACCAACCCGTACAGCCCCTCCTCGTCCACCGCCCGTCCCTCCGCTATCCGCTCGTTCTGGATCGCCGCCAGCAACATCCGCAGCGTCGCCACCCGCTCCTTGTCCCCGCCCTTCATGGCGGCCTTGAGATCGCCCGAAACCCGCTCGTATGCGTCCATCCGCCGATTATTCCATCGGCAGCTCGATCGTGAACACCGTACCCCGCGGCTGATTTTCGGCCACACGAATGGCGCCGCTGTGGTCGCTGACGATGCGATGCACGATCGCCAGACCGAGGCCGGAGCCGCGCCGCCGGGTGGAGAAGTGCGGCAGGAACAGCTTCTCTCGCGCCTCCGGCGAGACCCCGTGCCCGGTGTCCGCCACGTCGATGCGCAACAGCCCGTCGTGGCGCTCCACCGCCACCCGGACGCTCCCCGGCGCATCGGTCGCCTCCACCGCGTTGTCCAGCAGATTGATCAGGGCGCCCCGCATCTGCTCCCCGTCGAGCACCGCATGGGGCAGCCCCGGCTCCACCTCGGCGCTCACCTCGACACCGGGCTTTACGTCGCGATAGAGCTGCAGCACCTCCTCCACCAGGCGCAGCACGTCCACCGCCGACGGCTGCGGCCGCGGCATGCGGGCGAAACGCGAGAACTCGTCCACCATCGCCCGCATCGACTCCACCTCGCGGCCGATGATCTCCACCGCTTCCTCCAGCGCCTCGCCCAGCCGGGCGTCCCCCTGCCGGTGTTTCTTGAGCAGCCGCTCGGCGGAGAGCTTGATGGGCGTGAGCGGGTTCTTGATCTCGTGCGCGATGCGCCGGGCGGCGTCGTTCCAGGCTGCGAGCTGCTGCGCCTGGATCAGCTCGCTCAGGTCCTCGAGCACCATGACGTGGCCGCGAACCTCGCCGTCCGATCCGGTCATCGTGGTCACCTTGGCCTCGAAGGTCTTCCAGTCGCCGCCGAGCAGCAGCCGCACCTCCTCCCGCTGGCGGCCGCTCGTCCCCTGCTCCTCGAACAGGCGCGCCAGCTTCGCCAGCTCCCCGTCGCCCCAGACGGCGCGCAGGGGCTTGCCCGCCAGACCTTCGCGGCGCTGATCCAGCATCTCCAGCGCCGCGTCGTTGCAGGTCAGCACCCGGCCTTCGGCGTCCACCGAGATGACGCCGGCAGCGAGGTTCTGAAGCACCGCCCCGATGAGCGCCCGCTCCTCGGCGACCTCGCGGTTCGTCGCCACCAGCTCGCGGTTGCTCTCCTCGAGCAGCGTCTGGCTGCGCTTCAGCTCCTCCGCCATGCGGTTGAACGAGTCCACGAGCACCCCAAGCTCGTCGTCCGCCTGCACGTCGACGCGGTAGCTCAGGTCTCCCAGCGACAGCCGCCGGGTGCCTTCGGCCAGCGCCTGGACCGGCGCCGAGACGCGGCTGGCGAGCTTGAGGCCGACCCACACCAGGGCGAGGAGGATGAGCAGCGTCAAGAAGAGCATGGTGAGGGTGTAGATGGCCCGCACCTCCTCGTTCTGCAGCTCGAGCTGCCGGTACCCCTGCCACGCCTTGAGGAACAGATCTCCCTGGGTCGCCAGCAGGGGGTCGAGGAAGGAGCCGACGACGACGACCCTGCCCGCTTCCGCCTCCTCGGCGCTGTCGGGAGCGACGCCGGCGAAGACCAGCCTGCCGCGGTCGCCGGAGAGCTCGCGCACCACTACCGCCCGCCGCTGCTCGCGAACGTCCTGCAGGAACGACCGCGGCGGGTCCGCCATGTCGTCGAGCCCGCCCTGGGGGTTGATCACCGCATGGACGAACTGGTCTCCGTCGTAGACCGCCAGATAGTCGCCACCGAGCTCGCCGAGCAGCTCCTGCATTGCCCCGTTGAGCTCCGGGCGGCGCTCCAGGTCCTGCAGATCGAAGTCTTCCAGCCCGCCGGCGGCGCGCGCCGCGTCGAGCACGGCGCTGCGCTCGATGCGCTCCTGCATCGCGTTCACCGCCTGCGAGCCCTGCTCCAGGGCCTGCTGGATGTCGCTGGAGAAGAGCCGGTCGAACGAGCCTTGCAGGAGCTGGGTGGCGAAGAAGTAGAGCAGCAGGACCGGGATCAGCGACAGCCCGATGTAGATCGCCACCAGCTTGAACTGGAAGCGCCCTCCCAGCACCCGCGAGCGCTCGACCAGCATCTTGAACAGGCTGCGCCCCAGCACCAGCAGGAAGGCGAGCCCGACGACGATGTCGACGTACCAGAGGGCGAACAGCAGGGTGCGGCTGGTGGCGACCTCCGGCGGCAGGTCGCCGCTGCGCAGGATGAAGTAGTAGACGCCGGTGAGGACGGCGAACAGCCCCCCCAGCACGCCGATGATGAAGCGGGTGTCCTTGCGGTACTGCTGGAGCTGAGCGCGCAGGTCCATGGCGAGAGCGAGCGGCTATTTGAGCCCGGGCGGCGGGCGGAACTTCTTCGATTCCACCCACTCGGTGGTCACCGCCGTGGGGATGAAGGAGTAGATCGTGCGCGACCCGACGTCGGCGCGCGCCCGCAGCAGCAGGCGGCGCTCCGTCCGCACGTTGCCGAGGGTGAACAGGGGCACGCCCTGGAAGCGCGTCATCGCCCGCTCCAGCTCCTCGACGCTGCGCACAACCTTGCTGTCCACGAGCTTGCCGTCGAACTTGTAGTTCACCAGGTACTCGCGGGTCGAGGCGTTGTACATGGCGACGACGTGGAGCCGGGCGTCGTCGATGCCGTTGTCGAACCAGCGGATGTGGTCGATGTAGAGCCGGAACTCATAGGTCAGCCCGGTGGGTAGCCCGCTCTGGATCCGCGCCACCAGCTCCTCGGGCAGCCCGGGCTGTAGGCGGAAGGAGGCGCTGACCTGCCGCCCGTCCAGGGCGACCTGGAACTCGGCCAGCTCGAACACGTCTGAGAGAGTGGCGGGGCGGACCGGGGTAGAGACCGCGAGGGCCAGCAGGCAGGCGATCGCGAGCACGCGCATCCATCGAGACTGTAGCATCGCGGGGGGGACACATAAAATTTGTGTGTCCCCTGGCAGCCATGGCTACACCACACACCGTTACCCGTCGGCTGGCGGAGAACCGCAAGGCGCGGCACGACTACCACCTGATCGAGCTCTTCGAGGCCGGCGTCGAGCTGACCGGGACCGAGGTGAAGGCGGCGCGGGACGGCAAGGTCCAGCTCAAGGACAGCTATGTCGAGGTGCGGGACGGCGAGGCCTGGCTGGTGGGAGCGCACATCAGCCCCTATAGCCACGGCAATCGGGAGAATCACGACCCCGAGCGCGCCCGCCGGCTG
This sequence comes from Thermoanaerobaculia bacterium, assembly GCA_050747865.1. Classification (GTDB taxonomy): domain Bacteria; phylum Acidobacteriota; class Thermoanaerobaculia; order Multivoradales; family JAHEKO01; genus JBOGJI01. The sequence goes on from JBOGJI010000281.1 coordinate 20,609, forward strand.
CTTCTGCACCGCCGCGAGATCGATCGGCTGTCCGGAGCCGTGGCGCGACGGGGCCTGACCGCCGTGCCCGTCGCCGTCTACCTCAAGGGCCCCTGGATCAAGCTGGAGGTGGCGCTGGCCCAGGGCAAGAAGCTATACGACAAGCGGGAGACGGAGCGGCGCCGGGAGCAGGAGCGCGAAGCGCAGGCGGCAATGAAGGAGCGGCGCCGGTAGGCCCGAGGGAGGGGTCAGGGGTCGGGGGCGGGGCTACTTGCCGATGCGGTCGAGCGCGGTCTGACCGCCGAAGCGCTCGACGATGCGCTCGTCGTATTCGTCGGAGATCGTGGCCACCGCGGCGATCGCGCCAAGCAGGTCCTTGCGATCCAGGTTGCGGCCGAACAGGGTGTGGGCGAAGAAGACGTCCTGGTCGACGAGGGAGAAGGCGCCGACCGACAGCTCGTGATTGAGCTCCAGGAGCGAGCGCATCAGGGCCTCGTCGGACTCGACGCCCTGGACGCAATACGCGACAACCGCGACGATCACCTCCTCGGGGCCGTAGGGCTCCACCCCGATCTCGAGCACCGTCGAGCCGTATTGCACGTGGAAGCTGTCGCTCTCGGGATCGCGGAGGGGCTCGTCGAAAAGCTCCTCCAGGTACTCGGCGACGCGGCGCCGGGCCGATTCGACGTGGGCATTTTCGTCTGCCATGGGGCTCCCTCCGGCGGCGACTGTAGCACCATGACGGCAGGGTGTATGCTTGGCCGTGCATGGGGCGGGAGAGCGCCCATTCGGATCGACCACGCGAGAAGGGAGGCACGATGGCACAGCGGCACGCGGGCCGGCGCGGTTGGCTATGGGGAACGACGATGGCCGCCGTGAGCGCGCTCCTCACCGCACCGGCGTTCGGCGCCGGGTTCAGCATCTTCGAGCAGGGGAGCAAGGCGATGGGCATGGCCGGCGCCTTCACCGCCCAGGCCGACGACCCGTCGGCGATCTTCCACAACGTCGCGGGTCTCGGCTTCCAGTGGGAGGAGCGGGCCTTCCAGGTCGGCGCGACCTACATCACCCACGGCGAGGCGGACTATCAGGGCGCCCCGCCTTTTCCCGGCAGCGACGCCACCGGCGAGCAGAAGACGCTGTCCGAGATCCCACCGCATTTCTACTGGACGGAGCCGCTGCGCGGCGGCTGGACCTTTGGGCTGGGGCTCAACGCCCCCTTCGGCCTGAGCGTCGAGTGGGACGACGCCGACCGCTGGCCCGGACGCTTCATCAGCGAGCGCGCGGCGCTGCGCGCGATCGATCTGTCTCTCAACCTGGGGCGTGAGATCGCCAAGGACTTCTCCTTCGGCATCGGGGTCATCGGCCGCTACTCCGACGTCGAGCTCGACCGGCGCCAGGCCGCGGTCAACCCCTTCACCAACCAGGCCGCCGAGATCGCCAAGGTCGGCCTGGAGGGCGACTTCAGCGAGGGTTTCGGCTGGCAGATCGGCATCCTGCACCGCTACAACAACAGCTTCTCCTGGGGGCTGACCTACCGCAGCAAGGTGGAGGTCGACTACGACGGCGACGCCACGTTCACCCAGGTGCCGACCGGCCATCCGATCTTCGATGCGATCGTGGCCATGCAGCTTCCGGACGGCGCGGTCCCGGTGACGACTTCGATCGAGTTCCCCGACTCGGCCAGCCTGGGACTGCTCTTCGCGCTGTCCCCCAACGTACGCCTCGAGACCGACGTCAACTGGATGGGGTGGTCGAGCTTCGACCAGCTCGTCGTCGAGTTCGATGATCCACGGGTGGAGACCCTGGTCCGGGACGAGGCGTGGGACGACGTCTTCAACTATCGCGTGGGTCTCAAGTGGATGCGGCCGGGCGGCCGCGAGTGGCGCTTCGGCTACGTCTTCGACGAGAACCCGGTTCCGGACGAGACGCTCGGGCCGCTGTTGCCCGACTCCGACCGCAACGGCTTCACCGTCGGCTTGGGGCTCGGCGGCGACCGGCTGGCGGCCGACATCGCCCTCATGTACCTGCCGTTCGACGAGCGGGAGATCGAGAGCGACGTCGACCAGCACGACAACTTCTACGGCACTTACGACACCACCGCCTGGCTGCTCGGCGTGACGCTGGGCTTCTGACACCGAAGAAGGGGGAGGTCGAAATGGCAAGCAGAATCCGGCAACACGCAGCTCTGAGCGCGCTGGGAATGGCGCTCGCCGCGGGCGCGGCGTGGGCGCAGGGGGGCGGCGTCAACGTCGAAAAGTACGTCGCCATCGGCGACAGCCTCACCGCCGCCTTCTCCAGCGGCGGCCTGTCGATCGAACAGCAGGCCGACAGCTATCCGGCGCTGCTCCACCGCGCCTTCCAGGGCGTCGGCGGACCGACCGCGGATTTTGAGCAGCCCCTGGTGAGCGTGCCCGGGCTGCCCGCACAACTCTCGCTGCAAGGGCTCTTCCCCACAGTGATCGCCCCGCGCTCGAATCAGTCGGGGCAACCGCTCAACCTCGGCCTGCAGCGCCCCTACGACAACCTCGGCGTGCCCGGAGCCCGCATGCACGACGTCGCCGCAACGGTGACGAATGAGAGCAACCCACTGTTTGATCTGGTCCTCCGCGGCGCGGGCACCGCCCTGCAACAGGCGCTGATCCAGCAACCAACCTTCGTCACCGTGCAGATCGGCAACAACGATGTTCTGGCCGCCGCGACCTCGGGAATCGTGATCGACGGCGTCACACTGACTCCTGTCGCCTCGTTCGAAGCCGATCTCCAGTCCCTCGTCGGAGCGCTCGCCAGCAGCGGGGCGCAGATCGCGATTGCCAACCTCCCCAACGTGACCACTGTCCCCTTCGTGACTACCATTCCCCCGATCGTCGTTGACGAGAGGGGACAGCCTGTGCTCGTCAACGGAGAGCCGGTTCCCCTCATAGGACCGGACGGCCCTCTCGGCCCGAACGACCACGTGCTCCTACCCGCAAGCAGTCAGGCACTTCGTTTCGGCATCGGGATCCCCCCGTTCATTCCAGGGGGTACCGGTCGACCCTTGCCCGACAACCTGGTGCTCGATGCCGTGGAGACCGGTATGGTTCAGAGTCGCGTGGCAGCCCTGAACGAGGCAATAGCAGCGGTAGCAGAGGAGCACGGCGCCGTCCTGGTCGACGTCAACGCCCTGTTCGACGGCATCGTGAACAATGGCCTCACCCTCGGAGGCATCGATTTCTCGGCCGACTTCCTGACCGGCGGCCTGTTCTCATACGACGGGGTCCACCCAACCCGTCTGGGCTACGGCGTCCTCGCCAACGCCTTCATCGAGGCCATCAACCAGACATTCGACGTCGCCGTTCCCCTGGTCGACCTCGAACGCCTCGCCTTCGAGCCCCCCACGTCCGCCGCGGCCGCGGATGCCGGCGTCCACACCACCTCCGCCGACAACCGCTGGACGCCCTTCGTCTACAGCCGCGAGGCGTGGC
>JBOGJI010000282.1:0-38971 GCA_050747865.1 Thermoanaerobaculia bacterium
GGCGGCTGGCCCGGCGGCTCCCCTGGAGCGGCTCCTGGAGGAGGTCGATCGGCGTCGCGCCCCGCTGGCCGCCCATCTGCAGGAAGCCGAAGGCGTGGCGGTCGTGGACGGCGCCCTGGTCATCAGCACCCGCCCTGGAGACGACTGGCTGCAGCGTGCGCTCGAGCGACCCGGAAACCGCGAGGCCCTGGAAGCCGCGATCGCGGCCACCTTCGGCGAGGCCCTGACGTGGCGGCTCGCCGCCGGCGGTGGCGACACCGTCACCAGGAGCGCCGCGCCGGCCCCGTCCGAGCAGGAGGTGCCCGTCACGGTGACCGAGCATCCGACCGTCCAGGCCGTGCTCGACATCTTCGGCGGCCGGGTGGAGAGTCTCGAGGCGCGAGACCAGGACCGGTGACCGGCATAGCGCAACCCGACGCAGGCCCGCCGCCGGCGGCCGGCCCCGGAGTGAGGACATGAACATCCAGAAGCTGATGAAGCAGGCGCAGCAGATGCAGCAGCGCATGGAGGAGGAGCTGGCGGAGCTCGAGGTCGAGGCCGCCGCGGGCGGTGGCATGGTCTCCGCCCGCATGAACGGCCACAAGCAGCTCCTGGGGCTGACCATCGACCCCGAGGTCATCGACGCCGACGACCCCGCCATGCTGCAGGACCTCGTCGTCGCCGCGGTCAACGAGGCGGCGCGCCGGGTGGACGAGGAGGCCAAGGGCAAGCTCGGCGGCATGCTCCCTGGCCTGGGCGGCATGTTGCCCGGCCTCGGTTAGGGGCCCATGGCCGACCCGCTGGCGCGCCTGCTCGGCGAGCTGACCCGGCTGCCCGGCGTCGGGCCGCGCACCGCGGCGCGCCTCGCCCACCACATCCTGAAAGCGCCGCAGGAGGAGGCCGAGGCCCTCGCCGCCGCGGTCCTCGAGGTCAAGCGCGAGCTGTTCTATTGCAGCCGCTGCAACTCCATCACCGCGGTCGATCCCTGCCGGTTCTGCACCGACCCGGACCGCGACCGCACACGGATCTGCGTCGTCGAGGAGCCCTTCAACATCCAGCCGATCGAGCGCACCGGCGAATACCACGGCCTCTACCACGTGCTGCTCGGCTCTCTGTCCCCGCAGCGCGGCATCGGCCCCGGAGAGCTGGCCATCGACGGCCTGCTCCAGCGCCTCGCGGGCGTCGAGGAGGTGATCCTCGCCACCAACCCGAACGTCGAGGGGGAAGCCACCGCCCTCTACCTGGCGCGCCTGCTCAAGGCCCGTGGCGTCAAGGTCAGCCGCCTGGCCTTCGGCATGCCGGTCGGCGGCGACATCGAATACACCGACGAGGTCACCCTGGGCCGCGCCCTCTCCGGCCGCCGCGAGCTGTAAAGACCGTATCCGGCGCGGTGGTAGCGTCCCGGCATGGCGCGGCTCAAGCGCGGCGATCTGCCGCCGCAGATGCTGGCGCGGCCGCCGGGGCGGCGCTCGCGGGCGCTGTCGCGGCGCCTCGAGCGCTCGGAGGCTCCCGGCGTCAACACGCTGCAGGGCGGCGAGCCCGCGGTGGTCTGGGCGCAGGCCCTCGGGGTCAACGTCCTCGACGTCGACGGCAACCGATACCTCGACTTCACCTCCGGCTTCGGCGCCTCCGCGGTCGGCCACCGCCATCCGGATGTGGTGGCCGCGGTGCGCCGCCAAAGTGCCGCGCTGCTGCACGGTCTGGGGGATGTCGCCGCCCACCCGGCGCGCGTAGACCTGGCCGAGGAGCTCGTCGGGCGCGCGCCGCTCCCCGACGCCCGCGTCCACTTCGCGATCTCCGGCGCCGACGCCGTGGAGGTGGCGCTGAAGACCGCCCGGCTGGCCACCGGCCGGCCCGGGGTCGTCGCCTTCGCGCCCGCCTACCACGGCACCACGCTCGGCGCCCTGGCGGCGGGCAGCCGCGAGGCCTTCCGCGCCCCGTTCGCCGACTGGCTCAATCCCCATGTCGCGCGGCTCGCCTTCGGATGCGATGCGGGAGCCCTCGAGCGGGCGCTCGCCGGCGGGCACGTCGCCGCCGTGCTGGTCGAGCCGATCGTCGGGCGGGAGGGCGTCCACATTCCGCCGGCGGGCTGGCTCACCGCCGTCGCCGAGATCTGTCGGCGCCACGGCACCCTGCTCATCGCCGACGAGATCCTGACCGGCTGCGGCCGCACCGGCACGTTCTTCGCCGTCGACCACGAGGGCATCGAGCCCGACCTTCTCTGCTGCGGCAAGGCCCTGGGGGGCGGCATGCCGATCGCCGCCGTGCTCGGCGGGCGCGACCTCATGGCCGCCTGGGACCCGGGCGACGACGGAGAGGCCCTGCACACCGCCACCTTCCTCGCCCACCCCCTGGCCTGCGCCGCCGCGCTCGCCACCCTCGCGGTCCTCACCCGCGACCGGCTCGACGAGCGCGCCGGCCGGTTGGGCGAGCGGCTCGCTCTCCTGCTCGCCTCCTGGCCCCGACGGCTGCCGGGAGTCGTCGCGGTGCGCGGCCGCGGCCTGCTATGGGGCGTCGAGCTCGACTCGGCCGCGCGCGCCGGCGGGGTTCGGCGGCAGGCCCGCGACCGCGGCCTGCTGCTCTTGGGTTCCGGCCCGGTCCTCGAGCTCTGCCCGCCGTTGACTATCTCCGAGGAGCTCCTCCTCCTCGGCTGCGACCTTCTCTCCGAGTCCCTCACCGCCGCCAATTGAATCGGCCGCCGCTACAATCCGACGCGGCATGCAACGCTTGAAGCTGGCCTTCGTCGGCAGCCACGGAGTCGGCAAGACCACCCTTTGCTACGGCCTCGCCGCGCGCCTGAAGAGCCGCGACCTGGGAGTCGAGGTGGTGCACGAGGTGGCGCGCCGCTGCCCCCTGCCGATCAACGAGGCGACCACGGTCGCCGCCCAGCAGTGGATCCTGCACACCCAGATCGCCGAGGAGCTGGTGGCGGCGGAGCGCTACCCCGTGGTGCTCTCCGACCGCTCCGTGCTCGACAACTATGTCTACCTGCTGCTCGCCGCGGGACCGCAGCCGGCCCTGGAGTCGCTGCTCGTCTCCTGGCTCCCCACCTACGACCTGCTGGTCCACGTGCCGATCGTCGACGCGCCTTCGGCGGACGGGATCCGCGCTCCCGACCCCGCCTTCCAGCGCGCCGTCGACGAGCGCCTCGACCGCGAGCTCGCCGAGCGGCGCCTCTCTCCTCTGTCTCTCGATCCCCAGGATCGCGACGGCTGGCTGGATCGGGTCGAGGATGCCGTCCTGGCCAGGCTCGCCCCGGCCCAGATGGAGCTCCTATGAGATTCATTCACAGGCTCTTCGTATCCCTCGGCAGCGCCAGGGCCTTGGTGACCAGCGAGGAGATCGGCACCCCGGTCAGCCCCTGCGCGTCGAACCAGGCGGCCTCCGGAGCTTCGGCCACGTCGTCTCCGCCTCGCCAGCTCGCGGTGCGCACCTCCACCTCCAGGCGCCGATGGGTGATGCTGTGGCGGACCGCGCCGTGGGGCTCGGCCAGCCGCCAACGCCCGCCGTACTTGCGCTCGAGGGCGATGGCCGCGGAATCGCCTCGCGTCTCCACCCATGGAAGCTCCCAGAAGCCGTTCAGGAGACTCTGCTCCACCGGGCGACGGAACAAGAGAACGCTCTGTCCACTTGAGACCACCGCGGCGGTCAAGAGCCGCTTCTCCGAAGGGCGTTGGCGCGCCGGCAAGGGATATTGCTCCGGATTCCCGCTCCGTCGTGCCACGCACTCCGCCGCCATGGGACAGGCGGTACAGCGCGGACGGCGCGGCGTGCAAACCGTCGCCCCCAGCTCCATGAGGGCCTGGTTGGAGTCCCCGGGGCGCTGTGGATCGAGCCAGGCGGCGGCGAGCTCGGCGAGCCTGCGGCGCCCGCCGGCGCCGTCCCGGCGCACCTGCAGGCCGTGTAGCCGGCTCATCACCCGGGCGACATTCCCGTCGACGACGGGAATTGCTTCCCCGAAGGCGATGGACGCCACCGCGGCCGCCGTGTAGTCCCCGATGCCGGGAAGGCGGCGCCAGCCGGAAGCCGTCCGCGGCCACCCGGCCAGCGCGGCCAGCTCGCGGGCGGCGGTGTGGAGATGTCGCGCCCGCCGGTAGTAGCCGAGTCCAGACCACTCGGCCAGCACCTCCTGCTCCGACGCCGCGGCCAACCTCTCCAGGGTGGGAAAGCGCGCGAGAAACCGGCGGTAGCGCGGCACCACGGTCTCCGCGCGCGTCTGCTGGAGCATCACCTCGGAGACCCAGACCTTGTAGGGATCGGCCTCCCCACGCCAGGGAAGACCGCGGCGATGGGCGCCATACCAGGCGAGCAGGGCGTTCGGGTCGGGCACCGAGTCAGTCTAGCCGGTCCCGCGTGCAGCCAGAATGGCGCGCCGCGACCCCGGGCCCGGAAAAGGAAACGCCCCGCCGAAGCGGGGCGCGGTTACGATTGGATATGTGGGAGGTTCCGTCGGAGGTTGGCTTCTTATGGATCTACCCCTGTCCAACTAGGGGAAATCGGCAAGAGAAGTGGATGTGCAGGTCGCGAACGACCTGACGCTTAGGATGGTTGTTGTCGCCGGTTGGAGAACCTCCGCACATATCACTCACAAAACTTGCTTCTCCTCGAAGCAAGTGCCGTGCCAGAAAGTGGTGCCTGCCCTATGGGCTGGACCCTCGATTCTGCACGACCTGTGAAGCACATAACTCCCGAGCGCCTGAGAATATTCCCCCGCTTGCCGGCCGAGCCACGTGTGTTATCCTTGCTGACCCGCTCGACGAGGGTCTTGAACGCTTCAGGCACGGCGAGCTTTTTCCACAGATTGTGGAAAACCTGCGGATCCCCCGTCCCGTCATGCACACCCAACCGGACGCCGACACGCCGCTCTGGTCCCGGCTCAGCCGCCGGCTCCGCCACACCCTGGGGGGCGAGGACTTCGCCACCTGGTTCAAGCCCTTGCGGGTCGCGGCCGAGGGCCCGGATCGCCTGGAGCTGATCGCTCCCCACGGCGACTTCGTGCGCATGCTGGAATCGCGCTTCCGGCCGATCGTGGATCGGGAGGCAACGGCGCTCCAGGGCTCCGGCTTCCGCGTCCTGTTCACCGCCGGCGCGGCGCCGACGCGATCGAGCCCGGTGGGAGCCACCCTCAACCCCAAATACCGCTTCGACAACTTCGTCGTCGGCGCCTCCAACCAGTTCGCCCAGGCCGCGGCTCGCGCCGTGGCCGAGAACCCGTCTCGCAGCTACAACCCCTTGTTCCTCTACGGCGGCGTCGGCCTGGGCAAGACCCACCTGCTGCACGCCATCGGCCACCACATCCTGGACCACCACCCCAGCCTGCAGGTGCTCTACCTGCCCGCGGAGCGCTTCGTCAACGAGCTGATCAGCTCGCTGCGCTTCAATCGCATGCCGGAGTTCCGCCAGCGCTATCGCGACATCGGCGTGCTGCTGGTCGACGACATCCAGTTCCTGGCCAACAAGGAGCGCACGCAGGAGGAGTTTTTCCACACCTTCAACACCCTGTACACGGCCGAACGGCAGATCATCCTCTCCTCCGATTCCTCGCCGCGCGACATCCCGACGTTGGAGGAGCGTCTGCGCAGCCGATTCGAGTGGGGCCTGATCGCCGACATCCAGCCCCCCGACCTGGAGACCAAGGTCGCCATCTTGCGCCGCAAGGCCGAGGCGGAGAACGTCGAGCTGCCGGGGGAGGTGGCCGACTTCATCGCCCGCCAGGTGCGCTCCAACATCCGCGAGCTCGAAGGTCTGTTGAACCGCGTGATCGCGTTCTCCTCGCTGACCGGCAAGCCATTGTCCCTCGACCTCGCCCGCGAGACGCTGCGCGACATTCTGCCCTCGACCGACCATCGGGTGACGGCGGCCGAGATCATCAAGACCGTGGCCCGCCACTACGGCCTCAAGGTCTCGGAGATCAAGTCGAAGAACAACTCGCGCCAGATCGCCTTCCCGCGCCAGGTGGCCATGTACCTGTGCAAGCGGCGCACCGAGCTGTCCTACCCCGAGATAGGCAAGGTCTTCAACGACAAGCACCACTCCACGGTCATGTATTCGGTCGACAAGATCGAGAACCTGCGCGACGCCGACGCCGACCTCGACCGCACCCTCAAGCAGCTCCTCAAGCACTTCTCCTGACCTGCGTCGGCAACCGCGCCCTTGCGGGAGACCCCGTGGATCTCCTGTGCACGCCGCTGTGGAATTCGCTTCTCCGCAATCCCTCCGCAACGTCTCCACACCCCATCCACCGGCCTCTGCACACGGCCCGCCGGCGCAAACCGGCGACCGCTCTCGCTCGCCGCGAAGCTCCGCAGTGTCCACAGGTCCGACTACCACGACGGCTAGATATACTCCTTGTTCCAAGAAGTAGGAGAGGGAGCAACCAAGCATGCAGATCCGAGTGAACCGCCCAAAGTTTCTCGCCGAGCTGTCCCCGATGCAGGGGATCGTTGAACGTCGCTCGACGATCCCGGTGCTCTCGCATCTGCTGCTGCAGGCGCAGGACGATCACCTGCGGCTGGCGGCGACCGACCTCGACGTCTCCTTGACCAGCCGCGTCGCGGCCGAGGTCCAGCAGCCGGGCGCGCTGGCGATCCAGGCCCAGAAGTTCTTCGAGATCGTGCGCTCGTTGGCTGCCGACAGCGTAGAGCTGGAGGTCGAGGGGGAGAACCACCTGCACATTCGCTCCGGCAACTCGCGCTTCAAGCTGCGTGGCCTGCCGGCGAGCGACTTTCCCACGCTGCCCGAGATCGAGGCCGACGGCAGCGTCGGCATCCCCTTCGGCATGCTGCGGAGGATGACCGAGAAGATCCTGTTCGCGGTGTCTACCGAGGAGTCCCGCTTCCAGCTCAACGGGGCGCTTCTGGAGACGCGCGACGGGGGGTTCGCCCTGGTGGCGACCGATGGTTACCGGCTGGCCCTGGTGGAGAACGAGCTGGAAGGCATGGCCGCGGCCGACGGCGTCCTCGTGCCCCGCAAGGCGCTGCAGGAGCTGCTGCGCCTCGACTTCGATGGCGAGGTCACGTTCCGGCGCGCCAGCCACCACCTGGGCTTCGGTCTCGGGTCGAGGCAGCTCTCCTGCCGCATCCTGGAGGGATCCTTTCCCGACTACCAGCGGGTGATCGCCAAGGACAACCCCTACCAGGCGGTCTTCGAGCGCAAGCTCCTGCACGACGCCGTGCAGCGCGTCGCCCTGATGACGGGCGACCGCGCCTCCGGCATCCGGCTGGAGCTGGGCGGCGGCCAGGTCACCGTGTCGACGGCCAACCCCGATCTGGGCGAGGCGGTGGAAGAGGTGCCCGGGGAGGTCGGCGAGGAGGCGCTGGCCTTCGGCGTCAACCCCAGCTACCTGCTCCAGTTCCTGGATGCCTGCGGCGGCGAGAAGGTGCGCTTCGAGCTCAAGGACGAGGCCAGCCAGGCTGTCGGCTTCCCGGTGGACGGCCAGGACAGCCGGTACCTCTGCGTCATCATGCCGATGCGGGTGTGAGCCGGCCGCTGCCGAGCTCGTGCGCGAGGCCCGAGCGGCCGTGATCACCCGCCTCGTCGCGCGCGACTTTCGCAATCTGCGGGCGTTCGATTGGCGTCCCCTGCCTGGCTGGAACGTGCTCGAAGGACCGAACGGCGCCGGCAAGACCAGCGTGCTGGAGGCGCTCTATGCGGCGGCGACCACCCGCTCGTTTCGCGCCGGCCGGCTGGCCGGCTGTGTCCGGCAAGGCGCCGACGGCTTCCAGGTCGAGGTGGAGACCGAAGGGGAGGCGCGTACAAGCCTAGCGATCGCCTGGGGCGAAGCGGGGCTCGATAGGCGGCGCAACGGGTCGCCAACGGAGCTCGCCGAGCACCTCGCGGTCCAGCCGGTGGTGCTCTGGTGGCTGGGCTCGCTGGCGGTGGTCGGCGGCGGTCCGCGGGAGCGCCGGCGGCTGCTCGACCAAGGCCTGGTCGCCTTGTCGCCGAAGACTCTGGAGGCGAGCGGCCGCTACCGGCGGGCATTGAAGCAGAAGCGCCGTCTGCTCGCCGAGAGCCGGGCGAACGGCGCTGAGCTCGAGAGCTGGAATGATCTGCTGGCCGTGGAAGCGAGCGTCCTGGTACGGGCGCGGGCAGAATACGTGGCGCGCCTGGAGGCGGCCATCGAGGCGATCCTGGAAGAGGACGGAGGAGAGGCGAAGGCGATTGGGCTGCGTTACCGGCCCAGCCTACCGCAGGCGCTGGACGGAGCCGAGGCGGCCCAGCGGGCCCTCCACTCCTGGCGCCGGCGCGAACAGGACTCCGGCCGCATCCTGGTCGGGCCGCAGCGCGACGAGCTGGTGGTCACCTGGCGCGGCGCCGCCGCCGAGACCGCCTCCGGCGGAGAGCGAAAATGGATCACCCTGGTGCTGGCGGCGGGGCGCGGCCGGGTCCTGGAGGCGGGCGAGAAGCACCCCGTCTATCTGCTCGACGACCTAGACGCCGAGCTCGACGCCGAGCGGCTGCGGCGCTCTCTGCGGCTGTTCTCGGAGGGCTCCCAGAAGGTGGTCACGACGACTCGCGCGGAGCCCCTCGAGGCGGTCGCGGAGAGCGCGATCTGGAGGCTGCGGGACGGGCGCGTGAAGGGTTCGCAAAACTTGACGTAAGATATTTCAAGTCAACATCTTACGGCTTGGATCAACGGCGCCATTTGTGCTACACTAAGGCTTGCCGAGAGGCCCTGGGGGTGAGGCCCGATCTCGACAGCCGGGTGGGCCCGTCTCACCGGCCCCGAATCCCGTAGCAGACGCCTGCCAGCGCACACGTGACGCCGCGGGGACCACGCGGGCGCGGGTGCCAGGCCCGGAGGGTCACGGGAGGCGACACAGCGAGAGCCCGTCCTGGAGAGAGCGCACCTGACCGAGAGCCGCGAGGCCGAAGGGAGCAGCATTTGTGACCACAGCCAGCCGCAGCGAGCCGACAGCAACCTATACCGCGGCGAACATCCAGGTCTTGAAGGGCCTGGAGGCCGTCCGCAAGCGCCCCGGCATGTACATCGGGGACACCGACGACGGTTCGGGACTCCACCACATGGTCTTCGAGGTGGTCGACAACGCCGTCGACGAGGCGCAGGTCGGCTACTGCTCGAAGATCGACGTCACCATCCACACCGACGAGTCGGTGACCGTGGAGGATGACGGCCGCGGCATCCCGGTCGATGTCCACAAGGAGCAGGGCCGCTCAGCGGCCGAGGTCATCATGACCGAGCTCCACTCGGGCGGTAAGTTCGACAAGAACTCCTACAAGGTCTCCGGCGGTCTGCACGGCGTCGGCGTGTCGGTGGTCAACGCCCTGTCCGAGGAGCTGGAGCTTGAGATCCGCCGCGACGGGGAAGTGTGGATCCAGACCTACCACCGGGGGACCCCCGCCGAGCCGATCCGTGCGGTGGGCAAGAGCAAGAAGACCGGCACCAAGGTCCGCTTCAAGCCCGACTCCGAGATCTTCCACGGCGAGACCGCCTTCCACTTTGAGACCTTGTCGCAGCGGCTGCGCGAGCAGAGCTTCCTCAACAAGGGCCTGCACATCCGCCTGACCGACGAGCGCACCGGCAAGTCCACGGACTTCAAATACGCCGGCGGCATCGCCACCTTCGTCGAGCACCTGGGGCGGGCCAAGACGCCGCTGCACAAGAAGCCGATCTACCTCGAGGAGACCACGGCCGACGAGGAGACGATCGAGGTGGCGCTGCTGTGGAACGACGGCTACCAGGAGCAGATCTTCTGCTTCGCCAACACCATCCACAACCGTGACGGCGGCACCCACCTGTCGGGGTTCCGCGCCGCCCTGACCCGCACCATCAACAACTACGCCACCGGCCGGGGCCTGACCAAGAACCTGAAAGAGAACTTGACCGGCGAGGACGTGCGCGAGGGCCTGACTGCGGTCGTCTCGGTGCGCATCAAGGACCCGAAGTTCTCGAGCCAGACCAAAGACAAGCTGGTCTCCTCGGAGATCAAGGGCTGGGTCGAGCAGGTGGTCAACGAGCGGCTGGGGAGCTGGCTCGAGGAGCACCCACGCGAGGCCAAGCGCATCGTCGAGAAGTCGATCGAGGCGGCGCGCGCCCGCGAGGCGGCGCGCAAGGCGCGCGACCTGACGCGGCGCAAGGGCGCCCTCGATTCGAGCAATCTCCCCGGCAAGCTGGCCGACTGCTCGGAGCGCGACCCCCGCTTCAGCGAGCTCTTCCTGGTCGAGGGCGATTCCGCCGGCGGTACCGCCAAGCAGGGCCGCGATCGCAAGTTCCAGGCGGTGCTGCCGCTGCGCGGCAAGATCTTGAACGTCGAGCGGGCGCGCATCGACAAGATTCTGTCGAACGAAGAGATCAAGACGATGATCATGGCGCTGGGCACCGGCATAGGCGAGGAGGACTTCGACCTCTCGAAGCTCCGGTACCACAAGCTCATCATCATGTGCGACGCCGACGTCGACGGCTCCCACATCCGCACCCTGATCCTGACCTTCTTCTTCCGCCAGATGCAGCAGTTGGTCGAGGGCGGCCATCTCTACATCGCCCAGCCGCCGCTCTACAAGGTCAGCCAGGGCAAGAAGGAGCAGTACTTGAAGGACGAGCGGGAGTACCACCAGTTCCTCGTCGACCGCATCAAGGGGGAGTGGGAGCTGGTGCTGAGCGCCAACGGCGGCACGACCTTGAGGGGCGCCAAGCTCGAGCAGTTCCTCGCTCGCGCCGAGGCCTTCCGGCGCAATCTCCAGCGGCTGGAGGTTCGCGGCATTCCTGGCGACGCGCTGCGGGCCGTGCTCAAGCAGGGGCTGACCAGGCCCAAGACGTTGGCCGACGTGAAGCGCATGCGCGAGATGGCCGAAATCATCGAAGCCTCGGGCTTCCACGGCGTGGACCTGGTCGAAGACGAGGAGCACGGCAGCCACGAGATCCGGTTCACCAGCCGCCGCGACGGCGTCGAGCGGGCGGTGACCTTCGGCTGGAACCTGCTGCACACGCCGGAGTACCGCGCCCTGGCCGCCAACGAGGCCGGGCTCGAGGCGCTGACGACCAGCCCGTTCTTGTTGCGTAAGGGCGAGGAGGAGAGCCACCACGAAACCCTCGAGGAGGCGCTGGACACGCTCTACGCCGGCGCCTCCAAAGGGCTCGCCATCCAGCGCTACAAGGGCTTGGGCGAGATGAACGCCGACCAGCTCTGGAATACCACCATGGACCCCGAGCGCCGCCGGCTGCTCAAGGTGACGGTGGAGGACACGGTCGCGGCCGACGACATCTTCTCGCGTCTGATGGGCGACGAGGTCGAGCCCCGCCGCGAGTTCATCCAGGAGAACGCCCTCGCCGTCCAGAACCTGGACATCTGATCCGGGCCCCGAGCCGCACAACCCACAACCCGTAAGACACAAACCAGATGAGCGAAATCGACCGCATCCTTCCCTTCGAGACCCCGCAGTCGGTGGACATCGAAGAGGAGATGAAGCGCAGCTACATCGACTACGCCATGAGCGTGATCATCGGGCGCGCCCTGCCCGATGTGCGCGACGGCCTGAAGCCGGTGCACCGCCGAGTGCTCTACGGCATGTGGGAGGGCGGCAACACCGCCGGCAAGCCCTACAAGAAGTCCGGCCGCATCGTCGGCGACGTGATGGGCAAGTACCACCCCCACGGCGACCAGGCGATCTACGACACCCTGGTGCGCATGGCCCAGCCCTTCTCCCTGCGCTACCCGCTGGTCGACGGCCAGGGCAACTTCGGCTCCATCGACGCCGATCCGCCAGCCGCGATGAGATACACCGAGGCGCGGCTGACGCGGTTGGCCGAGGAGATGTTGCGCGATGACATCGACAAGGAAACGGTGGAGTGGGGGGCGAACTACGACGGCTCGCTGGAGGAGCCGTTGGTGCTGCCGAGCAAGGTGCCGAACTTGCTGGTCAATGGGGCGGCCGGCATCGCGGTCGGCATGGCCACCAACATCCCGCCGCACAACCTGGGCGAGGTGATCGACGCCCTGCTGCTGCTGACCGAGAAGCCCGGCGCCACAGTCAAGGAGCTGATGAAGAAAGTCCCCGGCCCGGACTTTCCGACCGCCGGGTTCATTCACGGCCTGGACGGCATCCGCGAGGCCTACGAGAGAGGTCGCGGCGCCATCCAGATGCGGGCGCGGGCGGCGATCGAGTCGTCGGTCAAGGGCGACCGCCAGTCGATCGTCATCACCGAGATCCCCTACCAGGTCAACAAGGGAAAGCTCGTGGAGCGCATCGCCGACCTGGTGCGGGAGAAGAAGCTCGAGGGGGTCTCCGACCTGCGCGACGAGTCCGATCGCGAAGGCATCCGCATCGTGGTCGACTTGAAGCGCGGCGAGGTGCCGGAGGTGATCCTCAACCAGCTCTACAAGATGACGCCGATGCAGTCGAGCTTTGGCATCATCCTGCTCGCCATCGTCAACAACCAGCCGGAGGTGCTCACCCTCAAGGGGATGCTCGAGCACTTCCTGAACCACCGCAAGACGGTGGTCATCCGGCGCACGCGTTACGACCTCAAGAAGGCCGAGGAGCGGGCCCACATCCTCGAGGGC
Organism: Thermoanaerobaculia bacterium; assembly: GCA_050747865.1. Taxonomy (GTDB): domain Bacteria; phylum Acidobacteriota; class Thermoanaerobaculia; order Multivoradales; family JAHEKO01; genus JBOGJI01. The sequence continues at coordinate 12,501 of JBOGJI010000282.1, forward strand.
ATCCTCAAGGCCTTGGACCAGCTCGACGAGATCATCACCGCCATCCGCGAGAGCCACACGCCGGCCGACGCGCGCGCGCGCCTGATGGCCGACTTCGACTTCTCCGAGCCGCAGGCGCAGGCGATCCTCGACATGCGACTGCAGAAGCTGACCGGCCTCGAGCGCGAGAAGGTGGTCGAGGAGTACGAGGAGCTGACCCGCCTGATCGAGCGCCTGCGCGCCATCCTCGGCTCCGACGCCTTGGTGCTGGAGGAGATCCGCAACGAGCTCAAGGCCTTGAAAGAGACCTACGGCGACGCGCGGCGCACCGAGATCATCCCCGAGACGCACGAGATCTCGATCGAAGACATGATCGCCGACGAGGACATGGTGATCACCATCACCAACTCCGGCTACATCAAGCGCTCGCCGCTGTCGATCTACCGCGCCCAGCACCGCGGCGGCAAGGGGCGCACCGGCATCATCACCAAGGAAGGCGACTTCGTCGAGGCGCTCTACGTCGCCTCGGCGCACAGCTACGTGCTGGTCTTCACCGAGCGCGGCAAGGTGCACTGGCTGAAGGTCCACGAGATCCCGCAGCTCGGCCCCGCGGCGCGCGGCAAGGCGATCGTCAACCTGCTCGACATCGGCGCCGAGGACCGGGTGGCGACGACGGTGGCGGTGCGCGACTTCGAGCAGGAGGGCTTCCTCTTCTTCGTCACCCAGGGCGGCACGGTGAAGAAGACCGAGCTCTCCGCCTATTCGCGGCCGATGCGCGGCGGCATCATCGCCATCAACGTCGACGAGGGGGACCGCCTGCTCGGCGTGCGGCTGACCGAAGGCAAGCAGGACATCCTGCTCGCCACCGCCGACGGCTTCTGCATCCGTTTCTCCGAGACCGACGCGCGGCCCATGGGCCGGGCGACCCGCGGCGTGCGCGGCATCACCCTGCGCAAGGGCGACCACCTGGTGGGCATGGAGGCGTTGAACGACGCCGACCACATCTTCTCGATCGCCGCCAACGGACTGGGCAAGCGCACGCCGCTCAAGGACTACCGTCAGCAGAGCCGCGGCGGCAAAGGCATCATCAACCTCAAGGTCTCAGAGCGCACCGGCCCGGTGATCGGCGCCATGCAGGTGCGCGGCGACGACGGCGTCATGCTGATCACGCACGAGGGCAAGATCATCCGCATCGGCGTCGAGGGGGTGCGAGTCTCCGGCCGGTCCACCCAGGGCGTCAAGCTCATGAACCTCGACGGCGACGACCGCCTGGTCGCCGTCGCCAAGCTCGCCGAGCGTGAGGAGCAGGAGCTGACCGGCGAGGCGGAAGAGCAGCCTCCCATCAACTGACGCCAGATGCCGGAGACCAACGCGTCACCGAGCAGGCGGCAGCCGAGCGCCTACGCGCTGGCCTGGGGCTTCTACCTGGTCGTCGCCATCGTCGGCCTCGTCTGGCTTGGCTTCCAGAACGACCGGCTGCCGCTCGGCCTCTTCCTCCACCCGGACTCCTGGCTTGCGGACGCGGCTCTTGGCCTGGGCGCCGGCGCCCTGCTGGCCGCCGTCTGGGCCCTCGGATGCCGGTACTGGTCCCGCGCCCGCGCCCTCGAGGCCAGACTGGCCGGGCTGCTGGGGCCGCTGCGCGCCGACGAGGCTGTCGCCCTGGCGGTCATCTCCGGCGTCGCCGAGGAGGTCCTCTTCCGCGGCGCCGTGCTGCAGGCCTGGGGCTGGATCACCGCCACGCTCCTCTTCGCCCTCGTCCACTTCGGCGGCCGCGCCTTCCGCCTGTGGGCCGTCTGGGCCCTCGCCGCCGGCCTCCTCCTCGCTCTACTCGTGCTCTGGCGTGGCAACCTCCTGCCCGCCATCCTCACCCACGCAGTGGTCAACACCGCAGGCCTGTTGCGACTTCGTCGCTCGCGAACAGAGCCAAGCGCGAAAGGTAGTGTCGGGGGATGAAGATCGGATTGGTGGGGTACCCGGGAAGCGGCAAGAGCTCGGTGTTCGGCGCCCTGACCGGGCAGGTGGTCGACACCGGTTACGGGGCTGGCGGCAAGGCCAACCTCGGGGCGGTCAAGGTTCCGGATGCGCGCGTCGACGCCCTCGCCGGTCTGTTCCGGCCCCGCAAGACCACGTATGCGGAGATCACCTTCTCCGATGTCGGCGGCGGCCACGGCAAGGGGGTCGAGCGCGCGATGCTCGACCAGATGCGGGAGATGGATGCGCTGGCCCAGGTGCTGCGCGCCTTCCCCGACGCCGCCGGGGAGCCGAGCGATCCCCTGCGCGAGCTCGACGGCCTCGAGACCGAAACCGTCCTCGCCGACCTCGATCTGGTCGAGAAGCGCATCGCCCGCCTGGCCAGGGAGCGCGGCGACCCGCGCGAGCTCGAGCTGATGCGGCGCCTGGAAGTCGAGCTCGGCGACCAGCACGCGCTGCGCGGCCTGCCGCTCGACGAGGCCGAGCTGCGGATGATCTCGGGCTACCGTTTCTTGAGCCAGAAGCCGTTGCTGCTGGTGCTCAACGCGGCGGAGGAGCGGGCGGGCGAGCCGCCTGCGGAGGACCTGGCGGCCGCCGCTCGCGAGCGCGGCCTCGGCCTGGTGGTGCTCTCCTCGCGGGTCGAGACCGAGATCGCGCAGCTTCCGGCGGAGGAGCAACCGGAGTTCCTGGAATCCTTGGGCTTCACCGAGTCGGCCGGCCATCGCTTCATCCGCGCCGCCTTCGAGCTGCTCGAGCTGATCTCCATGCTCACCGCCGGCCCCGACGAGTGCCGCGCCTGGTCGATCCGCAGAGGCACGCCGGCCCGCCGCGCCGCCGGCAAGATCCACTCGGACATCGAGCGCGGCTTCATCCGCGCCGAGGTGGTGCGCTGGGACGACCTGGTGGCCCTGGGCAGCGAGGCCAAGTGCCGCGAGGCCGGCAAGCTGCGGGTCGAGGGCAAGGACTACGTCATCCAAGACGGCGACGTGGTGAACTTCCGGTTCAACGTCTGAGGAGGGATCGCGCCCCGAGGGTCTTGTGTCGCGCGGCCTGAGTGTGTATATTCACATTCCATGAGCGGATCGCCGACCGAGAAGCAGCTGCGAGATCTGGAGGGATGCGTCTGCTTGGCTCTGCGGCGGGCCATGCGGGCGGTGACTCAGGCCTACGACACGGCGCTACGGCCGTTGGGCGTGCGCGTGACGCAGCTCCCGATTCTGACCGCCGTCGCCAGCCATGGACGGGTGCCCCTGGCGCCGCTGGCGGAGGAGCTGGGCATGGATCGAACCACTCTGATCCGCAACGTGCGCCCGTTGGAGCGCGACGGCCTGGTCGAGCAGGGAGTCGAGGAGGGTTCCCGGCGGACCGAGCTGCGCGCGACGGCGAAAGGACGGGCCATCCTCGCCCGCGCCTATCCGGTGTGGCGCCGCGTCCAAGAGCGTGCGAGCTCGCGGCTCCCGGATCCCGACTGGCGCGCCAAGCTGCACGATCTGGAGATCGCCATGCAGGGAATATCGGGAGACGCCTAGGCTGTTCCCCTTTTTTGATCGCCACAGTGTATATACACAGAAGGGAGCTCGGAACATGCGGCATTCACGGCTTACGAGGAACCTGACCCTCCTCGCCCTCGGACTGTGGTTGGCAGCGGCCGTGGTCGGCGGCGCGACCGGCGCGATCAACCAGCCGGACGCCCCTCCTCTCCTGCTTGGTGCCTACATCCTCCTCCCCATCGGAGTCTTTGTGGCGGCGTATGCCATGAGCGCCTCCTTCCGCGCGTTCACCGAAAGGCTCAGCCTCACCTGGATGGTCGGCGCCCACGTCTGGCGTTTCGTCGGGCTGGGTTTCGTCCTCGGGTGGCTCAGCGGCGCCCTGCCCGCGGGCTTCGCGCTCCCCGCCGGCCTCGGCGACGTCGCCGCGGCGCTGGGGGCCCTGCTCCTCGTGCCGGCGCTGCGCAAGGGCGCGGCCTCCCGCGGGCGGCTCCTGGCGTGGAACGTCTTCGGGTTCGTCGACCTGGTCGCCGCGCTCGTGTTGGGAAACCTGTATTCGAGCGCTTCGACGGGCGTCCTGGCGACGGGATCCGTGACCACCGAGTCGATGGTGACCTTCCCTGTCAGCCTGATCCCCACGTTCCTCGTTCCGCTCTTCCTCCTCCTGCACGGGCTCACGTTCAAGCGCATCGCGAGCCCCGAGCCGCCGCCTCGGCATGGGGCTCGGCACGGGGCGCGTTGACAGGGGGCGTGTTCGGGCACACACTTTGTCCAGCGCGCGCTGGGGCGCCTCCTGTCCGCGGCAAGGGAGTGATCTCCCACCCAACGGTTCGATTTCGGTTTTCGAACCTCTTTCCGGCCTGAGGTAAGCGGACGTCAGGCAACGAACGGAAGGAGGCGTCTGTTGAGCACCCAAGACAATCTGCGCAAGGCCGCGAAGCGCTGGCTGAAGGCCTTGCGCCATGGCGATGCGGGCGCGCGCGCCCGACTGGCGCGCGCGTACCCCGGCGCGCCGGAGCACCCCACGCTCCGCGACGTGCAGCACGCCCTGGCGCGCGAGCGAGGTCACCCGAGCTGGATCGCTCTCACCCGCGCCATCGCCGGCGGCTCGCCGCCCGAGGCGGGAGAGACTCCTCTGAGCGCGCTGCTCGCCGCCGCCGGCGGGGGAGACGTCGCCGCGGTGGCGACGATCCTTGACGACCACCCCGGCATCGTGAACGAGCGCGGGACGCTGAGCGGCAGCACCGGGCTGCGCACGGCGCTCCATTTCGGCGTGCGGCACGAAGCGGTCGTCAGGACCCTGCTCGACCGCGGCGCCGACCCCAACGTGCGCGACGAGGGGGATCACGCGTTCCCGCTGCACTTCGCCGCCGAGCGCGGCGACCTGCCGGTCGTCCGGCTGTTGATCGAGCACGGGGCGGACCCGATCGGCGCCGACACGAAACACGAGCTGGATGCGCTCGGCTGGGCGGTGTGCTTCGACTACGCCTACCACCCCGAGGTTGTGCGCTACCTACTGGCGCACGGCGCCGTGCACACGCTGTTCTCCGCCGTCGCCATGGGCGACACGGCGGGCGTTCGCCGTCTCGCGGCCTCCGGCGTCGCTCTGGATCGGCGGATGGACCGGACGAACCACCGCCGCACCGTCCTGCACCTCGCCATCGCCAAGAAGCAGGCCGCGGCGCTGGCGACGTTGATCGACCTCGGGGCCGGGCTCGATCTCGAAGACGCCGTCGGCCTGACGCCGCTGGACCAGGCCGCCCTGGCCGGCGAAGACGAGATGACGCGCCTGCTCCTCGCCGCCGGCGCCGATCTCACCCTGCCGGCCGCCGTCGTGCTCGGCCGGTCCGACCAGGTCGAGCGCCTGATCCAGGCCAATCCCGAAATCCTGTCGGGCACGAACAACCGCCGGTGGGCGCGGCTCCTCGTCTACGCGAGCGGCCACGCATCGGCAGGCGTGATCGAGACGCTGCTCGGCACCGTCATGCGCCACCGCGCCGGCCTGTCGATCGTCAACATGGAAGACGACGCGGAGACCGCGGTCGACGGGGTGTCGGGATACACGCCGCTCCATGCCGCGGCGTTCCATGGAAACGACGATGCAGTGGACGTGTTGCTCAAGCACGGGGCCAACCCGCGGGCGCGGGACGGGAAGTATTGCGGCACCCCGGCCGGCTGGGCCGCCTACGCAGGCCACCTCGCGACGGCGCAGCGCATCCTCGAGGCCGACGTCGACATCTTCGATGCGATTGCCTTCGATCGCGCCGACCGCATCGCCGCCATTCTCGACGGCGATCCCGGCGCGATGGATCGTCCGTTCAAGGCGTACGCCTCGTGCGGATCGCGAGACGGCCAAGGGTGGCCGCGGCCCGACGATACGCCGCTGCCGTGGGCGACGGAGCAGGGTAAGCAAGAGGCCGTGCGCATCCTCACCGAGCGCGGCGCCGGCGCGCGGACGGCCGACGATCGCAGGCGTGCCGACCGCGTCGTCTCCTTCCTGCAGGCGGCGTGCTGGGGGAACGACGTCCACGGCAAGCGGGCCCACCGCATGCACGGCCGCGCGGCGCAGCGCCTCCTCGCGCACGATCCCTGGATCGCCCGCGACGGCCTGTACACGGCCGTCGTATGCGGCGAGTGCGACGAGGTGGCGCGAATCCTGGCCGCGCGTCCGGAAGCCGCGCGGCAGCGTGGCGGCGCCCGCGGCTGGACGCCGATCCTGTATCTGGCCTACACGCGGTTCACGCACGCGTCGACGATCGAGAACGCCCTGTCGATCGCGCGGCTGCTGCTCGATCACGGCGCCGACCCCAACGACTTCCTGATGGCCGGCGACGCGCGGTACACCGTACTCGTGGGCGTCGCCGGCGAGGGGGAGCAGGACGCACCGCGGCAGCCGTACGCGGCCGCGCTGTTCCAGCTCCTGCTGGAGCGCGGCGCGGAACCGTTCGACATCCAGGTCCTCTACAACACGCACTTCAGCGGCGATGTGCTCTGGTGGCTCGAGCTCGTATACGAGCACACGATCGATACGCCGCGCGGCGCGGCCTGGCGGGATCCCGAATGGGGGATGTTCGACATGGGGGCCTACGGATCCGGAGCGCGGTTTCTGCTGGAGATCGCCATCAAGCGCCGCGACGCGGGCCTCGCCGCGTGGCTGCTCGCGCGCGGCGCGAACCCGAACGCGGCCCCCGCTCGCGACCGGCGGTTCCCCAAGGGCAGCCTGTATCAGCTGGCGGTTCTGGAGGACCTGCCGGAGATCGCGGAGCTCTTGGCGCGGCATGGCGCCCCGCACGCCGCGCCGGTGCCGGGTGAGCCGGAGCGGTTCCTGCACGCCTGCCTGCGGCTGGATGGCGACGAGGCGCGGTGGCTGCTGCGCGCGCACCCGGACTACCTGCGCTCTCCGGCGGCCATGTTCGAAGCGGCGCGGCGCGACCGGCCCGACGTGCTCGCGCTGCTGCTGGATCTCGGCTTCGCGCTCGAGATCGGGGACCACACCGGCAAGCGGGCGCTGCACGAAGCGGCCTGGGCGAACGCGCTGCGCGCCGCCGCGTTCCTGATCGAACGCGGGGCACAGATCGATCCCCGCGAGTCGACCTACGGCGGCACGCCGATGAGCTGGGCGTCGCACGGCGACCACGCCGCCATACTCGAGCTGCTCGCGCCGCTCAGCCGCGACGTCTGGGCGCTGTGCGCCAACGGCTACGTCGATCGCCTGCACGAGCTGCTCGCCGAAGATCCGCGCCTTGCCCTGGCCGTCACCGCTGACGGCCGCACGCCTCTGTGGTGGCTGCCAGATGACGAGGCGGCTGCCCTGCAGGCGGTGGAGCTCCTAGTGGCCACCGGCGCCGACCCGGCGGCGAAGAGCGCCGACGGCCGAACCGCCGCCGACGCGGCGCGCGACCGTGGCATGCGTAAGGTGACCGCTCGGCTAGACCTGGGCTTTCTTCCACCCGCCGCGGCTGAACAGCCATAGCGTGAACAGACCCACCGATGTCTCGGAGACGAAGACGCCCCAGAACACGCCCGAGTGCTCCCAGCCCAGCGGGATCGCCAGCGCGTACGACAGCGGGATCTGGATCAGCCAGAAGAACACCAGGTTGATCTTGGTCGGCGTCATCGTGTCCCCGGCACCGTTGAAGGCCTGCACCGCGACCATCCACCAGCCGTAGACGAAATAGGCATAGGACACGATGCGCAGCCATTCCGCGCCGACCGCGATCACTTTCGGGTCCGGGGAGAAGATGCCGATCAGCGGCGCGCTCAGCGTGAAGTAGACCACCGACACGGCGACCATGAACACCATGTTGTAGACACCGATCCGCCATACCGCCGATTCGGCGCGCTGCGGGTGGCCGGCGCCGAGGTTCTGGCCCACCAGGGTGGCGGCGGCGTTCGACAGGCCCCAGGCCGGCATCATCGTGAACATGAAGATCCGGATCGTGATGGTCGCGCCGGCGACCACCTCGCTGCCGATGTCGGCCAGGATCCGCATCAGGAAGATCCAGGACGTCATCGCCACGAGCATCTGGCCGACGCCGCCCAGCGAAGTGCGCACGATGTTGAGCAAGACCGCGCCGTTCCAGGCGACGTGGGCGCGCGTGGCACGGATGTGCTTGCCGCCGCGGAACAGCAGCCAGAGCTGCATCAGGACGCCGGCGCCCCGGCCGATGTTGGTGGCGATCGCCGCTCCCTCGATGCCCAGCGCCGGAATCGGGCCGAAGCCGAAAATCAGGAGCGGATCCAGCGCCAGGTTCAGGAGGTTGGCGAACCACAACACGCGCATGGCGATCGCCGCGTCGCCGGCGCCTCGGTAGATGGCGTTGATGACGAACAGCAGCACGATGACGGCGTTGCCGCCGAGCATCCACTGGGTATAGCGGTAGCCGTGGGCGAGGCTCCAGGAGCCGGCGCCCATCAGCGCCAGCAGCTCGCGCGCAAAGAAGATCCCCAAGACCGCGAAGGGCAGCGAGACCAGCAGGCTGATGAAGATCGCCTGGATCGCGGTCACCGCCGCCTCGTCGCGCTTCTTCTCGCCGATCCGCCGCGCGACAATGGCCGTCACCGCCATCGACAGCCCGATGGCGACGGAATACAGCAGGAACAGGTAGGTCTCGGTGAGGCCCACCGTCGCCACCGCCGAGGCGCCCAGCTTGCCGACGAAATAGATGTCCACCACCGCGAAGGTGGACTCCATCACCAGCTCCAGGATCATGGGAACCGCGAGCAGGAAGATGGCCCGGCGCAGGGGGATCTGCGTGTAGTCCGCCTCGGTCCCGCGAATGGCGCCCTTGAGGCCGGACCACAGGGAGCGGGGCGGCGTTTGGGCGGCGACTGCTTCGGAAGTCGAGTCCGTCATTCTCGAAACGCTCCTGTTCCGGCGTTCTCTCTCCCGCGGCCCGTGAGCGTGTCGGGCCGCAGGCAAAGGTGAAGAAGACTACCTTGTGCACTGCGCGACAAAGGAATGGCCGCTTCGCGCGCGCGAACCCTTCATCGTTCTTGCTCCGCCTGATCGGCTTCTCGCAAGTCCTCCCAAGTTCGCGATCGGATAGTTTCGAGCGCCTCGTCGCGCCAGCCGAGCACGTCGCCCAGGAAGACGGCTGGGAGCATGCTGCGCACGCGCTCGCTGAAGCGCTCCGCGACAGCGCCGTCTTCCGTGAAGTCGCGGTCGTTCGTGACCAGGATATCGGCTTCTGCCGCGAGCAGCGCAAGCGCGATCGGGACGTCCTTGACGCTGCGCACCAGGTCTACGTCCGCAGCGACCTCCTTGTGCGAGGGCATAGCCACGAGGTCGTAGCGTGAGTGCTCGAGCATGTGGTCCAGCGCCTCCTGTTCGCCGCCCGTGAGATTGTGGCGAGCCTCCTCGAGCACCTGCTCCGGCAGCACGAGCTGGAAGCGTCGCGCCACGGCGGCACGGAGCACCTCGTGCGGCCAACGGGGCAGGATCGTCCCCGCGATGAGAACGTTGGCGTCGAGAGTGACACGGAGCTCAGGCGCCGCCATAGCGTCGGCGGTAGATCTCTTCTCGGGTGGCGCGGACGGCGTCGGTGATCTCGTCCTCGCTGGGCTCCGCGCCACGGCGCTCGGCCGCCGCCCTGGCCGCAAGCCGGCTAAAGCCGGCCTGACGCTCCGCCGCCAGGAGTCCCTCGACGAGCTCGAGGTCCTCGAAGCGGATCAGCGCCACGAAAGGCCGCCCCCGCTTCTCGACCACCACGGGCTCACCGGTGTACTTGACCCGGTCGCTCAGCTCGGCGAATCGCGACCGCGCCTCGCGAGCGGAAACTCGTTCGCTGTTGCGCATCTCATCGCCTCCTTTGCGACCGCAGTGTACCATGCGTACGCGAATCCAGCCTCAGGTTGGTGGCCCCCGCGGGGCCGCTTGGCGAGAAGTACGATAGACTGACCTTCCGACTGACGGAGGTTCTCATGACACGCGCCGTGGTTCGCAGAAAAGGACAGATCACGCTTCCGCGGGAGGTGCGGGAGGCTCTCCATGTCGACGAGGGCGACGATGTGGCGTTCACCGTTACCGATGAGGGCACCGTCGTGCTCACCGGACTGAAGTCCATTCCCGCCGACCAGGCCTGGTTCTGGACCGACGAATGGCAGGCCGGCGAGCGTGAGGCGAGCCAGCAGGCGGAGCGAGACGAAGGGGCTGTCTACGACAACGCCGAGGGCTTCCTGGACTCGCTCCGCTGATGCCTACGTATCAGCGACTCCCGCGCTTCGATGCGGACTGGGAGAAGCTGCCCGAGAACCAGCGCGAGCGATTCCGTAAGGCAGTCCGCCAGTTCATCGACGACCTGACCGCTGGCCGGCCTTTTCGTCGGGGTCTACGCGTCAAACGCGTCCAGATGACGAGGAACGTATTCGAGATGACCTTCGCGCCTGACGGGCGCGCCACATGGCACTACGGAACCGAGATCCGACCCGGCGAGCCCCACATCGTGTGGAGACGGATCGGAACCCACGACGTCCTCGGCAATCCGTGACCTCGTTCGCTGACAGATCGTAAGGCCGTGACCCGCTTGAGAGACGCGTTCGGTCGACTCAGGGGACGGGTCGGCTACTGCTCCTCGGCCTCCTCCCCTTCGACCGCAGGCGCCGCTGCGGCGCTCCACGGCGGGACGACGCCGATGCTGCGGGCGTAGGCGATCGATTGGCCGAGGTGCTCGTGGGCGTGGGTGAGGACGATCAGGAGGTAGGCGCGCTTCGAGCCCGGGAAGAAGAGGTTCACCTCGGTATCCAGGTCCTGGATCTGCGGGATCGCCTGCTTGGCGTAGGCGATCGAATCGCGGAGCCGCGCGATCACCTCATCCTTGGCGGTCACCGTCTTCTCCCACTCCTGGGCCAGGGCGAGCGGCTGCTCCGGGACCGTCAGACCCGCGGGCGGCGCGGCGCCGAGAGCGACGGGGATCAGGATGTTGGTGCCGACGATGTGCATGTAGACTTCGCTCACCGTGCGCACGCCTTCGGCGGGGCGCCAGCCGTACTCGTCGGCGGGCACCGCTTCGGCGAGGGCGAGCAGGTGCTCTCCGGTGCGGTCGAAGTCGGCGATCAGGTCTTGGGTGAGTCCGGACAGGGTCTCTTCCTGGGCCTTCTCCGGAACGGCCTCCCGGGCGAGTGCCGGGCCGGTGGAAAGCGCCAGCAGTGCCAGTCCGAGGGCTAACCATCGAGTCGTCGCGTTCTTCATGTTCGTCTCCTCTCATGGCCGTCAGCGCGGCCGGTCGGGGAAGTCGGGCGGGATGAGACTCTAGGAGCCCGGGCGCCCTGCTACACTCGCCTTTCCCTCGGGCTCGGAAGATCGTGAGGGAACGATCGAGATTAGCGCCCCGGCCAAGAGGCGCTCCGATGGAGGAGACACGACATGGGTGACTTGCAGGCGGTGCTCGACCGCATCGAACGGGAGCGGGACGGCTACCTGGACCAGCTCAACGAGTATCTGCGCATTCCGTCCATCTCCACCGACTCCGACTACCGGGACGACGTCCTGCGCTGCGCCGAGTTTGCGTGCGGCATGCTCGAAGAGGCCGGGATGACGGCGGTGCTGATCGAGACGGAGGGCTATCCGCTGGTCTACGGCGAGTGGACCGGCGCCGAGGGCAAGCCGACGCTGCTCGTCTACGGCCACTACGACGTGCAGCCCGCCGATCCGCTGGAGGAGTGGCGGCACCCGCCGTTCGAGCCGACAATCGAGGACGGCCGCCTGGTCGCCCGCGGCGCCACCGACAACAAGGGCCAGCACTTCGCGCACGTCAAGGCCGTGGCGGCGACGCTCGCCGAGCAAGGGAGCCTGCCGGTCAACGTCAAATTCATCCTCGAAGGCGAGGAGGAGTCGGGCGGTGCGGCGATCGAGGCCTTCGTGCGCGCCGACGGCGGAAAGAAGCTCGCCTGCGACGCGGTCGTGGTCTCCGACTCCTCGATGTACGCCCCGGGGAAGCCGTCGCTGCTCTACGGCTTGAAGGGCATCGCCTACTTCGAGCTCCGGGTCACCGGGCCCAACCGCGACCTGCACTCCGGCACCTTCGGCGGCGGCGTCGCCAATCCCGGCAACGCGCTGACGCAGATCGTGGCCGGCCTGCGCGACGGGGAGACCGGCAAGGTGCTGATCCCCGGCTTCTACGACGACGTGCGGCCGCTCGAGGGCTGGGAGCGGGAGGAGTTCGCGCGGCTGCCGTTCGACGAGGCGGACTGGGCAACCGAGCTCGGCGTTCCTCAGGTGTTCGGCGAGGAGGGCTATACAACCCTCGAGCGCATCTGGGCGCGGCCCACCTGCGACGTCAACGGCCTGTGGAGCGGTTACCAGGGCAAGGGCGCCAAGACGGTACTGCCGGCCAAGGCCGGCGCCAAGGTTTCGATGCGCCTGGTTCCCGACCAGAGCCCGGCCCGCGTCGGGGAGCTGCTGCGTGAGCACGTGGCGCGCGTCACACCTCCCGGTGTCACCGTCGAGGTCGAGTACATCCACGGCGCCCCGCCCGTCCTCGTCGACGCCCAGGGACCGCTCGTGGAGGCAGCGCTCAAGGCGCTTGAGGAGACCTGGGGCCAGAAGGCCGTGCGGGTGCGCGAGGGCGGCAGCATCCCGATCGTCGGCACCTTCGCCGAGGTGCTTGGGGTGCCGGTGCTGCTGATCGGCCTCGGCCTCTCCGACGACCGCCTGCACTCGCCGAATGAGAAGTTCGATCTCGAGTGCCTGTTCAAGGGAATCGAGCTCGGCGCGCGCCTGCTCGCGCGCGCCGGGGAGGCCGCCGCTTGAGCGGCAAGCGGGACTCGATCGAGAGCGAGCTGAAGTTCCTCGTCCAGGGGTTCGGCTCGGTGCGCGAGAGGCTGGTCGAGCTCGAGGCCGAGCGCGCCTCGGCGTCGGCGCTCGAAGACAATTGGGTGCTGGACCAGGATGGTGTGCTGGCGGGCGCCGACTGTCTGCTGCGCGTGCGCCAGGACCGCAACGGCGCCCGCGTCACCTTCAAGGGGCCGCCCAGTTTCCAGGGCCACCTCAAGCAGCGCGAGGAGCGGGAGTGCGGCATCGACGACGCCGAAGAGATGCTGGCGCTGCTCGAGCGGCTGGGCTTCACCGTCGTGCACCGATATCAGAAGCACCGGGAGGAGTGGCATCTCGGGGGCGTCACCATCGCCCTCGATCACACCCCGATCGGCGACTTCGTCGAGTTCGAGGGGGAGGGCGCCGAGAAGCTGGCGCAGCGCTGCGGCCTGGCGCCAGAGACGGCCGAGCGGCGCAGCTATCTGCGCCTCTACCTGGACCACCTGAGCGACAACCCGGAGCTCCCCCGGGACATGCTGTTTGAAGACGGGGATTAGCGACCCCGACTTGAGAGCCTGTGACCCACGGAAGATGGGGTCACAGGCTCTAGGAGCGCTGGTCCTGGCCGCCGGCGAAGGACGGCGGCTGGAGCCCCTGACGGCGGAGATCCCGAAGCCGTTGCTGCCGGTGCTCGGGCGGTCGATCCTCGAGCACACCCTCGACACCCTGGTCGACGCCGGGGTGCGGACCCTGGCGATCAACCTGCACCATCTCGGGGAGCGGATCGCGGAACGGATCGGCCCCGCCTTCCGGGACATACCCATCCACTACTCCCCGGAGCCGCAACTGCTCGGCACCGGCGGCGCGCTGGTGCCGCTGCGGGAGCTGCTCGCGCCCGCCGACACGGTCGTGGTGGTCAACGGCGACAGCCTCTGTCGTTGGCCGCTGGCCCAGGTCCTGCGCCAGCACCACAAGCGCCGACCGGACGCCACCCTGCTGCTCTCGCGCCGCGCCGACCCGGCGCGCTACGGGGGCGGCGTCGGCGTCGACCGCGACGGCCGCGTCGTCTCCCTGTTGCCCGGCGAGAGCTTCGGCGAGGTCCGGCGGCGGCGCGTCTTCGCCGGCCTCCACCTGCTCCACCCCGCCCTGCTGGCCCGCTTGCCGCCCGGTCCCTCCGACTCGGTGCGAGACCTCTACCGACCGCTGCTGGCGGAAGGGAGGACCCTTCTGGGCGTCGAGTCCGGGCGCCCGTGGCTCGACCTGGGAATGCCGGGGCGCTACCTCGCCGGCGTCCTCGGTGCCGCCGCCAGGTCGGGCGGCAATCGTCTGCAGCCTGGCGGCAACTGGGTGGCCGCGGACGCGCGGGTCGGCCGGGGAGCCAGGCTGCGGCGGGTGGTGGTGGAGGCCCAGGCCGAGGTCGCGTCCGGCGCCCGCCTGGAGCGCGTCCTGGTCCTCCCCGGCGCTCGGGTGCCCGGAGACGCCGTGTTGCGCGAGGTGATCGTCGGCCCGGGCGCGGAGCTGCCGGACGGCACGGTGATCGCCGGGCAGCTCATCACCCGCCAGCTCCCCGGCGTGCTGCCTCCGGTCCGATCGTCGCGTCTCGCGGGGCTCGTCTACACTCCCCTCGTGCCATGAGCGAAGCCCCGTCCGCGCCCGGAGCGAGCGCCTCCCGTCGAGGTGCCGACAGCTTCAGGGTGGTGGTCTTCGACTGGGACGGGACCCTGCTCGACTCGATCGCGACCATCGTGGCCTGCGCTCGGGCGGCGCTCGAGGAGCTGGAGCTGCCGATTCCCCCCGAGGCGACCTTGCGTTCGACGATCGGCCTGGGTCTCACGGAGACGGTCGAGGCGCTCATCCCCAGATGTGACGACGAGACCTATCAGGCGATGGTGGAGGCCTACCGGCGGCATTGGTGGGGGACTTACGCCAGTCGGGCGCCGCTGATCGAAGGCGCCACGGCGGTCCTCGACCACCTCGCCAGGGCGGGCTACCTGCTCGCCATGGCCACCGGCAAGAGCCGCGCCGGCCTCGAGGCCGATCTCGAGCGCACGCGGACGGCGTCGCTGTTCGCCGCCACCCGTACCGTTTCCGAGGCGGCCAGCAAGCCGTCGCCGGAGATGCTCCTCGACCTCATGCGGGAGCTGGGCACCCGCCCGGCCGAGACCTTGATGGTCGGCGACACCGCATTCGATCTGCAGATGGCGTCGAGCGCCGGCTGCCCGGCCGTCGGCGTGACCTCGGGCGGCCACCCCGCGGACGAGCTCCTGCCGTTCAACCCCCTGGCCATCCTCGACAGTGTGGTCTCGCTGCCGCGCTGGCTCGCGGCACGGTACGTGTAGCGGCCGAGCTCGTCCGCTACTCGCCGTACGGGATCCAGATGTTCTTGATCTGGCAGGCGCGGCGCAGGAGCTCCTGGCCGGCGCCCTGCTCGGGGTCGTACCAGTCGCGGCGGGTGCCGCCCGAGACCCAGGTGCGCTTCAAGTTGCCGACCGACAACCGCTCCACCTCGGCCGAGCCCGCGGCCGAGCCGAAGTACCAGATGCCGTCCACGTCGTCGTGGGCGGCGAGCACACGGGCGAGCTCGTCGGGCACGCCGGTGACGATATTGAGCGCCCCGTCGGGCAGATCCGAGGTCTCGAGAACCTGGTAGAGGTCGGTCGCGGCGAGCGGGAAGCGGGCGGAGGGGACCGCGAGCACCCGGTTGCCGAGCGCCAGCAGCGCCCCCGCGGTGCTTACCAGGCCGAGCAGCGGCGCCTCGGCCGGGCAGACCAGCGCGACGACGCCGAGGGGCTCCGGCATCGCCAGCGTCACGTTGCGCAGCGGGGTCCGGTGCACCGCGCCGTCCCATTTGTCGGCCCAGGCCGCCCAGTGGAACAGGCGCTCGAGGCTTATCCGCACCTCGCGCGCCGCGGCTTCGCCGTCGCCCGAGAAGGCCGCCAGGCGCTCGATGAACTCCTCCTCGCGCGCCGCCAGGTTCTCGGCCATGTAGTACAGGACCTGGGCCCGGTTGTGGGCTGTCGCCTCGCTCCAGGCCGTGCCGGCATGCGCCGCCTCCACGGCGTCGCGGATGTCCTTGCGATTGCCGCGCGGGACCTCGCCCAGGAGCTCACCCTTGGCGCCGGCCACCGGCAGCACGTAGGGGGCGTCCGGACGGCGCTGCCGGCCGCCGACGTAGAGCTTGGGGCTGCGGTCGATGGCGCCGGCCGCGGCAGGCTCGCCGCTGGTCGCCGCCAGGCTCTCCTCGCTCGGCCAGTCGGCCTCGGCGAGCTCGCCCCGGTGGTCCGGTTTGAGGTACTCCCACATCCCCTCCCGGCCCCCTTCGCGCCCGAACCCGGACTCGCGGTAGCCGCCGAAGCCGGAGGCGGCGTCGAAGACGTTGGTGCAATTGATCCACACCGAGCCGGCGGCGAGCCGCGGCGCGATGTCGAGGGCCAGGTTCAGGTTGTCGGTCCAGACGCTGGCGGCCAGCCCGTAGCGGGTGTTGTTGGCCAGCTCCACCGCCTCGGCCGGGGTGCGGAAGCTCATCATCACCACCACCGGGCCGAAGATCTCCACCTGCGCCACGGTGGCCGCGGGCCCGACGCCGGTCAGGAGGGTCGGCGGGTAGAACCAGCCGTCTTCGGGGCAGCTCCAGGACGGCTGCCAGAGCGTCGCCCCCTCGCGCTCGCCCTCGGCGACGAGCTCTCCGATCCTCTCGAGCTGCTGCGGCGCGATGATGGCGCCGATGTCGACCGCCTTGTCGAGGGGATCGCCGACGCGCAGGGTCTCCATGCGGCGCTTGAGCTTCTCCTCGAGCCGCCGGGCGACGCCCTCCTGCGCCAGGATGCGCGAGCCGGCGCAGCAGACCTGCCCCTGGTTGAACCAGATGGCGTCCACCACCCCTTCGACCACGGCGTCCAGGTCGGCGTCGTCGAAGACCAGGAACGGGCTCTTGCCGCCCAATTCGAGCGTGAGCTTCTTGCCCGTGCCGGCGGTCGCCTCGCGGATCAGCCGTCCCACCTCGGTCGAGCCGGTGAAGGCGATCTTGTCGACCCCGGCGTGATGGACGAGGGCCTCGCCGGCGCGCCCGTCGCCGGTCACCACGTTCAGCACCCCGTCGGGCAGCCCGGCCTCACGGCTGGCCTCGGCGAACAGCAGGGCGGTCAAGGAGGTGAACTCGGCCGGCTTCAAGACCACCGTATTGCCCGCCGCCAGCGCCGGGGCGACCTTCCAGGCGAGCATCAGCAGCGGGAAGTTCCACGGGATGATGGCGCCGCAGACGCCGACCGGGCGAAAGCCGAGGAACTCCCGTTCGGCGAGCTCGGCCCAGCCGGCGTGGTGCAGGAAGTGGCGGGCGACCAGCGGCACGTCGATGTCGCGCGACTCGCGGATGGGCTTGCCGTTGTCCAGCGTCTCGAGCACCGAGAACAGCCGCGAGCGGCGCTGCACCATGCGGGAGAGGGCGTAGAGGTGCCGCGCCCGCTCGTGCCCGGACAGCGCCTGCCAGGCGGGCAACGCCGCGCGCGCCGCCGCCACCGCGGCGTCGACGTCGGCGGCGCTCCCCTGCGCCACCCGGGCGAGGACCTGCCCGTTGCCCGGGTGGAGCGTCTCGAAGCGCTGGCTTCCGCCTGGCTCGACCCAGCGCCCGCCGATCCAGTGGCCGAATCGTGCTTCGTGCTCGGCGATCCAGGCTCGCGCCGGCGAGGCGTCCTCCGGCGCGGGGCCGTAGTCCAGGGTGGCGAAGATCTCGGAGACTTCTGGGCTCATGGGCGTCTACGCCATCGGGTGTCGGTAGTCGGCCGAATAGCGGCCGGTGGCCTGGTGCTCGAGCTGGCGCTCGAGATCGGCAAGCAGCGAGCTGGCGCCGAAGCGGAACAGCCTGGGCTCCAGCCACTCCCGCCCCAGCTCCTCGCGGATCATCGCCATCCAGGCCAGGGTCTGCTTGGCCTGCGAGATGCCGCCGGCGGGCTTCAGGCCGATGCGGTGGCCGGTGCGCTCGTGGAAGGCGCGGATCTGGCGGGCCATGGTGAGCCCGACCGGCAGGGTGGCGTTGACGCGCTCCTTGCCCGTCGAGGTCTTGATGAAGTCGGCGCCCGCCATCATGCAGGTGAGTGAGGCGCGGGCGACGTTGGTCAGAGTGGCGAGCTCGCCGGTGGCGAGGATGGTCTTGAGCTTGGCCCCGCCTACGGCCTCGCGGAAGGCGCGTACTTCGTCGTAGAGCGCCTGCCAGTTCCCGGTCAACACGTGCGCCCGGGTGATGACCACGTCGATCTCCTCGGCGCCGGCGGCCACCGAGGCCTCGATCTCGGCCAGCCGCTGGGGCAGCGGCGAGAGGCCGGCGGGGAACCCGGTGGAGACCGCGCAGACCGGGATCGACGAACCCGCGAGCGCCCGCCGCGCGGTCTCCACGAAGGCGTGGTAGACGCAGACCGCGGCCGCCCGGATGGGCAACGACTCGGCTCCGAGCGCGGCGAGCAGGTCGCCGCGCACCGGCCTTCGGGCCTTGGCGCACAGCCGCTCCACCCGCCCCGGCGTGTCGTCGCCGGAAAGCGTCGTCAGGTCGATCAGTGTGATGGCCTTCAAGTACCAGGCGGCCTGCCAGACCTTCTTGACCGAGCGGCGGGCGGGGAGCGTCGCCGCCCGGCGCTCGGCCGCCGAACGGTTGACGTGGGTGCCCAGGACCCAGTCGAGGTCCAGCTCGACGCCGGGATTGCGGCGGGCGAGCGGGGAGACGGTGGCTTCACTTCGCGGGCTTTCGGCGTGCGAGGTCATGGCCGATTCGCCCGCCAGTATAGCGCCGAGCCCGGCGCTTTCCGGCCGTAAAAAAGGGGAGAAAAGGGGGTTGACAAGACATGTACATCAACGTATACTTCGATTCAACGATGGGCCGAGGCCCTCGAACGAAGCAGGAAACAGGAAGACGGAACAGAGATCAGGACGACCAGAGGGAGGTACGGACCATGTTGTTCTTCCAAGCGTTGATCGGACCGATTCTCGGCGCGGTGGTGCCCCAGTTGCTCGGCGGAATCTTCGGCGGCGACAAGTCCGAGCAGGCCGGCGGAGCCGGTGGTGGTGGCGGCCTCTTCGGCGGGCTCTTCAAGGGTCTGCTGGATATGGGAATGCAGTTCCTTCAGAAGCTCCTCGGCCAGCGGCAGGACGCGGCGGCGGGGGCCGTCAACCAGGCGTTCCAGCCGCAGCCGCAGCCGACGGAAGAGCGCCCGATCGTTGGCGCGCAACCGCAGCCGCATCCGACCCAGGAGCATCCCAGCGCGCCGGCGCAGCCGCAGCCTGCACCGAGTGAGACGGAGGGGTCCGAGGAGAGCGGCGACTGCTGCTGCTGCTGCTGCCACGGCGACGATGGGGACGCTTCTCCCTCCGACGAGCCGCAGGGCGGCCTGACGGTGGAGGGCGACACCATCACCACCGAGGGCGGCTACAAGATCGAGGTCCTCGGCCGCGCCGAGTGGCGGATCACCGACCCGGACGGCAACACGACCCGCATCTGGGGCGACCCGCACGTCGAGGAGGGCGACCGCAACGGTGCCACCAGCGAGGGCAACGGCGGCTGGGACTTCAAGGACAACACGACCTTCCACCTCGGTGACGGCACCATCGTCAACGTCACGACGGTGCCGGCCGGCAACGGCACGACGGTGACCGGTCAGCTCAACGTCGTCAACGGCGACCACGCCGTCGAGGTCACCGGCATGGACAAGGGCATGGGCCAGATCGGCGAGGTGACCACGGACGGCCAGCAGATCGTCGACCAATACGCCGACTACCAGGACGTCTACCAGGGCGAGCAGGCGGACGACTGGGGCTTCGAGGACGAGAGCGGCGTCATCCGCGAGATCGTCGGCAGCCGCGGCAAGGGCGAGGAGTTCGTGCTCGACGACGAGCTCACCCGCGGGAACGACGGCACGGCGCCGGGGATGGATCCTGCGCCGGAGCCGGGGACGTCGAACGGGCCGGGAGAGCCGGCCGCGCCGCAGGACGACAGCCCGTTCGCGGCGAACTCCCTGGTCTTCCAGTTCCTCGACTTCATGATCGACGTCTTCGAGGAGGCCAAGGAGCGCCACGACGAGACCCGCGCGGCGTAACGAGACGACTCGCTAGCTCACGACAGGCCCGGGTGCGGTGCAGCCCACCCGGGCCTTCGTGTCTGATAGAAACCCGGGCAAGGATGCACGAGCGCTGAGGAGACGACCATGAACCAGGAAACCGAAGAGCTCGCCAGGCAGTTGCAGGAGGGGATCCAGGGCCTGCTCCACAAAGGCCTGGAGGCCCACGCCGAGGCCTCGCCGGCCGGAGACATCGTCCGCGTGGACGTGGTCGGCACGGCGGAGGACGGAACGCCCAAGCGGTGGCGCGGCCACGTCTTCGTCGCCGACCTCGAGAAGGGCGACGATGCCTTGCCGAACATGGCGAAGCTGCTGGCCGAACGGGCGAGCCGGGCCTGGCTGGTGCATCAGGCAGACGGCGTGGAGAACTAGCCGGCACCGTCGTGCGGATGGGTGGAGGCGATGAAAACCGGGCAGCGTTGGATCGTCGCGGCACTGGCCTGGATCGCGTTCGCGGTCTCGCCAGCGCTGCATGCGCAACTGCCGCCCGCGGAATGCCTGCGGCTGGTGCGCGCGGGTCGCGCGGCGGCGCTGGCGGGTGACTCCGGGGCCGCGATCGCTCGACTCCGGGAGGCGCGCGAGCGATTTCCCGGGGAGCTCCCGCCGGTAACCGCCCTGCTCGACCTCGACGCGAGATTCGGACTGCCGGAGACCGAGAGAGCGAGCCTGGAGGCGACGCTGCTCCAGCGGCTGCGCGACCCCGAGGCCTCGCTGCCCGCCGCATCGCTCCTCTACCTGCGGAGCTGGATCGGAGACGATCGCGAGCGATTGGAGGCGCTGATGGAGGCGCTCGAGCGGCGTTTGAGCGGCAGCGGCGGCGAGCCGGATCCCGCGCTGATCGAGGTGGCCGCCGAGACCGCGGCGCGACTCGAGCGCTGGGAGGCCGCCCGCGGCTACCTGGAGCGGCTCCTGGCCGAGCGGCCGGACGACCTCGGCCTGCTCTGGCAGTGTGTCCAGCTCGATCGAGCATTGGAGCGCTGGGAGAGCGCGCAGAAGCTGCTCGACCGGATCGCCCGGCATCCGCAAGGAGGCGGCGAGCTCGCGCGGGCCGAGCGGATCGGCGTCCTGCTGCACCTGGGGCGCCGCGACGAGGCGCTAGCGGAGTTGACGCGGCTCGAGCAACAGGTCTCGACCGAGTCCGGGCTCGCGGTCCAGGTGCAGGCACTGCAACACGACCTGGCCTGGGAAATGCGGGATGCGGGTCGGGACGAGGAGGCCCGAACGTTGTGGCGACGGGTCGCCCTGAGCGGCCAGGCCGCCGTCGCCGGGGAAATCGGTGGAGAGGCGGAGTTTCGGCATCTCGCGGGCATGAGAGGGACGGCTCTCCAGGCCCTGGTCGACCTCTACGGCGACCCTGAGGCACGGGCACGACTCTCCGCCGACCTACCGACGACCCCGGGGCCAACCGGCGAGGCGAACCCGTTCGAGGATCTGAATCGCGGCGCCCAGCTCCTGGCGGCGGGCGAGTCCGAAGCCGCCTTCGAGCTGCTCGGTCCGGTCACCGAGGAGATGCCGGACTCGCCGGAGGCGTGGTTCAACTACGCGCTGGCCGCCTTCCAGCTGGAACGTTGGGAGGAGGCGGCGCGCGCCTACGCACGGGTGGCCGAGCTCGATCCGGATCTGGCCGAGGCGCATCGGCAGCGAGGGCTCGCGCTCTACAACCTGGACCGCTGCGCGGAAACCGTAGAGGCCCTGGAGCGCAGCCTGGCGCTCGACCCCGCGCACTGGCAGACGCACTACTACCTGGCGCGCTGTTATGGGCAGCTCGGCCAGCCGGAGCGAGCGCAGAGCTCCTGGGAGGCCTACCAGGCGGCGAAGCCGGCTGGCGACTGAGGCCGGCGGTCACAGGGCATCGACGTACCCCCGGAATCCCTTCTCCAGCGCGTCGCCGGCGAGACCGAAGCGCCGGCGCAGGATCGGCTCCACGGGATAGCCCTCGGAAGCGTAGAGCAGTAGCTCGGCGAACGCGCCGTCGCCCCACGAGGACTGGCCGTGGCGCAGGTAGTGGACGAGGAGCCAGGCGAAGGCGTAGTGCAGCCGGACCTCTTCCTCGCTGCCGCCGTAGAAGCTGGTGGCTTCGGCCGTCAAGATCATGTCGACGGAAGGGGCTTCGCCGCGGCGCAGGGCGCGCTTCAGGAACTGCAGGTCCAGCTTCTCTCCCCTCTGGGCGGCGACCACACCATACAGGGTGAGAAACAGTTCGCGGGAGCCGATGGCGCCGAGTTCGAGACTCCCCTTGCGGACCCTGGAATTGCCGATGTAGTCGGCGAAGCCCTCGTTCAGCCAGGTGGGGATGCGGGTTCCCGGGCGCACGACGTGCCGGTCGAGGAAGGCGTGTGTCGCCTCGTGGATCAACAGGCTCAGGAGGCGCCCGGGAGTGTCGACCTCGCGGTGAAAGGAGATCAGGCCGGCGGGATGATAGAACCCGGCAGCCCATTCGTAGTTGAACTCGCTCGCCCGCAGCTGGGCAAACTGGTCCTCGTGTTCGTAGACGACGGCTACCAGCTTGTATTTCTCCGGATAGAGGGGGGTGTCGGTTCCGAAGAACGTCGTCAGTGTGTACAGGACGGCCTCGAGGTTGCCGGCGATCGCCTGCGCGACGTCTTTGGTGCGGCCGTCGGCATAGACGATGACGTGAGGTGTCGAGGCGCGCTGTGTCGTCTCCGGATCGAGCCATCCGATCGCCCGCTGGACCAGCTCGTCGAGCAGCTTGATGCGCCTCGCCTCGGGAAGCTCCAGGATCCGGCGCGCGTAGTCCTCCCGCGCCCGGTCCGCGCCACCGAGCTCCGCGGCGGCGGCGGCCGCCGCCGGCGCTGAGCCCACGGCGGACCCCTCGACACTGTCTCCGCTGCCCTGGAAGCGGATCCTCCAGCTCAAGGACGCGGTCACCGGCCGACCGTCTTGAAGCCGCGGGGCGTAACGCCAGTCGAGGATGGCCCGGCGCACGGCCTCCGCAATCTCGGCGTCGTGCTCCGTGGCCGGCCGGACCTCGAGGACTTCGACCTCAGCGGGTCGACCGCGGGCGTCGATCTCGACGCGCACGCTCACCTCGGGTTGCGTCTCTCCGCCGAGAAGCTGCGGCGGCACCAGGATCGAGCCACCGCGCAGCAGCTTCGGGGGTCGGTTCTCCGGCAACGCGGCCGCCGAGCTCGCCGCGTCCTGGCCACTGGCGGGAGCGGTCAACATGAAGGCGCATGCCACGGCAAGCGCCGAGCAGATATGAGGACGTGGGCGATGGGAGCGCACGATGCCGGCAACTCTCGAATGACGCCGTCATAGTGTAGCGAAGCGGCGGGACGCTACGGCACAGGCGAGCCGGAGGCGTGCGAGGGGCCTCGAGGAGCACCAGACTCGCGCGCGGGTTGCCCGTCGAGCCAGTCGCCGAGGTGCCGCGCGGCGAGGCCGGTGAGGAAGTCGAGGTGGTCGGGGCGGTCGTTGAGGCAGGGGACGTAACGAAAGCGGCGGCCTCCGGCGCCGAGATAGCTGTGCTGGGCCTCGCGGCCGACCTCGTCGAGGGTCTCGAGGCAGTCCGCCGCGAAGCCCGGGCAGATCACGTCGACGCTTTCGATCCCGGACCGCGCCAGCTCCTGGAGCGTCAGGTCGGTGTAGGGCTCGAGCCAGCGCTCGCGCCCGAACAGCGACTGGAAGGTCACCTGCCAGCGTTCCCGCGGCAGCCCCAGCTCGTCGGCGAGCCGCTGGCCGGTCGCCTGGCAATGGGCCAGGTAGGGGTCGCCGTTCTCTACATACCGCTCGGGAACGCCGTGGAAGGAGAAGAGCACGCGCTCGGCCGGCCCCTCGTCGCCCCAGGCCTCGTGGAGGCTCGCCGCCAGCGCGTGCAGGTACCCGGGCTCGTCGTGGTAGTGACCGACGACACGCAGCTCCGGGATCGACCGCCAGCACACCAGCTCCTGGAAGACCGCGTCCAGGGCCGAGCCGGTGGTGCCGGCGAAGTATTGGGGGAACAGGGGTAGCACGAGGAGTCGCTCACACCCCGCGTCCGCCAGGCGCCGCAGCGCCGCGGCGATCGAGGGATTACCGTAGCGCATCCCCACCTCGACGGCCGGCGGGGTTCGGGAGCGCGCCTCCAGCCTCTGGCGGATCCCGGAAGCGATCCGTTCGGTGTGAACGAGCAGCGGCGAACCTTCCTCCGTCCAGATGTTGGTGTAGAGGCGCGCCGAGCGCCGGGGCCTCGCGGTGAGGACGAACAGATACAGGATCGGCAGCCATTGCCACCGCGGCCGCTCGATGACGCGTGGATCGGAGAGGAACTGCCGCAGGTAGGGACGCAAGGCCCGCGCGGTCGGTGCGTCGGGAGTGCCCAGATTGGCGACCAGGATGCCGCCCCGGGGCGCCTCGTCGTGATTTGCGCCGGGCCGGCTGAGGTAGAGATCCCGCCATTCCACGGCGCCGCAGTGTAGCCTGTGGCGGCCGCGAGGCGCGTTGGGCCGCCGGGGAGCGGCGGAGCGAGCGATTCCCGGCCGGGATCCCGTCCTGTCCTGGAGAGGAGGTCCCCTCGCGGTGGCACTGCTCGAACCATCGATGCCGGCCCAAGAGACGCACCCGACCACGCCGCTGCACGGCGCGGTGCCCCCGTCGCTCGATTCGGTGCGCGAGATCGTGGCCCGCGTCTGGGGGTTCCCGTCCCTGCACGCCGAGCAGGAAACGGCCATCCGCGCGGCGTTGGCCGGGCGCGACTCCCTCGTCGTCATGCCCACGGGTGGCGGCAAGTCGCTGTGCTACCAGGCCCCCGCGGTGGCCACGGGGGGCACGACCGTCGTGGTGTCGCCTCTCATCGCCCTGATGAAGGATCAGGTCGACGGGCTGCACCGGGTCGGGGTCCGGGCGCTGCGCCTGGACAGCTCGCTTCTCCCCGGCGAGCTGCGGGCCGCCGAAGAGTCCTTGCGGCGCGAGCCCGTGCCGCTGCTCTTCGTCTCGCCGGAGCGGGTGGTGAGCCCCGAGTTCCAGCCCCTGCTCGACATCCTGCAGCCGGCCGCCTTCGCCATCGACGAGGCGCACTGCATCAGCCACTGGGGCCACGACTTCCGGCCCGAGTACCGGCGGCTCGCCGAGCTGCGGCGGCGCTTCGCCGCGGCCTCGTTCCACGCCTTCACCGCCACCGCCACGGAGCAGGTGCGCCGCGACATCCTCGACCAGCTCGAGCTCGAGGATCCGGAGGTCGTGATCGGCCGCTTCGATCGTCCCAACCTCACCTACCGGGTGCTGCCGCGCCTGCGCCCGGCGGAGCAGATCGCCCAGGTCCTCTCGGGCCACCGCGACGAGGCGGCGATCGTCTATTGCATCACCCGCCGCGAGGTCGACCGCCTGGCCGAGCGGCTGGCGGCGCAGGGTCACCGCGCCGGCCCCTACCACGCCGGGATGTCTTCCGAGGAGCGCAGCGCCGTGCAGCAGGCCTTCGCCGCCGAGCGCCTGGACGTCGTGGTGGCGACGGTGGCGTTCGGCATGGGCGTCGATCGCTCCAACATCCGCCTGGTGCTGCACACCGGGATGCCGAAGTCGATCGAGCACTACCAGCAGGAGACCGGCCGGGCCGGCCGCGACGGCTTGCCGGCGGAGTGCGTGCTGCTCTATTCGGAGGCCGACTTCCTGAAGTGGCGCGAGCTGGTCGAGCGCTCCGCCGTGGAGGCCGCGGCGGAGCCGAAGGTCGCCCGCGTCGCACTCGCCCATCTGGAGGAGATGGCGCGCTACTGCCGCGGCGCCGTCTGCCGCCACCGGGCACTGTCGGAATACTTCGGCCAGGCCTACGGGAGCGGCGAGTGCGGCGCCTGCGACCTCTGCTTCGGCGAACGCGACACGGTGGAGGGCGCGCTCGAGATCGCGCAGAAGGTCCTCTCCTGCGTGGCGCGCGTCGGCCAGCGCTTCGGCGTCGAGCACGTCATCAAGGTGCTGCGCGGCGCCGACGACCGCGTCGTGCGCGAGCGCGGGCACCAGGAGCTCAGTACCTACGGGCTGCTCGAGGACGTGCCGGTCGCCGATCTGCGCGACTGGATCTACCAGCTCATCGGTCAGGGAGCACTGGAGCGCTCGGACGGCGAGTACCCGGTGCTCCGGCTGACGCCGGGCTCGCGGCCGGTGCTGCGCGGCGAGCGCGAGGTGCGCTTCGTGCGCATCGCGCGGCGCCGCCGGAGCGAGCCGGAGCCTCGCTCGCGCGCCGCGCAAGACGCCTGGGAGGGCGTCGACCGCGACCTCTTCGAGCATCTGCGCGCCCTGCGGCGCGACCTGGCCGAGCGGCAGGGCGTGCCGCCGTACGTGATCTTCCACGACACCGCCCTGCGCGACATGGCGCGGTACCGCCCCACCAGCGCGACGGCGATGGCCCGGATCAAGGGTGTGGGCGAATACAAGCTGGCGACCTACGGCCCGCCCTTCCTCGAGGCCATCGTCGCGCGCGCCGCCTCGCGCGACGGGACCTGAAGACGCGGCGGCTACCCACCCTGCCGCCGCCCTTGCCTTCCTCGCCGAAGGTGCATGCGGCTCGCCTCAAGGCCCTGCTGCTCGCCCATGCCCGACTCGCGGCCTTCCGGGAACCATCTAGACCCAAAATAAGCGTGTAAGGACGCTGGCGAGGCAAATCGTGCAGCAGTGGGTTCCGGTTGAGGTCGTCAGGGTCGATCCGGGTCGTCCGGGGGATCCGGAGAGCCGCGAGAGGGGTTGTTCCGGTCG
>JBOGJI010000283.1:0-6749 GCA_050747865.1 Thermoanaerobaculia bacterium
CCTCGCCGCCGGACGGGCGGAGAGGCAAAACGCCTGTGGAGAGGGCGTAAGACCGGGACCGGCGTCGCCGGAGCCGGCGGCCCTCGGCGAAGCAGGAACCCACCGAGGCGCCGCACAAGCGGCGCGGTAGGAATCCTCTCCCTTCAGGGAGGGGAGGACGTCAAAGCTCGATGAGCACCCCCATCAGAACATACAGCGGCAGCATCAGCACGTTCACCACCTGAAGCAGCGCCAGGCCGGTGGCGACGGCGAAACCGAACGGCCTCACGATCTCGAGCCGCCGGGCCCAGCTCCGGGGCAGCCAGCGCAGAAGCAGGTGGGAGCCGTCTAGAGGCGGCACCGGCAGCAGGTGGAAGAGCGCCAGCGACGCGTTCAGCAGGCCGAATTGCACCAGGGTGAACACCAGCGGGAAATGCGGTCGCCCGATGGCCGCCGCCTCCTCGCGCACGAGGCAGAGCGCGGCCACCTCGCCTGCCTCCGGCCCCAGCATACGGATCGTGACGACGAGCGCCGCGACGCCGACGCCGGACAGCGCCAGGTTGGCGAGCGGTCCCGCGATCGCGATGCGTGCCAGGTCGCGGCGCGGATCGCGCAGGTTCTTCAGGTAGATCGGCGTCGGCCGTCCCCAGCCGAACAGCGGCGGGGCGTGCAGCAGGAGCAGCAGCACGGGGAGCAGGAGCGAGCCCACGGGATCGAGATGCCGCAGCGGATTCAACCCCCCGCGCTGCAGCTTGACGGCGGTCGCGTCGCCCAGCCGTGCCGCCGCCCGCGCGTGCGCCGCCTCGTGCGCACAGATGCCGAGCAGCAGGATCAGCAGCTGCACCCCACCGGTGAGGAATAGATTCAGATCGGGCATCGAATTGTGGCGGCCGACCTCGTGTCGACCGCGGCTGAACGGCCGAGACAAGCTCGGCCGCTACCACGCCGGGGCTAGATACTACCCACCAGCTCCTCCCATTGAGCGGCCGCGTGATGCGGGCGGAAGCGCTGCTCCACCCGCGCCCGGCCGGCCTGCCCCCGGCGCCGCGCCTCGTCGACGTCCCAGGCCGCGCGCAGCGCCCCGGCCAGCGCCCCGGGGTCCTCGGGCGGCACCAGCCACCCGGTCTCGCCGTCCACCACCACCTCGGGAATCCCGGAGACGGCGCTCGCCACCACCGGTAGACCCGCCTCCATCGCCTCTAGCACGACCAGCGGCATCCCTTCGTAGATCGACGGCACCACGAGACAACGTCCCTGCCGCAACAGCCCCCGCACCTCCTCCGGCCCGCAGCGCCCGAGGAACCGCACCTGCGACGCCAGTCCCAGCTCGCCCGCCCTGCGCTCGAGAAACCCCCGATGCTCGCCGTCGCCACCAACCACCAAAGGCAGCTCCACCCCTTCGTCGCGCAGCCATGCCAGAGCCGCGAGCAGCACTTCCACCCCCTTGCGGATCCGCAGCCGCCCCACGAACAGCAGATAGCAATCCGGCAAGCCCGTAAGCCGCCCGGTGTCGATCTCGCGTTGCAGGCCACCCGTCACGTTGGGCAGCACTTCAACGCCCCGCACGCCGTAGTCCCGCTCGACCTCCCGGGCCGTCTGCCGGCTGGGCGTCAGCACCAGGTCGGCCGCGCGCGCCGTCAAGCGACCGAGGACGATCTGCAGCGGCGCCTTGAAGCGCCGGAAGCGCCGCTCCACCGCCGAAGGCCGGCCGAGCTCCCCACCGTCGGCCGAAAGCGCCCGCACCGCCCGCCGCTCTTCAACGTAGCTGACCTGCAGCAGCGCCACCAACAGCGGCCGCGGGCGCAGCCAGCGCCGCTGCAACCGCACAGCGACCGCCGCCAACGCCGCGTCCGACTCGTGCACCTGCACCACGTCGGGACGGAAGCGGCGCAGCTCCCGAATCGCGATTGGCACCACCGCGAGCGGAAACAGCCCCTTCCGCGACGCCAGGCCGCGGCTCGCCCGGCCGACGATCTTCACCCGGTGCCCGCGGGCCTCCAGCCCGGTGGCGAGCTGCACCACCTGCTCCCCGACCCCGGAAACGTCCATCGGCGGCAGCGTGTTGGCGATCAGCAGGACGCGCACGGAGCGCGAGCTCAGTCTTCCGGCAGGCGCATGGCCATGACGTGGTAGCCGGCGTCGACGAAGACGGTCTCGCCGGTGATGCCCGAGGCGAGGGGGGAGAGCAGGAACAGCCCCAGGGCGCCGACCTCCTGGTGCGTGATGTTGCGCTTGAGCGGCGCCTTCTCCTCCACCTCCTTGTGCATCTTCATGAAGCCGGGGATGGAGCGCGCGGCCACGGTCTTGACCGGGCCCGCGGAGACGGCGTTGACCCGGACGTCGCGCGGCCCCAGCTCGTCGGCCAGGTAGCGCACGCTGGCCTCCAGGGCGCTCTTGGCGATGGCCATCACATTGTACTTCGGCACGACCTTCTCGGCGGCGTAGTAGGTGAGGGTGACCAGGCCCGACCCGGGGGTCAGCAGCGGCTCGGCGCGGCGGGCCACGGCCACCAGGGAGTAGGCGGAGACCTCCAGCGCCTTGAGCCAGTCCTCGCGCGTGGTGTCGACGTAGCGCCCTTCCATCGCCGGCCGCGGGGCGAAGGCAACGGCGTGCACCAGGCCGTCGAGGCGGCCCCATGTCTCGCCCAGGGCGGCGAAGAGGGCGTCCAGCTCCTCCTCCGACGTGACATCGCAGGCGTGGAGGAGGGCGGCCGGCTCGCGGCCGGCGGTGAGCTTCTCCAGCGTCTCCTTGAGCCGCTCCCCCTGGTAGCTGAACGCCAGCTCGGCCCCCGCCTCATGCAGCCGCTCGGCGATGGCCCAGCCCAGGGAGTGCTGGTTGGTGACGCCCATCACCAGCATCCGCTTGCCCGTCAGGTCGATCGGCACCATGGTCGCGGTATCTTATCGGGAATCGCCGCGGCCCCGCGCCGCCCAGGGGCCTCACGCCCGTACAGTCGACAGACGCCATGCGCCGAGTCCTGAGCTTTTGCGTCCTGCTGGCCGCCAAGGCCTTCTCCCACACCTTCTACCGGCGGGAGCGCCGGTGGGTCGGCGAGGTGCCGCCGCATCCCTGGGACGGCATCCGCCTGATCGCCCTGCTCAACCACACCAGCCTGTTCGAGTGGCTGTTCGTGTCCTGCGCGCCGCTGCGGCTGCTCTGGCAGATCGCCGGCTACGGGGTGCTTCCGACGGCCGACGTGACCACCGGCAGGGCACTGGTCGGCCGGTTCTTCAAGGCGCTGACGCCGCACGTGGTCTCGATCAGCCGCGAGCCGGACCACACCTGGGACGCCGTGCTCGAGAAGCTCGGCCCGCAGTCGATGGTCATCATCCTGCCCGAGGGACGGATGATGCGCGCCAACGGCCTGGACAAGCACGGCAAGCCGATGACCGTGCGCGGCGGCATCGCCGACCTGCTGCGCCTCATCCCCCAGGGCCGCATGCTGGTCGCCTATTCCGGCGGCCTGCACCACGTCCAGGTGCCGGGGCAGCGTTTCCCCAGGCTGTTCAAGACCATCCGCCTGAACATCGAGATCGTCGATATCGCGGAGTACCGGGCCGAGCTGACCCAGCAAGGAGACGAGGAGGACTTCCGTCGCCGGGTCAAGCGCGATCTGGCCGAGCGGCGGGACCGTCACTGCCCGGTGCGGCAGGGGACCGCCGGCGCTGCCGCCCTTCCAGGACCGTCTTCGTCGCCGTCGCCGCGAGAATGATCGCCCCGCCCGCGAGCGCCCAGGCGGTGGGGCGCTCGCCGTGCACCAGCCACGCCCAGATCGGGCTCAGGACCGGCTCGACCAGCAGCAGCAGCGAGGCCTCCAAGGCGGCGACGTGCCGCATGCCGGCCAGCACCAGCAGATAGGCCAGGCCGATCTGCACCAGGCCCAGGAAGGCGAGGCCGGCCCAGTCGGTGGCCGAGGCGGCGGGCAGCGGCAGCATCCAGGGCAGACAGAAGACCGCGGCCAGCAGGTTGCCGCAGACCACCGCGGCGGCGCCGTCGCCGCCGTCGCCGCGCGAGTGGAAGCGCAGCGCGACGATGGTGAGCGCCCAGGTGAGCCCGGAGAGGGCGGCGAGGAGATTTCCTCGCGCCGGGTCGGCGGCGATGGCGCTCACGGGGTCGGGCGAGGCGAAGAAGAGCGCCAGGCCCGCGGCGAGCACCACCAGGAAGGCGATGTCGCGGGCGCGCAGCGGCTCCCGCAGCAACCACGGACCGAGCAGCAGGACGTAGAGCGGTGCCGTGTCCTGGAGAAAGATGGTGTTGGCCGCCGTGGTGAGCTTGTTGGCGGTGACGAACAGGACCAGGGTGGCGGCGTAGGCCGTCCCGGCCAGCCAGACCGAGGCGCTCCAGCGCCGGCGGGCCCGCGGCAACACGACGAGCAGGAGCGCCGCCGCCACGAGCGAGCGCAGCCCCGCGAGCTGCAGGCCGCCGAACGACACCAGCTTCACCACCGCGCCGCCGGTGGAGAACAGCGCCGCCGCGGCGACCAGCTCCAGGCGTCCTCTGCTCAAGGCCGCTCGCCGAGCCAGCGCTGGGGTCGTCCCAGCCGCCGTTCGCGCAGCCCGAAGCGGCTGACGCCGACGCGCCGGATCTCCGCCACCGCTTCCGCCGGGTCGTCGGTGAGGACCAGCCGCTCGACATCCCGGGGATTGATCGTGCCGGCGGGCACCATCTTGGCGGTGAGGAACTGCAGCAGCCGCTGCCAGTACTCCACCCCCATGAGGACGAGGGGGAAATCGCGGATCTTGCCGGTCTGGATCAGCGTCAGGGTCTCGAAGATCTCGTCCATGGTGCCGAACCCCCCGGGCATCACCACGAACCCGTACGAGTACTTCACCAGCATGACCTTGCGCACGAAGAAGTAGTGGAAGTCCACCCGCCGGTCGAGCCAGGCGTTGGACTCCTGCTCCTCCGGCAGATCGATGGTGCAGCCGACGGTGCGCCCGCCGGCCTCCTTGGCGCCGCGGCTCGCGGCCTCCATGATGCCGGGTCCGCCGCCGGTCATGACGGTGAAGCCGGCGGTGGCGAGCTCGGCGCCGACGGCACGCGCCAAGTCGTAGTGGGGGTGGCCGTCGCGGAACCGCGCCGAGCCGAAGACCGTGACGCAGGGGCCGACGAAGTGCAGCGCCCGGAACCCGCGCGCGAACTCCCCCAGGATCCGCACTGCGCGCAGCAGCTCGAGCCCGCGGCGCTGCGGCCCCTCCAGGAACCGCTGCTCTTCCTTCTCCACTACAGCATCGCGCTGGCCAGGTTCGCCAGCTCCGAGCGCTCCCCCTTCTCCAGGTTCACGTGGGCGTACAAGGGGTTTCCGCGCACGCGATCGATCAGGTAGGAGAGGCCGTTGGAGTGGGAGTCGAGGTACGGGGTGTCGATCTGGAAGATGTCCCCGGTGAAGACGATCTTGGTGCCCTCGCCCGCCCGCGTGATGATGGTCTTCACCTCGTGCGGCGTCAGGTTCTGCGCCTCGTCGACGATGAACATGACGTTTGTGAAGCTGCGCCCCCGGATGTAGGCCAGCGGCACGATGTGCAGCTTGTCCTGCTGCACCATCTCGTCGATGTGCCGGAACTCCTTCTGGCCTTCGTTGAACTGGTTTTTGATCACCGACAGGTTGTCCCACAGCGGATGCATGTAGGGGTTGATCTTGGACTGGATGTCGCCCGGCAGGTAGCCCAGGTCCTTGTTGGAGAGCGGCACGATCGGTCGCGCCAGGTAGATCTGCCGGTACTTGCGGCGCTGCTCCAGGGCGCCGGCGAGCGCCAGCAGGGTCTTCCCCGTCCCCGCCGCGCCGGTGAGCGACACCAGGGGCACGTCGGAGTTGGTGATGGCGTGCACGGCAAAGGTCTGCTCCGCGTTGCGCGGCTGGATGCCGTAGGCCGGGAGCTTGGCGACTCGCCCCACCTCCCCCGCCGCGTTGAGGTAGGCCAGCGCCGACTTCGAGCCGCCGCGCAGGATGAAGTAGTGGTTCGCCGGCGGGGCCTCCGCCAGCATCGTGCCGACCGGCACGGTCTCGCCCGCGTACAGCCCGTCGATGATCGCGGGGGCGTCGAGCTCCACCTCGCTCTTGCCGGTGTAGAGATGGTCGAGATCGTGGATCTTGACCGTCTCGTAGTCCTCGGCCGGCAGGCTCAGGGCCCGCGCCTTGATGCGCAGATTGATGTCCTTGGAGACCAGGATCACCTTGCGTTCCGGCTCCTGTTGGGCCAGGGCGAGGGCCGAGTTCAAGATGCGGTGGTCGTTCTTCTTGGTGCCGAACGTGCGCTCGACGTCGAAGGTGGACTTCTCGTCGGTGATCACCCGGAAACGCCCGCGGTCGGCGCCGTTGATGGGGATCCAGTGGCGCAGGTCGTTGTGCTGCGACAGCCGGTCGAGCAGGCGCATGAACTCCCGCGCGTGCAGGTTGATGACGTTGTTGCCCTTCTTGAACTGGTCGAGCTCCTCGAGCACGGTCAGCGGCACGGCAACGTCGTGCTCCTCGAACTGGTTGATGGCGTTGTAGTCGTAGAGCACGACCGAGGTGTCCAGGACGTAGACCTTGCGCACGGGTTCGATCTCAATCACGGGGTGTGGCCTCGGAGGTTGGGGCGTGGAAGGGTGATGCTGCTGGTGCCATCCAGCGTACTTCTATCACACGGAGAAGGCATCTAGGCCCAAAATAAGCGTGTAAGGACGCTGGCGAGGCAAATCGTGCAGCAGTGGGTTCCGGTTGAGGTCGTCAGGGTCGATCCGGGTCGTCCGGGGGATCCGGAGAGCCGCGAGAGGGGTTGTTCCGGTCG
>JBOGJI010000284.1:0-1179 GCA_050747865.1 Thermoanaerobaculia bacterium
GCGATCTCGCGCTGGAAGAAGTTGTCCTTGATGGCGGGAATGACGCCGCCGAGCTTCCTGATCCGGTCGAAGTAGTCGTAGGCCTCCACCTCGAGACGGTTGGTCAGCTCCTCCAGGTAGTAGGAGCCGCCGAGCGGGTCGATCGTGCTCGCCACACCGGTCTCGTGCGCGAGTACCTGCTGCGTACGGAGGGCGATCTTGACGGCGTGCTCCGTCGGGAGCGCCAGCGCCTCGTCGAAGGAGTTCGTGTGGAGCGACTGACAGCCCCCGAGCACAGCGGACAACGCCTCGAGCGCCGTCCGGATGATGTTGACCTCGGGCTGCTGCGCCGTCAGCGAGACGCCGGCCGTCTGCGCGTGGAAGCGCATGAGCCACGAGCGCGGGTTGCGCGCGCCGTAGCGGTCGCGCAGCTCGCGCGCCCAGATGCGCCGTGCGGCTCGGTACTTGGCGATCTCCTCGAAGAAGTCGATGTGGGCGTTGAAGAAGAACGACAGACGCGGGGCGAAGTCATCGACGTCGAGCCCGCGCGCCATCGTCGCCTCGACGTACGCGAAGCCGTCGGCGAGCGTGAAGGCGAGCTCCTGAGCCGCCGTCGAGCCGGCCTCGCGGATGTGGTACCCGGAGATCGAGATCGGGTGCCAGCGCGGCATCTCGCGGCTGCACCACTCGATCATGTCCTCGACCAGCCGCAGCGCGGGCTCGATCGGGAAGCACCACTCCTTCTGGGCGATGTACTCCTTGAGGATGTCGGTCTGGATCGTGCCGCCGAGCCGCTCGGGGGGGATCGCGTTCTCCTCCGCGGCGACGACGTAGAAGGCGAGCAGGATCGCCGCCGGCGCGTTGATCGTCATCGAGACGGTGACCTCTTCGAGCGGGATGCCGGCGAACAGCGTCTCCATGTCGTCGACCGTGTCCAGCGCGACCCCCTCGACGCCGACCTCGCCCAACGAGCGCGCGTGGTCTGAGTCGAGGCCCATCAGGGTGGGCATGTCGAAGGCGGTCGATAGCCCGGTCTGGCCGTGGTCGAGCAGGTAGCGGAAGCGCTCGTTCGTCTCCTCGGCGGTGCCGAAGCCGGCGAACTGGCGCATCGTCCACAGCCGTCCCCGGTACATCGACGGATAGGCGCCGCGGGTGTAGGGGTGCTCGCCGGGGAAGCCGAGGTCGCGGTCGGAGTCGAGC
>JBOGJI010000285.1:0-40187 GCA_050747865.1 Thermoanaerobaculia bacterium
GCGCCCAGGAACAGGTTCAGGTAGACGAAGTAGCGCTGGTAGCCGCGGTGCCCCGCCATGTAGCCGGCCGAATACAGATGGATCCAGAACCCCACGAAGGTCACCACGAACACCATCACCGCCGACAGCGCGTCGAGCTGGAAGGCCATGTCCAGCCGCACCTCGCTCGCCGCCCAGGTGTAGAGCACCTGCTCGAAGACCTCGCCGTGCCCCCCGCCGACGTAGCTGCCCAGCACCCCGAGGGCGACCAGCGCCGCCAGTCCCGACGCGCCGACCCCCACCGCCGTGGTCAGGCGGGGAGAGACCCGCGGCCCCAACACTCCGTTGAGCGCCGCGCCCACGAACGGCAGGACCGGGATCAGCCACAGGAGCTCGAGCATCAGGCGATGCCTCCCGTCATGCCGCGCGCCAACGTTCCACCTCGGCCCTCCTGCCTCACTCCTCCTGCCTCCTGACCGTCTCTCACCAGCGCATCAGGTTGATGCGGTTCAAGTCGACGGTCTGCCGGTTGCGGTACACGGCGATGAACAGCGCTAGGCCCACGGCGGCCTCGGCGGCCGCGACCGCGAGCACGAAGAACACGATAGCCTGGCCGGTCAGGGCGATACCCAGGTCCTGGGTGCGGTCGGCCAGCGCCCGCGCCGAGGCCACCAACGTCAGGTTCACCGAGTTCAGCATCAGCTCGACGGAGAGGAAGATGGTGATGCCGTTGCGGCGCGTCAGCGCCCCAATGGTGCCAATGCCGAAGAGGACGGCGGAGAGCACCAGGTACCAGGTGACGGGAATCATGCCCCCTCCCTCCCGAGGGTCAGGGTCCAGGGCTCAGGGGTCAGGCCCCCCACCCGTCCCACGGCGATCATGTCGCGCGTACTCATGCCTCTCCCCTGATCCCTGACCCCTCGCCCCTGACCCCTGGTTGGGCGGGGGGCTTCCGGGCCAGCACGGTGGCGGCGATGACGGCCGCCAGCAGCAGCAGGCCGACGATCTCGAAAGGGAGGAGGTAGCGGCTGAAGAGCAGGGCGGCGAGCCTCTCCACGGCCACCATGTCCTCGGACAGCGGGCGCGAGGTGTCGATCAACGGCTGTCGCCAGACCAGCATGGCGACGAGGCCGGAGAAGAAGACGCTGGCGGCGATCGCCGCCACCCGCTGCAGGCCGCCTCCGGCACCGACGCGCTCGCGGCCGACGTTGAGCAGCATGAGCACGAAGAGGAAGAGGACGAGGATGGCGCCGGCATAGACCAGCACGACGAGGGCGGCGAGGAACGGGGCGCCCAGCAGGACGAAGAGGACGGCGGTGGAGAAGAGGGCCACCACCAGGCTCATTACCGAATAGACGGGATTGCGGTGGGTCACGACCACCAGGGCCGAGCCAACCGCCAGCGCCGCGAACAGCCAGAAGACGAGTTGTTCCACTACAGCCACCCCCCGATCGTCATGGCGGCGACCAGGACGAAGTTCAAGAGGGCGACCGGCAGCAGGACCTTCCAGCCCAGGCGCATGAGCTGGTCGAAGCGGAAGCGCGGGAAGGTCCAGCGCACCCAGACATAGAGCAGCAGGAAGAGGCCCATCTTGGCGACCAGGACGGAGAGGCCCTTGGCCGCCACCACCCACCAGGTGCCGGTGTAGTCGAGGCCCGGCAGGTACCAGCCGCCGAAATAGAGGGTGGCGGCGAGAGCGGAGAGGACCGCCATGGACTGGTATTCGCCCATGAAGAACAGGGCGAAGCGCATGGCGCTGTATTCGGTGTTGTAGCCGCCGACCAGCTCGGACTCGGCCTCGGGCAGGTCGAATGGCAGGCGGTTGGTCTCGGCGAAGGCGGCGATCAGGAAGACCAGGAAGCCGAGGATCTGCGGGAAGACGTTCCAGGCGGGGATGAAGCCCAGCCAGGTGCCCTGCTGCGCCTCGACCACGGCGTCGAGCCGGAAGGTGCCGACCGGCACCAGCACCGCCACCACCGCGAGCGTGAGCGCCAGCTCGTAGCTGATCATCTGTGCCGAGGCGCGCACGGCGCCGAGCAGGGAGTACTTGTTGTTCGAGCTGTAGCCGGCGAGCACCAGCGAGTAGACGCCGAGGCTGGAGAGCGCCAGCAGGAGCAGGACGCCGGTGTCGGCGGTGGTCACCACCAGGGGCACCTCGTTGCCCCCCACCGTGACCGTCGGCCCGAAGGGGATGACGATGAAGACGGTCAGCGACGGGATGAGGGCGATGATCGGCGCCAGCAGATAGAGCGGGCGGTCGACCTCCGAAGGCGTCACGTCCTCCTTGCAGAGGAACTTCACCACGTCGGCGAGGGCCTGGAAGAGTCCTAGCGGGCCGACGCGGTTGGGGCCGGGGCGGTCCTGGATCAGCGCGCCGCCGCGCCGCTCCAGCCACAGCATCACCGGCGTCACGTTGAGGATGACGCCGAGCCAGACGCCCATCTTGAGCAGCGTGGCGGTGACCGCGAAGCTCATGGGTGAGCGTCCTCACCCCCCGAGAGCACCACTCCCTCTGCCGGCAGGCGACGCCAGATCATGCCCGCAAGGGCCGGGACTGCCTCCGCCATGCGATCGAACACCGCCGCGGTGGACAGGCCCTTCCATTCCGGCTCGGCGACGAGGGCGAGCAGATCGGTCAGCGCCTCGACCGCGGGGAGCACGTCACCGCGCGGGGGGAAGGCCCGCTCGAAGCGCTGCAGGCGGTGCTGGACGTTGACGAAGGTGCCGTCCTTCTCGGCGTGCGTGGCGGTGGGCAGCGCCACGTCGGCGACCTGGGCAAGCGGCGTGTCGGCCCAGCCGAGGACGACCAGGAAGCGGGCCCGGCGCAGGCGCTCGACGACCTGCGGGTCGTGCGCGGCGTCACCGAAGTCGCTCTCCGCCACCACCAGCACCGGGCAGTCGCGGGCCGCGTCGCCGTAGAGGAGGTCCTTGGCCGACGCGCCGGCGCCGTTGCCCAGCCCGGCGAGCTCGGCGCCCCGGCGGTTCGGCGCCGCGTCGTGACCGGTGACGCCGCCGTTCGGGTTCGGGATATGGCGCTGCGGGCCGGTTTCGGTCCACAGCGGGCGGTGCGGCGAGCCGAAGCGGTCGGCGAGCGTGGCCAGCAGCCAGGCCTCCTCGGTGGTCAGCTTGCCCGAGCCGAGGAAGATCGGCCGTCCGGCCGGGTCCTCGCCGGCCTCCTGCAGGCGCGCCGCCACTGCTTCCAGGGCGCGGCCCCAGGTCGTGGCCACGGCGGTCCCGTCGCCGCCGCCGTTGCTCTTGCGCAGGCGCGGCGCGGTCAGCCGCGGCAGCTCGGCGTAGCGCTCGAACGTGCCGCGTCCGTAGTCGCACATCCAGTAGTCGTTGACCGCCGGGTTGAGGCGCGGCTTGTAGCGGCGGATCCGGCCTCGCCGGTGCTCCAGCGTGACGTTGCAGCCGGCGTCGCAGCCGGTGCAGAGGGACGGCTTCTTGTCCAGGTACCAGACCCGCTCGGCGAAGCGGAACTGGGTCGAGGTGAGCGCCCCAACCGGGCAGAGGTCGACGACGCAGGTCGCCAGATCGTTGTCCAGCTCCTTGCCCGGGAAGTTGCCGATCTCGGTGCGCCAGCCGCGCTGGAAGAACTGCAGCTCCGAGGTCTGCGAGATCTCCTCGGTGAAGCGGATGCAGCGCGTGCACTGGATGCAGCGGTTCATGTTGAGGACCACGGTCGGCCCCAGCGGGATGCGCTCGCGTCCCGGGTAGGTCCGCTTCTCCTCGAAGCGGAAGCGCGAGAAGGCCTGGCCGTGCTTGAAGGAGTAGTCCTGCAGCCCGCACTCGCCCGCCTGGTCACAGATCGGGCAGTCGAGGGGATGATTGATGAGCAGAAACTCCATCATCCCCTCCTGCGCCGCCTTGACGTCCGGGTCGTCGACGCGGACCTCCAGCCCGTCCTTCTCGACCGTCACGGTGCAGGCCGGTGTCAGCTTCGGCCCGTCGCCGATCTTGACCAGGCACATGCGGCACTGGCCGACCACCGACAGGCGCGGGTGGTAGCAGTAGTGGGGGATCTGCACCCCGGCCTCGGCCGCGGCGTCGATCAGGTTGGTGCCGGCCGCGACCTCGAGGGTGCGCCCGTCGACAGTGATCTTGGGCATCAGCTAGCGCCCCCTGGCGCAGCGCCGGTGACGAAGTAGCGCTGGGCGGGAAGCGGGCAGCGGCCGAGGCGCAGGTGCTCCTCGATCTCTTCGGGGAAGTTGGTGACCAGCGAGCGGGTGGGACCGATCGCGGCGTCGGCCAGCGCGCACAGCGCCGTGCCGGTCATGTTCTTGGTCATGCGCAGGATCAGCTCGGCGGCATGCGGCGGTCCCTCGCCGCGCTCGATGCGGGAGAGCTCCAGCTCCAGCCAGTGGGTGCCTTCTCGGCACGGCGTGCACTGGCCGCAGGACTCGTGAGCGAAGAACTTGGCCAGCCGCGTCGCCGCTCGTACCAGGCAGACCGTCTCGTCGAGCACCATCACCGCCGCCGAGCCCAACATGCTGCCGGCCTTGGCGCACTGGTCGAAGTCGAGCGGGATCGAGCTCTTCTCGGCCGGCAGCATGGCCGCCGAGGCGCCGCCAGGGATGAAAGCCTTCAAGCGCCGGCCCCGGTACATGCCGCCGGCCGCGTCGATCAGCTCGTCCAGGGTGATGCCGATCGGGAGCTCGTAAGTGCCCGGGCGCTCCACGTGGCCGGAGAGGGCGTAGAGCTTGGGACCGGTGTTGCGCTCGTCGGTGCCGATGCCGGCGAACCACTCTGGCCCGCGCTCCACGATGTGCGGCACGCAGCACAGGGTCTCGACGTTGTTGATCACCGTCGGTTTGCCGAAGGCGCCGACCACGGCGGGGAAGGGGGGCTTGACCCGCGGCTGCCCGCGCCGCCCCTCGAGCGACTCGAGCATGCCGGTCTCCTCGCCGCAGATGTAGGCGCCGGCGCCGCGGTGCACGTACACGTCGTGGCGGAAGCCCGATCTCAGGACGCTGTCGCCCAACACCCCCGCGGCACAGGCGTCGGCGATCGCCTCTTCAAGGATCGCCGCGGCGTCCGTGTACTCGCCGCGGATGTAGATGTAGGTCGTCGCGGCGCCGACGGCGTAGCCGCAGATCAGGCAGCCCTCGATGAGCTGCTGCGGGTCGTGCTCCATGAGCAGCCGGTCCTTGAAGGTGCCCGGCTCGGACTCGTCGGCGTTGCAGACCAGGTATTTGGGCCCCGGGTGGTCGGCGGGGATGAAGCTCCATTTCATGCCGGTGGGGAAGCCGGCGCCGCCGCGGCCGCGCAGCCCCGACTTCTTGACCAGCTCGGTGACCTCCGCCGGCTGCATGGAGAGCGCCCGGCGCAGGCCCTCGTAGCCGCCGCGCGCTCGGTAGCCCTCCACCGTGCGCACCTCCGGCCGGCCGACGTTGCGGGTCAGCACCGGCTCGAAGCGGGTCTGATCGATACCGCTCACGCTAGGCCCTTCACGATCTCGCGCACCCGCTCCGGGGTCAAGTTCTCGTGATACCGGTCGTCGATCATCATCATCGGCGCCGTGTCGCAGGAGCCGAGGCACTCGAAGTGAGTATAGGAACAGCGCCCGTCGGGCGTGACCTGGTCCTCGCCCACACCCAGCTCGTCGGCGAGCACCTCCATCAGCTCCAGGGCGCCGCGCAACATGCAGGGGAGGTTGGTGCACACCCGGATGCGATGGCGCCCCACCGGCTCCTGGTGGAAGAGGTCGTAGAACGTGACCACCCCGTAGACGTCCGCTGACGGCAGCTCGAGCTCGGCCGCCACCGCCTCGATCGCCTCGTCCGGGAGCCACCCGCCCCAGGCCTTCTGCGCCATGTGCAGGGCCGGGATGAGCAGCGCCTCGGTGGTGGGGTAGCGCGGGCGCAGGGCGTCCAGCGCCTCGTGGACCTCCTCCGGCAACCGTCCCCCCACCCGCCCGGGGGTCACGTGTGAGGGGTCAGGGCTCAGGTCCCTCATGCCTCCCCCCTGATCCCTGACCCCTGATCCCTGACCCCTGGGTGGGCGGGGGCGTACCGCGGCTGGATGTCGAGGCCGCCCTTCTTCCAGATGTAGACGAGCCCGAGCACGACCAGGCCGATGAAGGCCATCACCGCCCAGAACAGCGGCCACCCGCCTTGACGCAGCACCAGCACCCAGGGAAAGAGGAACGCCGCCTCCACGTCGAAGACGACGAAGTCGATGGCGATCAAGAAGAAGAGCACCGAGATGCGCTTGCGGCTGTGGTCGAGCAGCGGCTCGCCCGACTCGTAGGGCGACAGCTTGACCTTGCCCCCGGTCTTGTCCCCGAGCAGCCAGGACAGAAGCAGCAGCACCGCCCCCAGCACGAAGGCCAGCCCCAGTCCGATGAGCACCGGATAGTAGTCCGCAGGCATCTCTCGCGAGCCCCTCCAAGGCCGCTCGTAGACGGCTCGTGAAGGATCTCACAAGGGAGCCCGGGCGACAAGACGCGCGAGGCCGCCCGAGGGGCGTCGGCCGCGCAACCCAGGAGGCCGCGGCCGCGTATCTGCGTCGATGCGCTTCCGCGTGCCGTAGGGATCTACGCCGGGAGGTTCCGCCCGGGTGTCGATTCCCGGCAAGCCCGTTCGTCTAGAGGCAAGGAGGTAACGAGACCATGAGTGAGACCCGTCTGCAGAAGATCGTGCCCCATCTCTGGTACACCCAGGAGGCGGAGGAGGCCGCCCGGTTCTACGCCGGCCTGTTCCCGGACTCGAGCGTCGACCGCGTCACCGCGCTGCAAGCCGATTCGCCTAGCGGGCCGCCGGGATCGGTCGTCGTCGTCGAGTTCACGCTGTTCGGCCAGGCGTTCATGGCCATGAGCGCCGGCCCGCACGACCCGTTCAACGACGCGGTCTCGTTCATGGTGAACTGCGAGTCCCAGGAAGAGCTGGACCGCTACTGGGACGCGATCCTCGACAACGGCGGCAAGCCCCAGGCCTGCGGCTGGATCATCGACAAGTTCGGCGTCCGCTGGCAGATCGTGCCGACGGCCCTCGGCCGCATGATGACGGATCCGGACAAGACCAAGGTCAAGCGGGCATCCGAGGAGATGCTCCGCCAGATCAAGTTCGACATCGCAAAGCTCGAGGCGGCCTTCGAGGGCCACTGACGCTTGCGGCACAGCGGTGGGCCCGCAGTCCCAGCGGCTCGCGATCGCCAGCGGGATGTTCCGTTCGGCGCGCGAGATGCTGCTCTCTCACCTGCGAGCCGAGCACCCGGAGTGGAGCGAGGAGCGCATCCGTCGGGAGTCGACCCATAGGCTCTCCCATGGAGCCGTCTGATCTCCTCCGCCGCCTCTCGGCGGTGCTGGAGGAGCTCGGACTGGTCCCGAGGACGTGATCCTCAAGAAGCTGGCTTTCTACCGTGAGGGTGGGTCGGAGAAGCACCTCCGCGACGTCGCCGGTGTGATCAAGATCAGTGGCGATGAGCTCGATTGGACCTACTTGCAGGATTGGGCCGAGCGATTGCACGTAGCGGACATCTGGCGGAATGTGCTGGCGCGATCGCGTTGCCACCTCGGCGGCCGGAGCCCGATCGGCACCCGCCTGTGAGTGCTCGCGAGGTCTTGTAGGGAGATCGAAAGCTGGTGCGAAAGGGGGGACTCGAACCCCCACGGTCTTAGCGACCACAAGATCCTGAATCTTGCGCGTCTACCAATTCCGCCACTTTCGCGCGCTAGGCACAGTCTAGGATCCGGAGGCGTCCATGTCAACGCGCGCTCGCCGCGCGATCGCGGCGGCCCAAGCCGGTGGGGACGCGCTCGCCGTCCCTACTCGCCGTAGTGGTAGCGGGCCTGGAGGACGACAACGTCGTCCCCATCGACCAGGTACACGAGGCGGTGCTCTTCGGTGATGCGCCGCGACCAGCAGCCCGCGAACACGTGCCGCAGCGGCTCGGGCTTCCCGATGCCCTCGAAGGGATGGTGCAAGACGTCCTCGACGAGTCTGTTGATGCACTTCGAGATCGCGCGGTCCGCCGCCAGCCAGAACGTATAGTCCGCCCAGCCGTTCGGCGTGAAGACGAGCCTCATCGAGCAAGTTCATGCTCTTCGCGTTCCCCGGCGCGCGCCTGGGCCAGACTCTCGATGAGGTGTTGGGCGTTCGCCGGCGAGCGCAGCAGGTGCGCCGTCTCCTCGAGGGCCTCATAGTCGGCGCGCGAGATCAAGACGGCGTCGCCGCGTCGCGACAGAATCTCCACCGGTGCGCGGTCATCGTTGACCTGCTGTATCAGGGAAAACAGGTTCTTGCGGGCTTCCGACGCGGTAATGGTCATCTCGTTTCAGCCTCCCCACGGTGTACTGGTACAAGATATTGTACCATGCCGTGGCTCGATTGCAGCGAGGTCCATGCCGCTCGCACAGGCCCTCGCCGTGTGGTGAAGATCCTTTTGCCGCGGATCGGGCGAGCCCCGTGATAGAACGACCGCTCGATGGGTGACACAACCGCTACGCCTCAGCTCCTGCCGGGAGATGCCGCCGTGCTGGCGGCGCGGCTGGAGGGGGTGCTGGAAGCGTCCGGCCGGCGTGGCCTGGATGAGGAGGGCGCCCTCCAGCGCGTGGCCGACGGGCCCGGAGACGCGGACGCCCGCAGCCGAGCGCTCGACCGGCTGGTGGCGGAGGGGCGCGTCATCGAATACCGCGGACGGTTCTACGCCCCGCGCTTCACGGAGTGGCAGGTGGGCACGGTCCAGGCGCTGGCCCGTGGCGACGCCCTGTTGATCACCGGCGACGGCGGCGAGCCGGGGTACTTCGTGCGGGCGCGCAATCTGAACGGGGCGCTGGACCGCGATCTGGTGCTGGCGCGGCCGTTGCGGCGTGAGCGCCACGGTCGCGGGCGG
Organism: Thermoanaerobaculia bacterium; assembly: GCA_050747865.1. Classification (GTDB taxonomy): domain Bacteria; phylum Acidobacteriota; class Thermoanaerobaculia; order Multivoradales; family JAHEKO01; genus JBOGJI01. The sequence continues at coordinate 8,812 of JBOGJI010000285.1, forward strand.
CGGCTGCCCGAAGCGACGATCAGCCGCATCCTCACGGCCCGCGCCAAGATCCTGGTCGGGCGCCTGGAGTCCGATCGCGGGGGATCCCGCCTGGTGCCCTTCGATCCGCGCGAGCGGCTGGAGGTGGTGGTCGCCGGCAAGCCGCCGGTGGGGGAGAGGGACTACGTGGTCGTCGAGCTGGATCGCCGGCCGCGGGCGGACGGCCGCCTGGCGGCGAAGGTCGTGGAGGTGCTGGGCGACCCAGAAGAGCCGGGGGTCGACGTTGAGGTGGTGCTGCGCCACTTCGGCATTCCCGAGCCGTTTCCCGACGCCGTGCTCGCCGCCGCGGATCGGTTCCCGGAGGATCCCGGCGAAGCGGAGTGGCAGGGCAGGGAGGACCTCCGCGACCAGGTCATCGTCACCATCGACGGCGCGAGCGCCCGCGACTTCGACGACGCCATCACGGTCGAGCGGACGGCCCGCGGCGGCTTCCGCCTTGGCGTGCACATCGCCGACGTCTCGCACTACGTGCGTGAGGGCTCGCCGCTGGACCTCGAGGCCTATCGCCGGGGGACCAGCGTCTACTACCCGGAGCGGGCCATCCCCATGTTGCCCGAGCGCCTGTCGAACGGGCTCTGCTCCCTGCGCCCCGACGTTCCCCGGCTCACCATGTCGGCGTTCCTCGATCTCGACGGGAACGGAGAGGTACGCCGTCGGCGCTTCGCGACGACCATCATCCGCTCGCACCGGCGGCTCACCTACGACGAGGTGCGCCGGATGCTCGAGGAGCCGGAGCCGGGCGACGAGGCGCAATACGGGGCCGTGTTGCCCATGCTGCGCCAGGCGGAGGAGCTGGCGAAGCTGCTGAACCGCCGGCGCGTCGAGCGCGGCTCGCTGGACTTCGACCTGCCGGAGGGGGACGTGGTGCTCGACTCGGACGGCACCATGGTGGGGGTGCTCCCCGGCGAGCGCCACATCGCCCACCGTATGATCGAGGAGTTCATGATCGCCGCCAACGAGGCGGTGGCCCAGGAGGTCGACGGCCATGAGTGCCCGGCCCTCTACCGCATCCACGAGCCGCCGGACCCGGAGCGGCTCGAGGAGCTGCGCGAGCTCTTGCGCACGTTCGGCATCCGGTTGCCGGAGGAGCTGGAGAGCCTGCACCCGAGCGCGTTGCAGGAGGCGCTGGAGCGGGTGGAGGGGCGCCCGGAGGAGGCGCTGGTGTCGACCCTGGTGCTGCGCTCGATGCAGCGGGCGGTCTACAGCCCCGAATGCCGCGGACACTACGCTCTGGCGAGTCGCTACTACTGCCACTTCACCTCGCCGATCCGGCGCTACCCGGACTTGCTGGTGCACCGGCAGTTGAAGCGCGTGCTGGCCGGCACCTGGCGCGAGGACTCGGAGCGTGACCTGCTCGCTGAGCGCCTGCCCGCCATGGCACAGCAGACCAGCGACACCGAACGCCGTGCCGAGCGCTCGGAGCGGGAGCTCCTGCAGTGGAAGAAGGTGCGGCACCTGGCGCCGCGTGTCGGCGAGCGCTTCTCCGGCCAGATCACCGGGGTGCAGCCGTTCGGGCTGTTCGTGCAGCTCTCGGAGTACCTGGTGGACGGTCTGGTCCCGGTCGACTCGATGAGCGACGACTACTACGTCTACGAGCCGGAACAGCACCACCTGCTGGGCGAGCACACCGGCCGTCGCTTCCGCCTCGGCGACCCGGTGGACGTGGTCATGACCGGGGTCAACGAGCGCCAGCGCGGTCTCGTCCTGGCGCTGGCTTCGCTAGACTCGGAGTGATGCGACGCATGCGCACCGGGCGACTCGCTCCGATCCGGCTCCTCCTGATGGCCGCGGCGGTCCTGTGCGCTGCCGGATGTCAAGGCTCCGTGGAGAGCCAGGGGGAGGAGCGTGGGGAGATCGAGGCGCTGCTGCGCGCCTACTTGCCCAAGCTGGGGGAGGCCTACGCCACGCTCGACGCCGAGGTGTTGCGCCCGCATGCGGTGAACCGGGAGATCGCCACCGTCCAGGCGCGCATCGACGACCTGACGCGCCAGGGCCGCCAGCTGAGGGCCGAGCTCAAGAGCGTGACGGTGGAGGAGCTCGAGATCCTGCGCAGCCTGAACGCCCACGTCACGACGCACGAGGTCTGGAACCTGCGGGTGTTTGCGCTCGGCACCGACTCCCAGCTGAGAGAGGAGCTCGGGCAGGTCAACCGCGTCAGCTACCAGCTCGCCAAGCGCGAGGGCCGCTGGCAGGTCCTCTACCGGGAGATCCGGCGGCAATAGTCGCACGCGCCTTGGTGGCGACACACGAGCCATGCCTCCCGAGACCCCGCCGTCCGTGCGTCCCACGGTGGCCATCGTCGGCCGCCCCAACGTCGGCAAGTCGACGCTGTTCAATCGCCTGACGGGCCGGCGCCAGGCCATCGTCCACGATCAGCCGGGCGTCACCCGCGATCGCCTCGCGGCCGTGGCCGAGCTGGCGCCCGATGCCTCGGTCCATCTCATCGACACCGGCGGCCTGGTGCCGGACGGCGACGACCCGCTCGGTCTCAATCGCCAGGTGCTGTTCGCCGTGGAGGAGAGCGACCTGCTGCTCTTCGTGGTGGACGGCAAGGAGGGGCTGCTGCCGGCCGACGAGCAGGTCTGGGAGCGCCTGCGCCGCCAGGGCCGGCCCGCCATCCTGGTGGTCAACAAGGCGGACACCAGGCGGGCCGAGGAGAGCTACCTGGAGTTCTACCGTCTGGGTCTGGCGCCGCAGCTGCTGGTCTCCAGCGAGCACGGGCTGGGCATCGCGGCGCTGCGCGAGGCGATCCTCGAGCGTCTGCCACCGCGGTTTTCAGAGAGCGCCGGCCCCGCGGCGCTCGATCCCGAAACTCCTCCGGTAGCCATCGTCGGCCGTCCGAACGTCGGCAAGTCGTCCCTGCTCAATCGGCTCGTGGGCAGCGAGCGCTCGCTGGTTTCCGAGACCGCGGGCACGACGCGCGATCCAGTGGACACTCTGGTCGAGCACGACGGCCACCGCTTCCTGCTGGTGGACACCGCCGGCATCCGCCGCCGCGCCAAGGTGCACGACGCGCCGGAGGAGCTGGCGGTGATGATGGCCCGCCGGCAGCTCGAGCGCGCCCAGCTCGCCGTCCTCGTGGTCGACGCCGACGCGGGGATCATGGGCGGCGACATGGCGGTTGCCGGGGCCGCCTGGGAGCAGGGCCGCGGCGTCCTGGTGGCGGTCAACAAGTGGGACCTGCTGGATGCCGACCGCCGGGAGCGCCTGGAGAAGGACTGGCCCCGCCTCGCCTCCCTGCTGGCCGATCCCCTGCGGCTCAACGTGTCGGCGCACACGGGGCGTGGCGTCGCCGGATTGCTACCCGCGCTCGCGCAGCTCCACGCCGCCTACCGGATGCAGCTCGACACCGGCGAGCTGAACCGCATGTTCGAGCGCGCCGTCGCCCGTCACCACGCCCCGAGCGACCGGGGCCGGCCGTGGAGGATGTATTACGCCACCCAGGTGGCCACCGGCCCGCCCACCTTCATGCTCTTCGCCAATCGCACGCTGCCGCGATCCTCGTCCTACCGGCGGTACCTGGAGAACCAGATCCGGACCCACCTGCAGGCGCCCGGAGTCCCCATCCGCCTGGTCATCCGCAAGCGGGGTTGACGGGTGCGTCTTTCAAGTGTTGCTTGAAGGTTCGCATCGGCGTAACATCGAGGTGGAGGAGCCCATGAGCAAGGAGAAGACCTACCGAATCGGCGACGCCTGCAAGCAGCTCGACATCCAGCCCTATGTGCTGCGCTACTGGGAGACCGAGTTCCCGCCGCTGTCTCCCGACAAGAGCAAGGCCGGCCAGCGCCTCTACACGGAGGCCGATCTGGCAGTGATCCGTCGCATCAAGGAGCTCCTCTACGACGAGGGCTACACGATCGCCGGTGCCAAGAAGAAGCTGGAGACCGAGCTGGCCTCCGGCGGCCCGGCCAAGCCGGCGCCCAGACCCGCCGAGAAGCCCGCGAAGCCGCCCGCGACTCCCGCCCGCCGAGCCGCCGCCAAGCCGACACCGAAGACCGATGAGGCCGCGGACGCGGAGGCGGTGGCGCAAGTGCAAGAGCTCGAGGACCAGCAACGGAAGATGCGCAACGGGGTGGAGAAGGTCCTCGGCGAGGCGCGAGCCCTCTTGGAGTCCCTGGCACCATAGCCGTCTCGGACACGGCGCTTGGACACGGCGTGCTTGCTCCCCGTGGGAGCACCGCGGTACGATCTCAAGAGTCCTTTGGCCCAGAAGAAGAACCGGATACCGGTCCCGAGGGAGGCGGCCGCTCGCGTGCTGTGGGCCTCGAACCGCACGTGTTGTGTTTGCTGGAAGTCGGGCTATTCGGTCCAGATTCACCATATCGACGAGGACCCGAGCAACAACGACGAGGACAACTTGTCTACCCGGACGGCCACTTTGGAGACCCAGGACCAGAGGCCTACTTCGAGCAACGAGCGCGCGAATTGGGGGAGTGGCACTGGACGCTTCTAGTGCAGGACGATCCTCCGGGTACCCTGTGGGCGATCGTCGTTGGTGGAGAGGTTGGCCGCGAGCTGGAACGGATGATTGTGCAAATGGTGTCGGCGCTCACATGGGGTCGCAGCGGGTTCAGCTTCAACGCGTGGCGCGAGGAGTGGGAACGGGCAGCGTGACACCTCAGACGTCAGCCCGTTGCCGAGTACGCGACCCAGAACGCAGCGCCGCGCTCCAGTTTGGTGTTTCGCCCGGACTCGATCCGCAGCTTGAACCCCTCCGGCGTTGCGTCCTCGCCGTGGACCGCCACCATCTTGTGGCCCGGCTGTTCCCACTCAACCTTCGAGAGGCCAACCACCACCGTCGGCGCGTCCGTGAAGGCCCGCTTGAACGGAACGTCGACCGTCGAGGTCCGGGGATTGAGATCGTAGTGGGGCCAGTCGGGATCGCGAGATCCACGCCGGCCGGTCTCGACGCGTCCGCTCTCGATACGCATCGTCTCACCTCCGTGGTCGGTCTCTGGCGCCGAGCCTATCGCGCCGCTGGGGCGCGGCGGTATAGACTCCGTCACCGTGATGGTGGCGACGGCGACGCGACCGCGACTCTTGCGCCCGTCGTGCAACGCCCGGATCGCGGCCGAGGCGCCCGAGACCCAGGCCGTCGCAAGTGTCACCATCCACGAGAGTTAGATACCGGTCGGGACGTGGCGCAGCCTGGTAGCGTACCTGAATGGGGTTCAGGGGGTCCCGGGTTCAAATCCCGGCGTCCCGACCAACTTCCGACACCCACTCGCGATAGGGAGAGGTGAGATTCGATCGCCGTACCGGAGGCCCTGAGCGCTTCCACCCCTGACCGTCTCGGCTTCACGACGCCCTGGCGCCACGAGGAAGACGGCAGGCTGCTCGTCGCACAAGTGGACCGGCAGGGCTGCGCCCTCATCCTGTCTTGCCAGTGGCCCGAGAAGATCGGCAAAGGGCTGATGTTCATCTCCTTCAACGTCGAGCCCTTCTCGCGCGAGGCTGAGATCGAGGCCCTCGACGCGCTGCGCTCAATGCACCCTACTGCACCTCGCGGCCCGAGTGTGGCGGGCCATGACTATGGAGTTCCCAGGTACTGGCGGAGAGCCTTGCGAATGACGCTGGATACCGTCTCGTCGTCCTCCTGCGCTCTACGAGTCAGGGCCTCGCGCAACTCGGGATCCAGTCGCACGGATTCGACACTCGACCGTCCCGATCCTGTCGGCGGACGACCTCGGCGACGGCGCAGCATCTCGTCAACGTCATAGCCTGCCTCGGCGCGATCGGCGAGCTCCCTCACCAGCTCGTCGGTGATGGCCACCCCGCTTGCCGTCTTGCCGTAGCTCTTCTTACCCATCGACCTCCAGGAGATTTCAGCTGCGAGCCGACCCGAGGTAGAGTCGGGTGTCGTCGGCCAAGTCCTCGATGGTCAAAGTCTGCGTCGGCGGCGAGCGTACGGGTGACGCGAGGCGAGCCGCGGCATCACCCGAGCTCGACGTGAGGTCTAGCTTGCGCGATTCACCTCAAAGCTGGCGTGATCGTTGGCTTGCCGGCCTCGGTGTGCTGGCGGCGCGGATCTGGGTGTGGGTGGTGCGGCGGAGCTGCCGGTTCGAGGTGGTGGTGGGGGAGGAGCCGGGGCCGGGGGCGCCGCGGGTGATCGCGTTCTGGCACGAGCACACGCTGCTGGCCTCGACGTTGATCCGGCATCGGTTGGTGCCGCAGGGGATTCCCATGGCGGTGTTGGCGAGCCGGTCGAGGGACGGGGAGCTGCCAGCCGGGATCGCGCGGGCGTGGGGGATTGCGCCGGTGCGCGGATCCAGCTCGCGGGGCGGGGTGGAGGGGCTGCGCGGGTTGCTGCGCCAGGTGCGCGCGGGAGCCTGGCCGATCATCGCCCCGGACGGACCTCGCGGTCCACGGCGGCAGAGCCAAGCGGGCGCGGTGGCGATCGCGCAGATGGCGGGGATCCCGGTGCAGACGCTGTCGCTGGTGGCCGACGGGGCCTGGCGGCTGGGCTCGTGGGACCGGCTGGTGGTGCCGAAGCCGTTCCGCCGCGTTCGCGTGGCCTGGGGGGAGCCTCTGCCGCCGCCCGAGCGCGGGCGCGAAAACCTGGAGCGGGCGGCGGAGGCCACCGGCTCGGCGCTGGAGCGGCTCCGGGAGTCGTTGGAGGATCTATAGTTGCCCGCCATGGGCGGATTCTCCTGCCGCTTTTGCGGCGCCCCGCTGACCGAGACGGTCGCCGACCTGGGACTGTCGCCGCCGGCGAACGCCTACGTGCCGCTCGAGAAGGCGCACCTGCCCGAAGCCTTCTACCCGCTGCACGTCTACGTCTGCGGCTCCTGTTTCCTGGTGCAGCTCCCGGAGGTCCTGAGGCCGGAGGAGATCTTCAGCGACTACGCCTACTTCTCGTCCTATTCGCGCACCTGGCTGGAGCACGCCCGCAACTACGTCGAGTCGATGATCGACCGCTTCGGGTTCGACGCCGGGTCGCAGGTGGTGGAGGTGGCGAGCAACGATGGTTACCTCTTGCGCTTCTTCCGGGACCGCGGCGTGCCGGTGCTCGGCATCGAGCCGGCGGCCAATGTCGCGCATGCGGCGCAGGAGGCGGGCATCCCGACGCGCGTCTGCTTCTTCGGCGAAGACACGGCGCGCCGGCTCGTGGCGGAAGGGGCACGGGCCGATCTGCTGCTCGGCAACAACGTGCTGGCGCACGTGCCCGACCTCAACGGATTCGTCGCCGGCCTGAAGGTCCTGCTCGCCGAGCACGGCGTCCTGACCATGGAGTTCCCGCACCTGATGCGGCTGATAGACGGCAACGAGTTCGACACCATCTACCACGAGCACTACTCGTATCTCGCGCTGGGCGCGGTGCGAAGGGTCTTCGAGCACCACGGGCTGGAGCTGTTCGACGTCGAAGAGCTGCGCACTCACGGGGGTTCGCTGCGCGTCTACGCGCGGCACGCGGGGGAAGACGCTGCCGGCGATTCCGTCGCCGGTCGCCAGAGGGTGGCCGAGCTGCTGGCGCGCGAAGACGCGTTCGGGCTTGCAGATCTGTCGACCTATCGCGCCTTCGGCGACCGGGTGCGGGCGACCAAGCGCAAGCTCCTGAGCTTCTTGGTGGACGCGAAAGCGGAGGGCAAGCGCATCGTCGGCTACGGCGCCCCGGCGAAGGGGAACACGCTGCTCAACTACTGCGGGATCGGCCACGATTTCCTCGACTACACGGTCGATCTCTCGCCGCACAAGCAGGGGCATCTGCTCCCCGGGACGCGCATTCCCATCCATCCGCCCGAACGCATCTTCGAGACGCGCCCGCACTTCATTCTCATCCTGCCGTGGAACTTGAAGGACGAGATCGTCGAGCAGCTGGCGGGGGTGCGGGAGTGGGGGGGGCGTTTCGTGGTCGCAATCCCCGAGGTGCAGGTGTTGGCGTGAGGTTCTCGGCGCTCGATCTGCCCGGAGCCTTCCTCATTGGGCTGGAGCGGCACGAGGACGAGCGCGGATCGTTCGCGCGCACCTTCTGCCGCGGCGAGTTCGAGGCGCGCGGCCTGAACCCGCACGTCGAGCAGAGCAACTTGAGCGTCAACCCGCGGCGCGGGACCCTGCGCGGCATGCACTGGCAGGCCGCGCCGCACGAGGAGGCCAAGCTGGTGCGGGTCGCGCGCGGGGCGATCTACGACGTGCTGGTCGATCTGCGCCCCGACTCGCCCCGCTTCCGCCGCTGGTGCTCGATCGAGCTCACGGCCTCCTCCGGGGATGCCGTCTACGTGCCCGAGCGTGTGGCGCACGGGTTCCTGACCCTGGAGGACGACACCGAGGTCGTCTACAACATGTCCGCGGCCTACCACCCGGAGTCCGGGAGGGGCGTGCGCTGGGACGACCCGGCGTTCGAGATCGAGTGGCCATTTCCCCCGCGGGTGATCTCCGAGCGGGACGCAGGCTGGCCGGACTTCGAGGTGTCGCCATGAGCGCGTCCGGGACGGGCGAGTCCATGCACGGGCTGATGCGCGAGCTGTTCCCCATCTGCCGCTCGATCACCGGAGACGGCGTGCGGCGGACTCTGCGCGTCCTGGCCGAGCGCATCCCGCTCGAGCTGCACGAGGTTGCCACGGGCACGCGGGTGCTCGACTGGGAGGTGCCGAACGAGTGGAACATCCGCGAGGCATGGATCGCCGGACCCGACGGGCGGCGGGTGGTGGACTTCGCGGACCACACGCTGCACGTCCTCAACTACAGCGTCCCTGTGCGCCGGCGGCTGGCGCGGGCGGAGCTCGAAGAGCACCTCTTCAGCCTGCCCGAGCATCCCGACTGGATCCCCTACCGCACCTCCTACTACAACGAGACCTGGGGCTTCTGCCTGCCGCACCGCCTGCGCACGGAGCTGCCGGACGGGGAGTACGAGGTCTGCATCGATGCGGATCTGGAGCCGGGATCGCTCACTTATGGGGAGGCCGTGCTGCCGGGTGAGAGCGCCGAAGAGGTCCTCCTCTCCTGCCACTGCTGCCATCCGTCGCTGGCCAACGACAACCTCTCCGGGCTGGTGGTGATGACCGAGCTGGCTCGGCATCTGGCCGCCCTCGAGTCGCGGCGCTACACCTACCGCTTCCTCTTCATCCCCGGCACCATCGGCTCCATCACCTGGCTGGCTCTCAATGCGGAGGCCGTGGGCCGCGTCCGTCATGGCCTGGTGGCGGCCAACCTGGGACACGGCCCGTTCCACTACAAGCGCTCACGTCGCGGGGACGCCGAGATCGACCGCGCGGTGGAGCACGTTCTGGCTGCGGCGGGGGAGGAGCACGCGATCGAGGACTTCGTCCCCTTCGGCTACGACGAGCGCCAGTACTGCTCACCCGGCTTCGACCTGCCTGTGGGCTCCATGACCCGGACGCCATGGGGCCGTTATCCCGAGTACCACACGTCGGCCGACAACCTCGAATTCGTGCGGCCGGAGGCGCTCGACGGATCTCTAAAGTGTTACTTGAAAGTCATGGAGGTCCTAGAGCGCAACCGCCGGTACCGCAACCTGAGCCCCAAGGGGGAGCCGCAGCTCGGCCGCCGGGGCCTTTACCGCAAGGTGGGAGGCGACGACAAGGGTAGAGAGCGCGAGCTGGCTCTGCTGTGGGTCCTCAATCTCTCCGACGGCGAGCACGATCTCCTGGACGTCGCCCAACGATCCGGGATCCCATTCGACACCATCGCCGAGGCCGCCGAAGCCCTGGTCGCCGCCGACCTCCTGCAGGCCCTCTGAGCCGAAGAGCAGGGGCCGCCTCCAAAGTGTGGATGTTAGACTTGCCCCATGTCCACTGAGGAGCTGCTTGCCGAGGCGCTGCGTCTCTCACGCCGAGAGCGGGCTCGTCTCGCCGAAGAGCTGTTGATCAGCCTCGAAGAGACCGAGGAGTCCGTCGTATCGGCCTGGGCAGACATTCTCGATCGACGATCGCGGGAGGTGTCCGAAGGCCGCGTGAGGCCCGTCACGTGGGCGACCGCACGCGAACAGATACACACGGAGTTAGAGCGTCGGCGTGCGGCTCGAGCTCCATCCTGACGCCCAGGCGGAGTTCCGTTTAGCAGCGCTCTGGTACGAGGAGCACCGTGCCGGTCTTGGCGACGAGTTCGTCACAGAGGTATCGACCACGCTCCATCGCATCGTGGAACGTCCTGCTGCATATCCGGTCTGGCCAGAGACGCGCGATCGTTCAGTGCCCATTCGCAAGGCGGTCGTTGACCGGTTTCCGTACCTGATCGGGTTCGAGGCCCACTCCGATCGAATCCTCGTGCTCGCCGTAGCACACGCGAAGCGCAGTCCCCTGTATTGGCTTGCTCGCGCCGCCGGCGGGAGTGAGTCGACGTAGTATTCGCCTCCCGCTGCGTCACGTCAGGCTGCTTGGACCTGGGCACATCCCGGGACTCCCATACAACAAAGGAGTACGAGGGACCGCCTTCAGGTACCACTTGCCTGCTTTAGGAGCCTATCGAGGAGTCCTTAAGGAGCGACTCGATCTCCTCGTCCTTGACGAGACCTATGCACATGGGCGCGTCGCTACCCTTGAGATCGCTCTGGCCGCAGACTAAGGCGAGGAACCTCGCCCCGCCGTTCCGACGTAGGCGGCCCAACTGTTCGCGATGTTCTCGGGCGAACGTGAAGCTCCACGAGGTCGATTCGGTCCTCTTGCGCGTCTTGGGCGTCGCGCAGTACTTGAGATAGAAGTAGGCCTCGTCTGGGAAGCCGGGTAGCCCGTCCACCTTGTAGACGGCCCGCTCTTCCGACTGATGTTCGAACAGGCGGATCGCTGTTGTGCCAGGAGGCGATTCCCTCATCAGTCTACACAGAACGGCTCCGTGGAACAGCTCAAGTTGCTGGAGACGCATCCACTTACCTCCCAATGGGTTCGAACGGAAGAGTCCGAATGAACTCCGCTAACCTGTTGGCCTCGCGCTGGTTCAGGTCCTGGGGGAGCTCCAGCTGCACTTGGAAGTCGGGCCTCAAGACGAAGCGATGACCGATGGTTCCAGCATCCTTCGCTAGTTCCATCGAGGACGCCTGACCGACGGCCTTTGCCGTCCCATCTGCCCATTCCATGCGGCTCGGGTGGCCGCCTCGCCCGACAACGAATCGGCCAACGTCACGCGATTCAAGGCTCCTGAACATGGCGATGACTTCGCCGCGGTCTACCTGACCGCCCTCCGACTCCAGACGCTCCTGAACAGCGTCTACAGTGGTTGCCTGTTCTGTCGGGGGCCACACCGCTCGCAGAATCTCTACACCCCTCTTGTCCCTCGATACCGCCTCTTCCAGCTCTTTTGGCAAGCTTGCCTTCATGGTTTCCTCCAAGGCCTCGATGTATCGCTCATAGATTTAGTATGACAGATCCTTATCGTCTTGTCAAGATCTTGGGCGATCAAGGAGAAGATTTTGAAGCTGCCTTCCGATTCTAGTGGGTTGGGTGAGTGTGTCAGAGGCTTATGTGAGTGCGATGGCGAACAAACAGGCGTGGCACCGGGCCGTCAGGCCTAGGCACGGAGAAGAGAGCTGGCGGCGAAGCTACGCGGGGACGAGTCCACTGGGCCTGTCCGCCCAGTGCAGCTCGGGGGTCAGGGCGCCGCTGTCGCGCAGGCCGGAGAGGACCTTGAGGCGCATCCAGTCGGAGTCGCGGAAATTGCGGTCCGAGAAGCCGATCGCCTGGAGCTCGGCGGCCAGCTCCGCGACCGCCTGCTCGAGAGTGACCTGCGGCAGGTGATCCGGGGCGAGGCGGCGGAAGAGCCCGAAGTCGACGCGATAGGAGCGTCTGTCCGGTGGCGCGGCTTGGTTGATCGACACCTCGACGCCGTGGAGTGCACCGGCCACCGCCGCGGCCAGATCGCGGATCTGGTAGTTCCAGGTGTCGCTGCCGGTATTGACCGCCAGATAGGCCTCACCGGGCCTCTCCAGCGCCCAGTCGATGGTGCGCGCCATGTCCCGCACGTGGATGAGGGGCCGCCAGGGGGTGCCGTCGGAGAGAACCGTGATCCTGCTCTCGGCGACCGCCGCGGCGACGAAGTCATTGAGCACCAGATCGAGCCGCAGCCGGTCCGAGAGCCCGCAGGCGGTGGCGAAGCGCAGGCAGGTGACCCGGAAACCGTCGCCGGCGAGCGGCACGAGATCCCTCTCGGTGAGGACCTTCGAACGCGCGTAGGCCGTCAGCGGATTGAGCTCGGAGCTCTCGTCCCGAGGTCCGTCCGCTCCCGCCCCGTACATGCTGCAGCTCGAGGCGAAGACGAAGGATCGAACGCCCGCGGCCCGTGCCGCGCGCGCCAGCGCGATGCTGGCCTCGTGGTTGACGTCGAGCGTCACCTCCTCGAACGCCTTGCCCATGGGATCGTTCGAGATCGCCGCCAGGTGGACGACCGCGTCGATGCCGTCGAGCAGCTCTGGCGGCACCCGGCGTGTGTCGCCGAACCATTGCCGGTCGAGCAGCCGCTCGGGGTAGGTGCCGGGCCGGGTGAGACAGTGGGCGAAGAAGCCGCTGTCGAAGCCGATCAGCGTGGCGTCGGGTCGCACCGCGCGCAGATGGCGCACGAGGACCGGTCCGACGTAACCCATGTTGCCCGTGATCAGGATGCGCATCTCGATCCCCGCTCGCCGCAGCGGCGGAGTCTATCGCGTGGTTCTCCGGAAGTGGTGCGCGACGGCGTAGAGCAGGAGCCCGAGGAGCAGCGCGAGAGCGCCCGCCAGCGCCTCTTTCGGACGCTGCCAGGCGACGAAGAGGATCACGGCGCTGTTCACCGCCAGGAACAGCAGCGGAGTGAAGGGGTAGCCCCAGGCCCGGTAGTGGGCGTCGGAGCCCGGGTTGCGCCGCCGGAGCCGGAAGACACCGGCCACGGTCAGTGACGTCGAGGCGATCAACAGCACCTCCATGAACGTGAGCACGGCCTCGAAGGTGGAGGTCAGGAGCATCAGCAGCACGATCCCGGTCTGCAGGAGGATTGCGCAGTAGGGGACGCCGAAGCGGTTCTTGTGGGCGAGCAGGCGCAGCAGCGGGTAGTCCTCGCCCATGACCTGGGCGACGCGGGGCCCGGCCCAGGTCATGGCGCTAACCGACGAGACCAGGCCGATGCAGATCAGCAGGGACATCAAGTTGCCGCCGCCGGTACCGAAGATGCGGCGCGCCGCGATCAGGCCGACCTCGATCTTGCCGGCCATCTCCGCCGCCGGAGTGCTGTAGAGAAACGCGGCGTTGATGCCCACGTAGAGCGCGGTGACCACTAGGGTGCCGAGAATCACCGAGCGCGGGATGTTGTGGCGCGGATCGGCGACCTCCCCGGTGACGTAGATCGACGCATTCCACCCGGAATAGGAATAGAGCACGTAGATCAGGGCGATCGAGAGGGGGCCGAGGACGCCGAGGGACAGCCCCTCTGCCATCGGCATGCCGTGCCATGCGGAGGGGGGGCGAGAGGGGCCCGACGCAACGCCGAAAGCGGCGGCGGTCAATGTGAGCAGGAGGGTGACCTTGAGGATCACGAACGCATTGAGGAACCGGCTCCCTACGCGCAGCGGGCAGAGGAACACGACACAGGTGGCGAGGGTCAGGGCGGCCGCGGCCGGCAGGGCGCCGATCGCCGGAACGACCGCCGACAGATAGGCGCCGAAAGCCATCGCCGCCAGAGCGACGGGCGCGGCAAAGCCCACCGTGAGGGAGATCCACCCGGCGAGAAACCCCGCCGCAGGGTGGTAGAGGCGGGAGAGCAGATGGTACTCGCCGCCGGACCGGGGCATCGCCGAGGCGAGCTCGGCGTAGGTGAGCCCCCCGCACAGGGACACGACTCCTCCCAGCAGCCAGATGAGCACGATCAGCGGCGCCGACCGGATCTCCGCCACCTGGAAACCGAGGCTGGTGAACACCCCCGTGCCGATCATGTTGCCGATGACGATCGCGGTCGCGGAGGGCAGCGCCACCGCGCCGCGGGTCGCGGAGTCCGAAGAGGGTGGAGGAGCGTGAGTCCGCACTGTTACTGCATACCAGGCTACACTCAAACGTGATGTCCGATGTGGTGGGGCTCATTCCCGCGGCGGGTCGGGGAAACCGGCTGCCGGGCCTGGTGGGCAGCAAAGAGGTGCTGCCGCTGCCGGAGTCGCTGCGACGGCAGGGGCTGGAGGTGGCGGCAGACTGCCTGATATGGGGGTTCGGCCAGGCCGGCATCCGACAGGCGGTGGTGCTTGTGCGTCCCGGCAAGGAGGACATCCCGGAGCGGCTTGGGCTGCGCCGTTTCGACGTCGACCTCGTCTACGAGGAGGTGGGGGAGACGCGCTCGACGGTCGAGACCCTGGCGGCGGCTCGCCGACGGGTCGCGGGCGCCGTCGTCGCCCTCGGCTTTCCCGATGTCCTGCTGCGACCGGCGGACGGCTTCGGCGCCCTGCTGCGACGGCTGGAGGGCGGCGACGCCATGGCGGTTCTGGGCCTCTATCCCAACGACCGCCCTGAGCGCTCGGACATCGTGGAGCTCGCGGCGGACGGCACAGTCCGCGAGATCCGGGTCAAACCCGTCGGAGCGAAGCCGGGGCTCGCCTGGATGACCGCCGTGTGGCGCCCATCGCTGACCGACCTGATGGCCTCGCATGTCGGCCGGGAGGGGTCGCATGTGCGGACCGGAGCGGAGCGCCGCGAGCTTCAGCCGGGCGACGTGCTCCGGGAGGCGCTCCTCGCCGGGCAGCGCCTCGACGCGGTCGCCTTCCCCGAGGGCGCGAGCCTGGACATCGGGACGCCCGCGGATCTGGCGCGTGCGGCTACTTTCGACTTGGGAGTGCCGACCCCGGCGAAGGCCGCCGGCTCATGAACCCTCGAGCTGCACACCGGTGACCTCTTCAACCCGCGACAGGGCACGGGCGAGGCGGCGCAGCAGCTCGACGCGCGGAGCCTCCCCGATACGCACCGCCTCGACCTCCTGCAGCGGCATCGACTCAAGCTTCTGGGCCGCGCGGTCGACATACCAATAGAGCCCCGAGTCGCGCGTCGGATCGCGTCGGTCCAGCAGCTCGCGGGCCGCCGCGGCGCCGGCGCTCTCGAACAGGCCGCGAGCGTCGGGATCGGCGAGGATGTCCGGCAGCTCACGGACCTCGCGAGCGGTGGTCAACCGGCCCTCCTCGATCCAGCGGCCGAACTGCTCCATGAACCGCGGGTCACGGGCTCGACGCTGCCTCAGCGCCGGCCGGTTCATGAGCTCCTCGAAGAGCGGGAAGCGCTCGTGGGCCGAGCTGCCGCCGGTACGCTTTTCGTAGCTTCGCGTTTCCTCGTAGGCGGCGAGCTTGTTGGCGAGCTTGTCATGGCTCCATCGCAGGTGGGTGGCAAGGAACTCCTCGCTCGCCCCGTGCACCCGATGCATGCGCCAGACGTAGGCGGCCTGATCGTAGCCGCGCCAAGGGATCTTCTGCGCGATGTGCAGGTCTCCCAGCAGCAGGGCGATCTGAACCTCGGTAACGTCGGGCGGCAGCACACGCACGTGGATCCGGGCGAAGCGCTCGTCGTCCGGATGCTCGCGTTGCAGCGCCCGCAGCGCCACCGTTCTGCAGTTCCCTTCGACCAGCGTTCCGTCGTGACGGACCAGGGGGTCCTCCAGCAGCCCGCCGTTCTGCAGGATGCTCTTGGCCAATGCCCGGACTTGGGGCAGATTCCACAGGCGGCGCTGCAGCTCGCGCTGGGCAGGCTTCCTGCGGTGCGCGGACGGGGGCAGCAGCGAGGTGAGTCGCGGATTGTCGGGATCGAGGCGAAGTTCGCGCACCGGCCACAGCTCGCGCCGGATCTCCAGGCTGGCTTCGCCCAGCGGGACCTGGATGACCCTCGAATCGGCTGCGGCTTCCACGACTCTTTGCCTTCGCCGGTGGCTGGTGCTGCCCATTGGCGGCGAGAAGGAGCGAGGTCATCGTAGCATGAGGCTGCTATAGTTCGTTTTTGCTGGAGGAGCCGCGTGACGCAGAGGATCGAAGGCAATCTGGACGGCGCCGGGCGCCGCTTCGGCATCGTCGCCTCCCGGTTCAACGGCCGGGTGGTCGGAGCCCTGCTGCAAGGCGCGATCGACGCGCTGGCGCGGCATCACGTCGCCGACGAGGACATCCTGGTGGTGCGGGTGCCCGGCGCCTGGGAGATCCCGCAGGCCCTGCGCGAGCTGGCACGCCACGGGGACTGTCACGCCCTGATCGCGCTGGGAGCCGTGATCCAGGGTGAGACCGACCACTACGACTTCATCTGTGCCGAGGCCAGCCGGGGCATCGCCCGCGTCGCCGACGAGACCGGCGTGCCAGTGGCCTTCGGCGTGCTCACCTGCAAGACCTCGGAGCAGGCGCGCGAGCGGGCGGGAGGCAAGGCCGGCAACAAGGGGTGGGAGGCGGCGGTGGCGGCCCTGGAGATGGCCGACGTGACGGCACGCATCCGGCGCATGGCGACGGCCCCGGCCTCCACGGTCTCCGGCCGTGGGTCCTGACCCGGGGCGCCGGGCTGAAGTCATGGTCGTGAGCAAGCGGCGTCGCGGACGCCAGATGGCGGTCCAGATGCTGTTCCAGAGCGACCTGGGGGGCGCCTCCGTGGACGACATCCTGCAGCACTTCGACCCGGCCGAATACTTGTTGCACGAGCCGACGGAAGGGGAGGAGAGAGACGGCGATCCGGAGCAGCTCGGCCGGGCCTTCGAGTTCGCGGAGCGCCTGCTCCGCGGCTCCCTCGAGCACAGGGAGGAGATCGACGCGGTCATCGGGGCGCAGGCCGAGAACTGGCGGCTCGAGCGCATGCCGGTGGTCGACCGCAACATCCTGCGCCTGGCGGTCTACGAGCTGCTGTACGAGTCGGACGTCCCCCACCTGGTGGTGGTCGACGAGGCCATCGAGCTGGCCAAGCAGTTCGGCTCGGAGCAGTCGGGGCGCTTCATCAACGGCTTGCTCGACGGTGTGTTGAAATCCCGCCCTCTCCCCGGAACCAACCGTTGAAGAGGTGAAGAGGTGCCGAATGAGGTTCTGGATGTCATGAGCGGATACGACCCCAAGACCATCGAGCCCCGGTGGCAGCAGCGATGGGAGAAGCGGCGCATCGCCGAGGCCGACCTGCGTCAGTCCGGCGAGAAGTACTACATGCTGATGATGTACCCGTACCCGTCCGGCGACCGCCTGCACGTCGGGCACGGGCGCAACTACATCTTGGGAGACGCGCTCTTCCGCTACCTGTCCATGCACGGCCGCAAGGCGCTCAATCCCATGGGCTGGGACGCCTTCGGGCTGCCGGCGGAGAACGCCGCGATCCAGCGCGGCATCCATCCCCGCGACTCCACGCTCGCCAACATCGCGGCGATGAAGGAGCAGTTCCGGCGCTGGGGCATCCTTTACGACTGGTCGCGCGAGATCGCCTCCTGCGACCCGGAGTTCTACCGCTGGAACCAATGGCTGTTCCTCAAGATGCTGGAGCGCGGCCTGGCCTACCGCAAGCAGGCGCCGGTCAACTGGTGTCCGAACGACCGCACGGTGCTGGCCAACGAGCAGGTGGTCGACGGCGCCTGCGAGCGCTGCGGCACGCCGGTGGTGCAGAAGGAGCTCGACCAGTGGTTCTACCGCATCACCGACTACGCCGAGCGGCTGCTTGCCGGGCTCGATGCTCTCGAGTACTGGCCCGACCGGGTCAAGACCATGCAGCGCAATTGGATTGGGCGCTCCGAAGGGGCCGAGCTCGACTTCGAGCTCGCGGAGATCGGCGAGACGCTCACCGTCTTCACCACCCGGCCCGATACGGTGCACGGCGCCACCTTCATGGTCCTGGCGCCGGAGCACCCGCTGGCGCCGCGCCTGATCGCCGATCACCCGGAGCGCGAGGCCCTAGAGGAGTGGATCGAGGAGGTGCGCAACACGCCCCGTATCCAGCGGGAAGAGGAGGGGGGAGCCAAGCGCGGCCGGGACACCGGCGCCCACGCCGTCAACCCGGCGACCGGCGAGAGCATCCCCATCTGGCTCGCCGACTACGTGCTGCCCGACTACGGGACCGGCGCCATCATGGCGGTGCCGGCCCACGACCAGCGGGACTTCGAGTTCGCGCGCCGCTACGAGCTGCCCATCCGACTGGTCTACCACCCGGAGGACGGCGGCGGGGTCGAGGAACTCGAGGCGGCCCAGCCGCACGAGGGGGTGATCCGCGACATCGAGGGATTCGAGGGCCTGGCCGGCGGGCCGGAGACCGTGGGCCGCTTCATCGCCTGGGCCGAGAGCCGAGGCTGGGGTCGCGCCAGGGTGACCTACCGGCTGCGCGACTGGCTGATCTCCCGGCAGCGCTACTGGGGGACGCCGATCCCGGTCGTCTACTGCGATGCCTGCGGCTTGATGCCGATCCCGGAGGAGAACCTGCCGGTGGTGCTGCCCTACGACGTGGAGTTCACCGGGCGCGAAGGCAACCCGCTGGCCCATTCCCCGGAGTTCGTCGATACCACGTGTCCCGCCTGCGGCGGACCGGCGCGTCGCGAGACCGACACCATGGACACCTTCGTCGACAGCTCCTGGTACTTCCTGCGGTACCTGTCACCGCGCGAGGACCAGCGGATGTTCGACCTCGAGCTGGCGCGGCGGTGGATGCCGGTCGACCAGTATATCGGCGGCATCGAGCACGCCATCCTGCACCTGCTCTACGCCCGCTTCATCTGCCGCGTCCTCTACGACATGGAGATGGTATCGGCGGAGGAGCCCTTCTCCCGCCTGTTCAACCAGGGGATGATCACCTACTACTCGGCGAAGAGCGGGCGGGTGGAGAAGATGTCCAAGTCGCGCGGCAACACCGTCTCGCCCGACGAGCTCATCGCCTCCATGGGGGCGGACACCGAGCGCGTCTACACCCTCTTCCTGGGGCCGCCCGAGGAGGAGGTGGAATGGCGCGACGAGGCGGTGGCGGGGGCGTGGAGATTCTTGAACCGTGTCTGGCGCATCGGCGAGAAGATCGGCGACGCGCCGCCGACCGGCCCCGCAGACGAGGAGCTGGAGCGGCTGCGCCACCTCACCGTCAAGCGGGTCAGCGAGGACTTCCAGCGCTTCAAGTTCAACACCGCCGTGGCCGCCCTCATGGAGCTGGCCGGCGGGCTGCAGCGGGCCCTGGACGAGGCGACCGCCTCGCGCATGGCCTGCGACGAGGCGTTCGACACCCTCTTGCAGCTCCTGCACCCCATCGCCCCGCACATCACCGAGGAGCTGTGGGAGCGCCGCGGCCACCCCGAGATGCTGCTCGAATCGAGCTGGCCGGTGTGGGACGAGGACAAGCTCGCGCGCGCGCGTGTCACCCTGGTGGTGCAGGTGGACGGCAAGCTGCGCGACCGCATCGAGGTGGCGGCGGAGAGCGGCGAGCGCGAGCTCGAGCAGGCGGCGCTGGCGAGCGAGCGGGTGCAGAGCCATCTCGAAGGGCGTAAGCTGGTGCGCGCGGTCGTGATCCCCGGCCGCCTGGTCAACCTGGTCACCACGGAGGTGAACGCGTGAAGTCGCTCAATCGGAAGGCGTCGACGGGCGGGGGAGTCGCGTTGCTCTGCGCCGCGCTGGCGCTCGCCGCCTGCGGCTACAGCCTGGTGGGCCGGGGGAGCACCCTGCCGGCGGACATCCGCAACATCTACATCGCGCCGCTGGACAACCGGACCCTGCGCTCCCAGGTGGACCAGATCCTGACCGCGGCCATCACCGAGGAGTTCATCCAACGACAGCGCTACAGCGTCGTCAACAATCCCGGAGAGGCCGATGCGGAGCTGGTCGGCGCGGTCACAGGGTTCAGCGCCACGCCGATCGCGTTCGAGAGTGAGTCGGATCTAGACCTCGCCAACCGCTACGAGATCACCATCACCGCGGCGCTGCGCCTACAGCGCACGACGAACCCGCCGCAGCTCCTCTGGGCCAGCGACCGCTACGTCTTTCGCAGCCAGTACGAGGCCGGGGAAGAGGAGTCGGGTGTCTTCCAGGACTTCCAATCCCAGGCCATGGAAGAGATCGCCGAGCAGTTCGCCCAGTCCCTGGTGATCGACGTGCTGGAGCAGTTCTGACCCGGCTTCAGCCGAGGCTCTGGACGGCGCGGGTGAGGCGCGACTTGGTGCGGTCGGCGGCGTTGCGGTGGATCGCGCCCTTGCCGGCGGTGGCGTCCACGACGCTCAGGGTGCCGGGCAGCAGCTCACGCGCCTGATTGGCGTCGCCGGTCTGGATGGCGGCGCGCAGCTTCTTGACGGCCGTGCGCATCCGCGAACGGTAGGCGCGATTGTGCTGGCGCCGGTCGTCCGCCAGCCGGACCCGCTTGCGGGCCGAAGGTGTGTTCGCCATGGTGTGGTTCCTATACTCCTAGTTCTTGTAGTCGCTGAGCGGCGAGGCTGGCCTCGTCGCTGCCGGAGAAGCGGCTCATGACCTCCT
Source organism: Thermoanaerobaculia bacterium (assembly GCA_050747865.1). Taxonomy (GTDB): domain Bacteria; phylum Acidobacteriota; class Thermoanaerobaculia; order Multivoradales; family JAHEKO01; genus JBOGJI01. The sequence continues at coordinate 29,174 of JBOGJI010000285.1, forward strand.
GCAGCTGCGCCACGCCGGACTCCCGCTGTCCCGCCGCGAGGTAGGCGAAGCCCTTCTTGAGCAGGGCCCCCGCCGTCTTGTCGCTGCGCGGGTAGCGCTGCAGCACGCTGTCGTACTCCTGGATCGCCCGCTGGTATTCGCCCTGGCTGTAGAAGCACTCACCGATCCAGTAGACGGCGTTGTCCGACAAGTCGGTGTCCGGGAACGACTGCAGATACTGCCGGAAGCCCAGGGCCGCCAGGTCGTAGTTGCCGCGCAGGTAGTCGTTGTAGGCGTTCTCGTAGAGGGTCCGCGGGTCGATCGCGCCGACGCCCGTCGGCGGAGGGCTCGTCGAGTCTTCGGCACCGGTTTGCTGCGAGGGGTCCGCGCTCTCGTCGTCGGAATACGCCGGCGCGCGCAAGTTCTGCTGCGTCGCCGCGATCTGCTGCGACAGCTGGGAGAGCCGGTAGTTGGTGTCCTCGAGCTGGGCCTGGAGCTGCTCGATCTGCGTCGACAGCCCCTGCAGCTCGACCTGCATGTCGGCCTCGGACTTGAGCAGCGAGTCCATGCGCTTGCTTATCGTCTGCTCGAGACCGGCGACCTCCTCCTTGCTCGACGCCTGCATCTGGAGCTGCAGCATCTGCCTCTGCACGTCGGCGAGCTGCTGCTGCAGGCCCTCGATGTCCTGGCTGCTCACACAACCGGTGAGGGCCGCCCCCGCTACCACGAGGGCGGCCCATCCGGATATATCGCGTATACGTAGGCTGCGAATCACTAGCTGGACTTGCCGGTCGCCAGGAAGTGCGCCCGGCGGTTGCGCGACCAGCAGCTCTCGGCGGCGTCGGTGCAGACCTGACGCTCTTCACCGTAGCTCAGCGTCTGCATGGCGGAGGCGCCGACGCCGAGGGAGAGCAGGTAGTTCTTGGCGGCGTTGGCGCGCCGGTCGCCGAGCGCCAGGTTGTATTCGTTGGTGCCGCGCTCGTCGCAATGCCCCTCGATGGTGAAGACGAGATCGGGATGCGCCTTCAGGAACTCCGCGTTCCTGGACAGCCGCTCCCGCGCCTCGGGCTGGAGGTCGTAGTCGTCGTAGTTGAAGTAGACGTCGCCGACCAGACCCTGCTCCGCGAGGAGCTGGTTCAACCGCTGCAGGTCCTCGTCGAGGATCGCCCGCTCCAGGTCGCTCATGGTGTCGACCTCGGGGGGCGCGGTGACCTCTTCCGCCGGCGTCTCGGTGGTCTCGGTCTCCATGCCCGTGTCCGTCGTCGAGGGCCGCTTCTTCTTGCAGCCGGCGACCAGCATGACACCGCTCAGAGCGAGGATGGCCAGCAAACTCACGACACTGCGCTTCATGGTTCTTTCTTCTCCTCGTGTGGGATTTCTTTCGACGGACCTCAGTTGTCACGTCCCAGTACGGCGCGTACTCTACCAGAACTCCTCCGGCTCCACAACGACAACGGGTCGCGAGATCACTGGCGCGCGCCCGACCAGTCGGGGGCGTAATTGCTGCCTTCCGAGGTCAACCGCCGGGGGGCGGTGCCGTCCAGGTGGGCGACGTAGATCTGCGTGGTCCGCCCGGAGGATCCGGAGCTCGTCTGGGCGTACGCGATCTGGCGGCCGTCAGGGGAGAACGACGGGCTCTCGCAGCTGCTGCCGCCGCAGCTGATCGCGGCGTCGCCGCGGCTCACCAGGTCGGTGACGACGATGTGGAAGGCGTTGCCCTGGCGGCTGGCATAAGCCAGCTTGTCGCCGCTCGGCGACCAGGTGGCGCCGTCGTTGTAGTTGCCGCCACTGCTCACCCGCCGCAGGTTGGCGCCCTCGGCGTCCATGACATAGATCTGCGGCCCGCCGGCACGGCTCGAGGTGAACGCGATCTCGCGGCCGGTGGGGCTCCACGCCGGATTGGTGTCGATGGCCGAGGAGTTGGTGAGGCGGCGCAGGCCCGAGCCGTCACCGTTGACGACGTAGATCTCCCAGTTGCCGGCGAGCGACCGCGCGAACGCCAGCCGGCTGCCGTCGGGCGAGAAGCTGGGCGACAGGTTGTGCTGCCCGTCGTCGATGACCGACCGCTTGCCGCCGCCGTCCAGGTCGACCAGGAAGATGCCCGGCGGGCCGCTCAAGAAGGACACGTAGGCCACCTCCTGCGACTGGGTGTTCCAGCTCGGGGACAGCGAGATGGTCTTGTGCCCGGTGATGCGGCGCTGGTTGTGGCCGTCGTAGTCCATCAGGTAGATCTCGCGATCCCCGGTGCGGTCGGAGTAGAAGGCGATGGAGGAGAGCGCGATGCCCGAGCGGCCGGTGAAGTAGCGGATGATCTCGTCGGCGAAGGTGTGGGCCATGCGCCGGGCGAGATCGAGCTCTCCCTGGTAGCGCTTGCCCAGGATCGGCTGGCCCGAGCCCAGGTCGTAGAGCCGGCCCTCCAGCACCAGCCGGTCGCCCTGCTGGCGCAGGGTCGTCTCGAGCAGAGCTTGGTTGCCGAGCGAGCGGTAGATCTCCAGATCCCGCGCCGGGTCGCCGGTGAGCTGCACGCTGAGCTGCTCGGGTCCCTGGATGACGAAGATGCCGCTCCACTCGAGGTCTTGGCGCAGCGTCGCATCGAGCTCGCGGGCGGCCTGGGAGCCCGCGGCGTTCGTTCCCGCGACGTCCGGGGCGGGGAAGGCCAGGCGGATCTGCTGCCGCTGGCCGCGCTCGAGCACGAGAGTCACGTTCGGGTCCTGTCCCGGCGGGGCGGTGTCCGGCAGGTCGCCGGGCGGTTGCGAGCTCGCCCGCTGGCCGAGGGCGAGCACCGCCGTCAGGGCCATGCCGGCGGCCGGCAGGAGGAACGCGGCAAGGGATCGATTGCGGCGGAGTTGCCTCATGGGTCTCCTTCTTTGATCACGGTCAGTGCAGGATCAGGTTGACGCCCAAGGTGTCGTGGCGGTACCCGAAGGGCAAGGGGGGCAGCGGCGAGGCGGACTGCACCGCGCGCAGTCCCGCCAGGTCGAAGGCGCTGTTGCCCGAAGATGTCATCAGCTCGAGGTCTTTGATGGTGCCGTCACGGAGGATGCGGAAGTGGACCATCGCCTCCAGGCGCTCGCCGGTGACCGGCGGGCGCCAGCCCTCGTCGATGAGCGCCAGCATCTGATCGAGGTAGTAGCTGTAGGTGAAATCGGGGTTGTCCAGCCCCCCGAGCGTGGTGCCCAACGGCGAGGTGCCGCGCGGATCGCCCTCCGGGGACCCGAGCCGGCCCGGGGTCCCGCTGGTCTCGGCCTCGCCCGAGGGCGGGCGCTCGGGCACCGAAGGTGGGGGCGTCGACGGCTGGGACGGAGTCGGATCCGCGGGCGTTTGCGGCCGCTGCTCCGGCTCGGGTGCGGGCTCCGGGGTCGGTTGCGGCTCGACCACGGTGGCTTCCGGGTCCGGCTCCGGCAACTCGGGCTCGGGCTCCGGCTCTGGAATCTCCGGCTCTGGCGCCGGCGGCTCGGGCTCCGGGCGCGTCGGTTCCGCCGCGGGCTGGGCGTCTCGCTGTCCCAGCGCCTGCAGCGGCATGATCTGGACCGAGACATACTCCAGCGGCTCGTGCGGGTCGGCGAACAGGCGGGGGCCGACGAAAAGCGCGAGGACGATCCCCAGATGCAGAGCGAACGAGGGTCCCCACCCGGTGAGGCGCCGTCGCGACCGCAGTTGAGCGCGGCGCCTGGCGAGCTGGTCGTCGATCGGCTCGCGCATCGCACCTCACCGAGCCGGTGGCGGCTCCGTGACCATGCCGACGTGCTGGATGCCGCCTTGGTTGAGCAGATCCAGCACCTCGACGACCTTGCCGTAGGCGAGCTCGCGGTCGGCCTTGAGAAACACCATCTCGCCGCTGCGCCGCTCCAGGATGGGGCGCAGCCGGTCGACGAGCTGGCTAGGGTGGATGGGCTCGTCGAGGACGTAGACCAGGCCGTCGCGATTCACCGACAGGACCAGCGGATCCTCCTGCGCCAGGGCGAGGGCCTCGGCCCGCGATTCCGGCAGCCGCACGTCGATCCCCTGGTGCAGCATCGGCGCCGCGATCATGAAGATGATCAGCAGCACCAGCATGACGTCCACCAGCGGCGTCACGTTGATGTCGGCGAGCACCTGGTCCTCGGGCTCGTGGCCGGGGACGGGGGTGAGACTGAGAGCCATGTCCTGGGGCCCTAGGTTACGTGAAGTTGCGCTCGGCCAGGTTGAGGAACTCGAGGATGAAGTCGTCCATCTCCATCCTGGCGCGCCGGATCAGGTTGCCGAAGTAGTTGTACCCCATGAGCGCGGGGATCGCCGCCGCCAGGCCGGCGGCGGTGTTGACCAGGGCCTCGGCGATTCCCGGCGCCACGGCGACCAGCGAAGTCGAGCCGGTGGTGCCAATGTCCTGAAACGTCAGCATGATGCCCCAGACGGTGCCAAAAAGGCCGATGAACGGGCTGGCGGCCGCCGTGGTGGCCAGCAGGCCGGTGCCCCGCGACAGCGCCAGCAGCTCGTCGCCGTAGGCCCGACGCATGCTGCGCTGCAGGGTGTCGAGGGACTTGAGCCGGTACGGCCCGCCCGTCCCGCCGTCCTTTCCCTGGGCCTTGATCTGGGCGTCCACCTCCAGATAGCCGGCCTGGAAGAGCCCCACCAGCGGCGAGGCGTGCAGCCTGGTGGAGGCGGCATGTACCTCGCTGAAGCGCTGACTGCGGCGGAAGACGTCGAGGAAGCGGCCGGTGTGGTGCCCCCCGCGGCGGAACTGCAGCCACTTGCTGATCATCACGGCCCAGCTGGCGATCGACAAGACCACCAGCAGCACGAACACGAACCTGCCCGTCCACCCCGCCGACTCCATGAACAGGAGGAAGGGGTTGGTGGTCGTCGTGGTCGGGCCCTGGAGCAGGAGCGGAAGGGGTGTGGGGAATGTAGGCATCGGCTCTCCGTGGTCTTCTCGCTGGCTTCGGCGGCGCAGAAGGTAGCATGGGGGCTGATGGCTGTCCACGCACCGGTGGTGCCACCCTGCTAGAATCGCGCCAGCGGGCCGCAAGGCCCGCAACGTCTTGGTACTCAGACAATCACGAGCTGGAGGAGGTCACATGCGGATCGCCGTGTGTTTGAAACAGGTACCCGATACCGAGGCCCGCCTGCGGGTGGCCGCGGACGGGCGTTGGGTCGACGAGCAGGACCTGGCGTTCGGGATCAACGAGAGCGACGAATACGCGCTGGAAGAGGCTCTGACGCTGGCCGAGCGCAACGGCGGCGAGGTCACGGTCTTCTGCCTCGGGCCGGAGCGCGTGCGCGACGCCCTGCGCAAGGCGCTGGCTCTGGGCGCCGCCCGCGCCGTCCACCTGCACGACGAGGCCTTCCTGGGCGGCGACGCCGCGGCCACGGCGCGCGCCCTGGCGGCGGCGATCCGCCGCGACAGCTTCGACCTGGTGCTCACCGGCTCGCAGTCGGACGACACCGGCTTCGCCGCCACCGGCTCGATGCTCGCCGGCGAGCTGGGCTGGCCCCACGCCTGGCTGGTCATGGGCATCGAGCTCGAGGCAGGAGGGGCCGCGGCCCGCGTGACCCGCGAGATGGAGAGCGGCAAGAACGAGATCTTCCGCCTCTCGCTGCCCGCCGTGCTGCAGGTCCAGGCCGGCATCAACCATCCGCGCTACGCCTCCTTGAAAGGCATCATGCAGGCGAAAAAGAAGCCCATCGACTCCCTCGACCTCGCCGCCGTCGGGCTCGCCGCCGACGCGGCCGGCCGCGCGGGATCGCGCACCGAGATCGTGCGGGTGGCCCTCCCCGAGAGCGGCGCCGGAGCCCAGATGCTCGAAGGAGACGCCGCGACCGTGGCCCAGGCCCTGGTGGAGAAGCTGTCGCGCGAAGCGGGAGTGCTCTCATGAGCCGCCGGATCTGGGTCGTCGCCCAGCAGCGCGGCGGCAAGCTGCACCGCATGTCCCTGGAGACCCTGGCGGCCGCGCACGTCCTGGCGTCGCGCGTCGACGGCGAGGTCCGCGGCGTCGTGCTGTCGGCCACCCCCGAGCCCGCGGCCGCCGAGCTCGCCGCCTACGCCCTGGCCGGGGTCCTGGCCGTCCAGCATCCGGCCCTCGACCCGTACACGCCCGGCGCCTTCGTGGCCGCCCTCGAGTCCCTCATCCGGGACCGCCAGCCCAACATCGTCCTCTTCCCGCACAGCTACCAGTCCGTCGACCACGTGCCCCGCCTTGCCCAGGCGCTGGGCGGCGCGCTCATCCCCGAGGTCACCGGCTTCACTGGCTCTCCGGAGGGCGACGACGAGCTGCTGTGGCGCCGTCCCGTGCTCGGCGGCAAGCTGCAGGCCACGGTGCGCGTCACCGGCGGCGACACCCCCGTCCTGGCGACGATCCAGGCCGGCGCGTTCGCCGCCTCGGACGCCCCCCGGGGCAGCAGCGACATCGAGACCGTGGACCTCTCGCACGCCCAGATCGCCGCGGATCGCGAGATCCTCGGCATTGAGGACGTGGCCGGCGACCAGGTGGACCTGGGCCAGGCGCCGATCATTGTCGGCGTCGGGCGGGGAGTGGGCGGCGCCGACAAGCTCGCCCCGATCGAGGAGCTGGCGCGCGAGCTGGGCGCCGAGATCGGCGCCAGCCGCCCGGTGATCGACAACGGCTGGCTGCCGCGCGACCGCCAGATCGGCTCCTCGGGACAGACCGTGGCACCGAAGCTCTACCTGGCGGTGGGCATCTCCGGCGCCATCCAGCACCTGGTCGGCATGAAAGGCTCCCGCGTCGTCGTGGCCATCAACAAAGACCCGGGCGCGCCGATCTTCAAGCTCGCCCAATACGGCGTCGTCGGGGATCTCCACGAGATCGTCCCCGCCCTCACCGCCGCCCTGCGCGCGGCCCGGGGCGAGTGATAGGGGAGGAGCGGCGTCGTTCGTAGAGCACCACGGCGGCGGCGACGGCCACGTTGAGGGATTCGACGGGAGATTCCATGGGGATGGTGAGCCGGACGTCGGCGGCGTCGAAGATGTCGGGGCGCGCGCCCGAGCCTTCGGAGCCGAGGACGAGGATGAGGGTGCCCTCGAGGTCGGCGGTGGCGCGGTGGAGCTCGGTGCCGTCTCGCGGCTCGAGGACGGCGACGCGCGGGGAGAGGGTTGCGAGGTGCCGGGTCAGGGCCGGGAGCTCCACGCTCGGGGCCACGGCGATGCGCAGGAGGCTGCCGGCGGAGGCCCGGAGGCTGCGGGGGTGCTCGGGGTGCGCGCAGTCCGGGCTGAGGACCAGTGCCGCCACGCCGGTGGCCTCGGCGACGCGGGCGATGGCGCCGAGATTGCCCGGGTCCTGGACGCGGTCCAGGTAGACGTAGACGCCGCCGCGTTGCGCCGGCAGCGCCGGCCAAAGGCCGGCGCCTGAAGCGGCCAGCCTGTCGCTTCGCTCCAGGCTGCTGGCGACATCGTTCCCAGGGCCTCGCGCAAGCGCTCGGCCGGCCGGCCAGGCGTTCGGCGCCTCGGTGGCTTCGGGCGCGACATCGGGAGCGGGGCAGCGGTACAGGCGGAGGAGCGTGCGCGCCACGATGCCGCGCGGGGAGTCGGCGTCGGCGAGCTCCTCGAGCACCTCGGGCGCGGCGAGCTCGGGAGGGTGGGGGAGGGCACGGCGGAGGGCCGCTGCATCTTCGCTGTCCCAGAACGCCGGGGTCGCCACCACCGAGTTGACCGGGAGACCCGCCGCCAGCGCCGCGCTGATCAGGTGCGGACCTTCCAGCAGGGCCTCGCCGGGGGCACCTTTACAGCGCCGGATGCGCTTCATATCCTTGAGCTTCTGGTTTCTTCGACTGGTGATCATGAGCGGCGCCTTAGAGTCACAGACTCTCAATATTAGGGACTTCTGGCAGAGGCTCCAAACCGGCGTCGAGGTCGCGGTGGCGGGGGGGAGTCGTCCAGAAGTGCTGCTCGGAGTGCGCGACGGCTTTCGTCGGTACTTCGAAGGTGCCCCGGGACGGCCGGTGCCGGTGGTGGTCGTGCCCCACGGTGACGCGGCCGGAGGGCATCCCCTGCTGCTGTCGGACGAGGCGATCCTCGGGGTGGCCCGCTCCGGCCTCGACCAGATGCGGGCCGAGGCCGGGAGCGCCTATCACTTCCTCGTCGCCACCGAAGGCGGAACTCACGCCCTGCGCCTCGAGGACAGCCATCACGTCTTCGTCCGCTGCTGGACGGTGTTGTGGAGCACGGTGGGGGAGGCGGTCGGAGGCAGCGGCTCGGTGGAGATTCCGCAGCGGTTCCTGTCCGGGCTGGAGGAACCCGGCGCCGTCCGCCACCTGCCGGGGACGCGGCGGGCCGGCGGCCTGATCGCGTCGTTGACCGGCGGTCTGGAGACGCGCCGCTCGGCGATCGCGCAGGCGACGCTGCACGCCCTGGCGTCCCTGTTCTACGGTGTCGTCGAGGGCCGTCCGGTGCGGTGGAACCGCTGATCCGATTTCCCCCGGGGTTTGCTAGCATCACCGGATGACCGACACGAACCGCCGCCTGTTCTCCTCCGAGTCCGTCACCGAGGGGCACCCCGACAAGGTGGCGGACCAGGTCTCTGACGCCATCCTCGACGCTCTCCTGACCGCGACCCTGGATGCAGGGAAGGACCCCGCCTACGTTCGCTCTGCCTGCGAGACCCTGGTGGTTCCGGGGCAGGTCGTCCTCGCGGGCGAGGTGCGCGTGGACCCCTCGGTGACGGTCGATTTCGAGGCCCTGGCTCGCCAGGTCATCCGCGACATCGGGTACAACGACCCGGCGTTGGGGTTCGACGCCGACGGCTGCCGCGTCTGCAACTTCGTCGGTGAGCAATCCGGGGACATCGCCATGGGCGTCGACACCGGGGGAGCGGGGGATCAGGGCATGATGTTCGGCTTCGCCTGCCGCGAGGACGCGGAGAGCCTCATGCCGCTACCCATCACCTTGGCGCATCGCCTGACCCGCCGGCTGGCGGAGGCGCGTCACGCGGGCGAGATCGCATGGCTGCGGCCCGACGGCAAGGCCCAGGTCACGGTGGAGTACGAGGACGAGCGGCCCGTGCGGCTGCACACGGTGGTCGTCTCGACCCAACACGCGGAAGGGATCTCGCAGGACGAGCTGCGACAGACGGTGATCGACGAGGTCATCCGCAAGGCCTTGCCCGCCGAGCTGCTCGACGGCACGACCTACCACGTCAACCCCACGGGGTCGTTTGTGAAGGGCGGCCCGGCCGCCGACTCGGGATTGACCGGCCGCAAGATCATCGTCGACACCTACGGCGGCATCGGCCGCCACGGCGGCGGTGCCTTCTCGGGTAAGGATCCGACCAAGGTCGACCGCTCGGCGACGTACATGGCGCGCCACATCGCCAAGAACCTGGTGGCCGCCGACCTGGCCGACCGCGCCGAGGTGCAGCTCGCCTACGCCATCGGCGTGGCCGAGCCGGTCTCCGTCCACGTCGACTCGTTCGCCACCGGCAGGGTCTCTGACCGTCAGATGGAGCGCCTGGTGCGCCAGCACTTCCGGCTGCAGCCGCGACAGATCATCGAGTCGCTCGATCTACTGCGGCCGATCTACCGGCGCACCGCGGCCTACGGCCACTTCGGCCGCGCGCAAGACGGCTTTCCCTGGGAAAGCACTGCGAAGGCGCACGAGCTGCGCCAGGCAGCCGGCCTCGCCGCCTGAAGCTCAATCAGCCGGTGGCCGGTGGCCAGTTATCGATGAAGAGCCCCGCGTCACAGGTTGTCTCGCGCAGGGGAGTCGGGCCTCGTCTCGTGGTGTTAGGTTGCGGCTTCGGAGGGTACTCGCTCCTCTCGCGGCTTCCTCGCGAGCTCCTGCGGACGCGTGTGCGGGCGACCCTGGTATCGCCGCGCAATTACTTCCTGTTCACGCCGTTGCTCCCCTCCGCGGTCAGCGGCACGGTGGAGCCGCGCAGCATCCTGGAGGCGGCGCGGCGCCGCTTGCGGCAGGTCGAGGTGATCGGGGCCGCGGCCGGCTCGGTGGATCACGAGCGCCGCGTCGTGACCTGCTGCTCGGAGGTGACCGGCGAGCAGTTCGAGGTTCCGTTCGACCTGCTGGTGATCGCGGTGGGGGCGCGGGTGGACGACTACGGTATCCGCGGCGTGGCCGAGCACACGCTGCCGCTCGCCGACGTCGAGGACGCCCGCCGCATCCGCGGCGAGCTGCTGGCGCGTTTCGTCGCTGCCGAGGTGCCGGGTCTGAGCGACGAGGAGACGCGCCGTCGCCTGCGCGTCGTCGTCTGCGGCGGCGGCCCCACGGGCGTCGAGGTGGCGGCGGAGATCCAGGATCTCCTGCACGGCGAGCTGGCGCGCCTCTATCCCGAGCTGGCGCCGCTCGCGTCGGTGGTCCTGCTCGAGGCCATGGAGCGCATCCTCGGCGGTTTCCACCGGGCGCTGGCGGACTACGCCAGCCGGCACTTCCGCCGCGAAGGCATAGTCGTGCGCACCGGCAGCAAGGTGGTGGAAATCGACGGTAAGGCCGTGCGCCTGGCCGGAGGCGAGTCCATCCCGTACGGCATGGTGGTGTGGGCGGGAGGGAACACCGCCACCCGCCTGGTCTCGGAGCTGGGCGCGCCGCTGGTACGAGGGCGCCTGGCCGTGGACGGGCAACTACTCCTGCGGGGAGAGACCGATATCTACGCGCTCGGCGACTGCGCGGCGGTGGGGGAGCCGCCGCTCCCGGCCACCGCCCAGGTGGCGCAGCAGCAGGGCAAATACCTGGCGCGCGCCCTGGCGCGGCGTCTCGACGGTCGGGACGTATCGCCGTTCCGCTACCGCCCCTTGGGCATGCTCGCCTACATCGGCGCCGGCCGGGCCCTGGCCGACCTGCCGCACGCCCCGTGGAAGGGCCGCTCCGCCTGGCTCTTCTGGCGCTCCGTCTATCTCACCAAGCTGGTGAGCTGGAGCAACAAGGCCAACGTCCTCTTCGACTGGCTCAAGGCCCGTGTGTTCGGGCGCGATCTGAGCCGGCTGTGAGCTGCCGGCGACCCGGCTAGTGTTGTGTCTCCAACATGGCTTTGCCAGATGCGCGAGTCATCTTCGTCGCTGGCAAGGCGCGCTGACGCAGGCATAGCTGGGGCTA